>NZ_FNVI01000004.1:0-308290 GCF_900107945.1 Methylobacterium sp. 190mf | reverse complement strand
AGGGTGATGTCGACCGTCTCGTCGATCAGCGTACGCAGGAACGTCTCGTACGGGTCGAGCTTGGAGCGGCGGGCACGCCCCTGCGGCCGGGCGGCCACCGTCCCAGTCGCGGCGAGCGCCGCCATCCAGCGGATCGCGGTTGCTTGGCCGACCCCGAAGCGGGCGGCCGCCTGACGGCGCGAGGTCGCCGCAGCCGCGGTCACCACCCGCTCGCGCAGGTCCAAGCTGTAGGGGCGGCCCATGCATCACTCCGGCTGTCGACCGGCCTGAGTGAATCAGCCTCCCAGCGCCGCGTGAACCCTACCAACCCGACTCAGCCCAAACCGAAAACGCTCTAGCGCTGTCGGGCCGTCGCGGCGCCACAGGGTGTGTCGGCGCGCGGCCCGCGTCCGGTGACCAGTTTCGCGGCGATCTCGCTCCGCGTTCGCAGGTGCATGTGCCGATCAGGCCAGCATCCGATTGTCTTACGAAAGGTTCGAACACCAGAAGCCGGAAAAGATAGGCGGTAATTCCCCCGGCGGGCGCCGATTTATCCTGTGCGCGCCGCAGCTCTGCTGGATTAACGCATCGTTATCCTTGACGTCCCATGGTGCGGCCGATCCAGGGAGACCGTATCGATGTCGAAGCTCAGCCTGTCCCTGAACGCGGTTCGGCCCGGAGCCGACGATCACCCCCGGCCGCACGTCGCCCTGCGGGACGAGGCCAGCGCGATCGCCGCGGCCGTGCGGATCTTCGAGGACGGGCTGACGGACCTGCGCGCGGGCGTGCGGGCCGCGGACGACGCCGAGTCCGCCGCGGCGGCGGCCGACGCGGCGACCGGCCTCCTGGCCGGCATCGCCGGTCAGACCAGCCTGATGGCGCTCCGGGCCGCGATCGAGGCGGCCCGCGACGGCGGAGAGGGCCGGGGATTCGCGGCCGCGGCCGCGGAGGTCAGGGACCTGGCCGGGCAGATGGTGCGGGCGACCGACACGATCGTGGCCCAGGTCGGCCAGATCCAGGCCGCGGCGGAGCGGGCGCAGGATACCGCGACCCGGGGGCAGCGCCAGGCCGCGTCCGCGCACTGAGGCCGCGCACCCCGCACCGGCGATCCGTCGCGCGGACGGGCGCCGCCCCGGGCGGCTCCGGGCGCGACCCGGCTACTCGGCGACCGGCAGGCGCTCGCCCCGGCTGCGGGGCTCCTTGCCCCGCGCCGTCTCGTCCAGCGCGTCGGTGAACTGCAGGTTCGCGAGCTGGGCGTAGAGCGCGCCCTGAGCCAGCAGGCTCTCGTGGGTTCCGGTCTCGACGATGCGGCCGTCGTCGAGGACCAGGATGCGGTCCGCGGCGCGGATCGTGGCGAGCCGGTGGGCGATCACCAGCGTGGTCCGGCCCTGCATCAGCGTGGCGAGGGCGGCCTGGACGGCGCGCTCGGACTCGGCGTCCAGGGCCGAGGTGGCCTCGTCGAGGAGCAGGATCGGCGCGTCCTTGAGGATCGCCCGGGCGATGGCGATGCGCTGCCGCTGGCCGCCCGAGAGGGTCACGCCGCGCTCGCCCACCTGGGTCGCGTAGCCCTGCGGCAGGGCCGAGACGAAGCCGTGCGCGTTGGCGAGTTCGGCCGCGCGCCGGACCTCCGCCTCGCCGGCCTCTGGGCGGCCGTAGCGGATGTTCTCGGTGACGGTGCCGGAGAACACGACGGGGTCCTGGGGCACCAGGGCGATGCGGGCGCGCAGGCGCTCGGGATCGACCTGGGCGATGTCGGCGCCGTCGACCAGGATCCGGCCGCCCTGCGGGTCGTAGAAGCGCAGCAGCAGCTGGAACACCGTCGATTTGCCCGCGCCGGAGGGGCCCACGATGGCGATGCGCTCGCCGGGCGCGGCCGCGAAGCTGAGGCCGCCGAGGGCGGCGTGTTCCGGGCGGGTGGGGTAGGCGAAGCGCACGTCCTCGAAGGCCACCGCGCCCCGGGCCGGCTCGGGCAGCGGCAGGGCCGGGGACGGCGCGCGGATCGCCGGCTCCGCGGCGAGGATCTCGGTGAGCCGCTCGGCCGCACCGGCCGACATGGCGAGGTCGCCGTAGACCTCGGAGAGCTGCCCGAGGGCGCCGGCGCCGAACACGGCGTAGAGCACGAACTGCGAGAGCTCGCCGCCCGTCATCGTGTGGTTCAGGACGCCCTGGGCGCCGTACCACATCACCCCGACCACCGAGGCCGAGATCAGGAAGATCGCGACGCCGGTGAGCAGCGCGCGGGCCCGGATCGAGGCCTGGGCGGCGCCGTAGGCCTCCTCGGAGGCCGCCGCGAACCGGGCCGCCGTCGAGTCGGAGCGGCCGAAGGCCTGCATCGTCCGCACCGCCCCGACCGCCTCGGCGGCGTAGGCCGAGGCCTCGGCGAGCCGGTCCTGGGCCGCCCGGGAGCGCCGGCGCACGCCGCGGCCCGACACGATCAGCGGGAAGACGATGATCGGGATCGCGGCCAGCACCATCACCGACAGGCGCGGGCTCGTCACCACCATCATGGCGGTGGCGCCCACGAACAGGAACAGGTTGCGCAGCAGGATCGAGACCGAGACGCCGAAGGCCGACTTGATCTGCGTCGCGTCTGCGGTGAGCCGCGAGACGATCTCGCCGGACTGCGCCCGGTCGAAGAACGCCGGATCGAGCTGGGTCAGCCGCGCGAAGACGGCGCTGCGGAGGTCTGCGACGACCCGCTCGCCCAGCGTCACCACCGTGTAGACGCGGGCCGCGCTCGACAGCGCGAAGGCCGCGACGACCCCGAGCAGGGCGAGGAAATAGGCGTCGATCACGTTCGAGCCGTCGGCGGTGAAGCCGTGGTCGATGACCCGGCGCATGGCGATCGGGACGACCAGCGTCGAGGCCGACGCGCAGATGAGGGCGACGAGCCCCGCGGCGATCCGCGCGCGGTAGCGCAGCGCGAAGGGGAGGAGCGGCCGGAGGGCGCTCAGCGGGGCTCTGGGTCGGCCGGCCGCGGCCGCCTTGGTCTTACGGGCCATCACGCCTCACGTGTTGTCGTTCTCCCGGTCCGCGGCGCTTGTGACCGGGGAGCGGCTGCGGTATAGGCCGCCGCTCATCCGATTGCGTGTGTTCAATGGCCGCGGGCCGCCACCACGGTCGGCTTGGACGTGCCGTTGCCACGAACCCATGGTTCGGTGCAACCGGTGACATCTTCCGCATTCCGGGCCGGGCGGCGCCTCCTGCGCTTCCCGCCGGCGTGCCAGACAGGGACCAAGGTCATGGCGAAGGACGCGGCCGCGAAGGCCAAGGGGACCGAGCACCCCGATTACCACTTCATCAAGGTCGTGATGACGGACGGTACCGAGTACCAGACCCGTTCGACCTACGGGAAGGAGGGCGACACCCTCAATCTCGACATCGATCCGCTGACCCATCCGGCCTGGACCGGCGGTGAGCAGAAGATGCTCGACCGCGGCGGCCGCGTGTCGCGCTTCAACTCGCGGTTCGGCAACCTCGGCAAGCGCTGAGCGCCGCAGCCGTCACGGCGACGCTGTTCGAGACGGGCGGTCCCTGGCGGGGCCGCCCGTTTTCGTGCGCGGCGTCGCGCGGCCGCGCGCGTTATCCACAGGACGGGTTTGCGAAGATCGCCCGGACCTTGGCGCGAACCGCGCGTCCGGGCCGGCGGGCGGAAACGCTTCTTCTCGGACGGGCCGCGCCCGCGGCCTCCGCGGCCGGGTCCGGCCGCCGCCGGCGCATTCAAAGCGCGGCCGGGCCGTCGTATCCTTCCCCGGTCACCCGCGGTTCGCCGGAACTCCGCTGCGCGGGCGGCCCGCCTGTCCGGGGGCCGAGGCTCTCCGGACGCACTGCTAGGATCGAGATCCGATGAGACGTCTTCTGCTGCTGTTCCTCGCCCTGGTCGGTCTGGCCGTCGCGCCGGCCATGGCCGCGGACAAGATCAAGGTCGGCATCATGGGCGGAGATGCCGAAGTCCTCTGGGCGAAGGCCAAGGAGATCGCGGCCCGCGACGGGCTCGCCATCAACCTGGTGGTGTTCTCCGACTACCTGCTGCCGAACGAGGCGCTCCAGTCCGGCGACCTCGACGCCAACGCCTTCCAGCACAAGCCGTTTCTCGCCAACCAGATCAAGGCGCGCGGCTACAAGATCGTCCCCGTCGGCGAGACGATCGTGACGCCGATCGGCCTGTACTCCAAGCGGGTCAAGGCCGTCGGGGACCTGAAGGATGGGGCGCAGATCGGGATCCCCAACGACCCGTCGAACGGCGGTCGGGCGCTCCTGCTGCTGCAGGCCGAGAAGCTGATCCGCCTGAAGGACGGGGTCGGCCTGCTGCCGACGGTCTTCGACGTCGTCGACAATCCCAAGCGCCTGAAGTTCCAGGAGGTCGACGCCGCGCAGCTGCCCCGCAGCCTCGAGGATCTCGACGCCGCGGTGATCAACACCAACTACGCCGTCGATGCCGGCCTGATCCCCGGCAAGGACTCCATCGCGATCGAGTCCAAGGTCGACAACCCCTACAACAACGTCATCGTGGTCCGCGAGGCGGACACGGGGAAGCCCTGGGTGCCGAAGCTGGTCCACGCGTTCCAGAACGACGCGATCCGCCAGATCCTGAAGGAGCAGTTCCCGGGCCAGTTCCCGGCGTTCTGAGCGTCGGGGCCGGGACGCCGGCCTCGCGCGGCGGCGCTCTCCGGAGCGTCGCCCGGCCCCCGCTCAGCCCTCGCTCATGCGGAAGGCCATCCGCAGCAGGCCCTGCTGCGCGGCGACGGGGCTCTCCACCGGCTGCGGCGTCGGCCGGTCCTCGGCGATCAGCGCGTCGAGGTGCAGGATGCGGCTGTGCAGGCGCCGGGCCCGGAGGATCAGCTGCTGCAGGCGCATCGGCAGCAGGTTGAAATCCTGCTGCTTCGGCGGCTCGGCGGTGCCGAGCTTGACCCGGTGCTTCTCCAGGAGGGCCTCGGCCGGGGTCATCTCGCCCTCGGCGACGGCGCGCTGCACCAGCAGCCACGAGGCGATCTGCATCAGCAGCGTGGTCAGGCGCATGCTCTCGGCCGCGTAGCTGAGCGTCGCGTCCCGGGACACGAGGCGCGACTCGTCGCGGCCCTCGCCGTCGAGATAGGCGGCCGTCTCCTCGACCAGGGTCATCCCGTCGCGGAACAGCGCCTTGAAGGCTTCCGAGTTGACGTAGGACCTGCCGAAATCGACCCAGTCCTGATCGTCCCGGAACGTGACATCGAAGCCGTTCATCTGCCTCTCCTGTGCCGTCCGACGGCCCGGCTCGTTCCGATCCGCGACGCTCCGTCCGTGGCTTTCGGACGACGCCGCAATCCTAGCGCCGATTGGCCCGGACAGCAGGGTTCATGTTTTTTTAACCTTAACCCGCCGCCCGGGATCTGGAGAAGTGCCGCGGATGGCGGCACCCGCGCTCAGAACGAGGCGCGGATACCGCCGAAGACGCTGCGGCCGCTCCCGGGATAGAAGGCGGCCAGCGCGGCCGGGCCGCCCGCCGTCGCGGCGGCGTTCGCCACCACGGCGATGTCCGAGACGTAGCGGGCGTTCGTGAGGTTGCGGGCATCCACGAACAGGGCGACGCCGTCGGCGAGATCGAGGCCGGCCTCGACGCCGAGCAGGGCGTAGCCGGGCACCCGCAGGGTGTTGGCGTGATCGGCGAAGGCGCCCTGCGGCACCCAGTCGAGCGACGGCGCGATGTGGAAGCCGCGCGGGTGCCGGTAGCTCAGGACGGTGCGCAGCACGTCGGCCGGGATCCCGGCGATGCGGTTGTTGCCGAAGACCGGGTCGCCGACGAACCGGAAGTCGTTGTGGGTCCAGATCTGGGTCACGCTGAGCCCGTCGCCCGCCGCCGCGAGGTCGCGGGCGAGGTCCAGGGTGAGCGCCGCCTCGACGCCCTGGTGGACGGAGCGGGGGGTGTTGAAGGTGGCGGCCGGGATGTTGAGGCCGGGATTGGTCGCGAAGTTGATCAGCTCGTCGCGCAGGTCCGACCGGTAGAGCGTCACGTCGAAGGCGAGGCGGTCGACGCGGCCGCGGGCGCCGGCCTCGTAGGTCCAGGCGCGCTGCGCCCGCAGGGGCACGAAGGTGGTGCTCAGCAGGTTCTGCTGCACGAGGTCGGAGAAGTCCGGCACGTCCCGGGACCGGACGACGTCGCCGAAGATCTGGATGTCGGGCCGCGGCTGCCACAGCAGGCCGACCTTCGGGTTGACGCCCGCGTAGGTCACGTCGGCGAAGCGCGGGTTCGGGTTGCCCGGCAGCCCGCCCTTGTCGCTGAAGGTCCGGTTCGACGAGAACGCCTTCGCGCCGGTCATCAGCGCCACGTCCGGCAGGAACCAGACGCGGTTCTCGCCGTAGGCCTCGAGGCTCGAGGCGCTCTGAAGGGCGTTGAGCGTCTGCGCCCCCCGCTGCCCGCGGACGTTGACGAATTGCAGCGCGGAGTTCTGGCCCGCGAAGGCGCGCAGGCCCAGCACCACGTCGTCGCGGAAGCCGCCGAGATCGAAGGTCCCGGCCCAGTGCGGGCTGATCCCGTAGGTCCAGCCGTCCTGGTCGATCGCCTGCAAGATCGGGTGGTACAGGCTCTTGTGGATCGCCCAGGTGTCGACGTCGAGCTTGCCCACGTCGAGCAGGAACGAGGTGCGGTTCGCGATCCGCTCCGTCTCGACCTTGCGGGACTGGTTGCCGGTGATTGCCGTGGGGTTGGCCAGTGTCGGGGTCGAGAGGCTCTGGCCGAGGGTCAGGGTGCCCGGCAGCTTCTGATCGGTGAGGTAGGTGCCGAGATAGAAGCGGGTCTCGATGTCGGGCGCGATCCGGTAGCCGATATTGGCGTTGAAGTTCTTCGTGGCCTGGGCCTCGTGGGCGCGGAACCCGTCGGAATTGGTCAGCGTCGCGTTGACCAGCCCGTCGAGCGGCCCGTCGATGCGGGACATCTGGGCCTGCTCGCGGATCGTGCCGAAGCTGCCGCCGTCGACCCGCAGGATGTTGGGCGCCAGCGCGGTGTAGGCCGTGGGCGTGACGGCGTTGACGGCGCCGCCGAGCGTCGTCGCCCCGAAGGTGAGGGCGTTGCCGCCCTTGTAGACCTCCACCGAGCGCAGGGCGAGCGGGTCCACCTGATAGAAGTCGCCGCTCCCGTCCGCGAGGTTGAGCGGGATCCCGTCCTGCAGCAGCTCCAGCCCGCGCAGGTGGAAGGCGCGGGCGATGCCCGAGCCGCGGACCGACAGGCGCAGCTCCTGCCCGTAGCGCTCCTGCACGTAGACGCCGGGCACGTCCTTGAGCACGTCGCGGAGCGTGTTGGTGTAGCGGTCCTGGAGCGCCGCGGTGTCGACGAAGGCCACGGAGCCGACGGTCCCCGCGAGGGCGGCCCTCTGGCGGTCGACGCTCGGCACCGAGAGCGAGCCGCGGGTCTCGTTCGATGGCGCGTCCGTCGCGGCGGCGCCGACGACGCTGAGTTCGGACAGGGTGACCGAGGCGGCGGACGGTGCCTGGGCCGCGGCCGGCGTCGCGCAGGTGAACAGCAGGAGCGCGGCGCGTCGGCCGGCCCGGAACTGGCGGGGCATGGTGTGGGATCCGTGTCTGGCGATCGGGAGGAGGCGGCGATCGGTCAGACGACGGGCGGGGCGCGGGCTCCGAGGCCGGGACGCGGGGGCGCCCGCGGGAGGGCGACGCGCCGCGGCCGGGGGGCGGCGGCCGCGACGGGTCGGGCGACCGGGACGGCGGCGACGGCCGACGGCGCGGGCAGGGTGGCGGGCCCGGCCGCGTGGCAGGCGACGCAGCAATCCCCGCGGTGAGGGGCCGGCAGCTGTTTGCCGGCCGGTGCCGGATCGGTCGGGCCGCCGTCGGCGAGGCAGAGGACGTGGTCCTGCCCCGCGGCGGCGGAGGCCAGGCCGCCGAGGATGCCCTGCAGCGCCAGAGCGTAGAGGGCGAGGAGCGCCACGATCCGGGCGAGCGCGCGCGCCGGCCGCGCGGGGGCGACCCGAAGGTCCGCGCGGCCGCGACGGCCGGGCGCCGCGGCGGCCCGGCCTCGTGGATCTGCTCGCGTCACGGCTGTCGCCCGGCGGCCGAAGCTCCGTAACGGGCTCCTAGTGCTGGTGCTGGTGCTGGCCGCCCGGCGCGCCCGCGCCGATCGGCGCCACCGTGAAGGTCACCGGCACGGCGCCGGCGCGCTGGAAGGTGAGCGTCCCGGCGACCGTCTCGCCCGCCTTCGGCGCGCCGGTCAGGTCCTCGAACATGAGGTGATAGCCGCCGGGCTTCAGCTCCACGGTCTCTCCGGGCTTGATGGTCAGGCCGTTCGTGACCGGCGCCATCTTCATGACGCCGCCCTCCATCGACATGGAGTGGATGTCGCTGCTCTTGGCGAACGGCACCGTGGCGCCCGTGAGCGTGTCCGGGGCGCTCCCCGTGTTGGTGATGCGCACGTACCCGCCGGCGACCTTGGCGCCGTTCGGCGTGGCGCGCAGCCACGGCGTCTCGATCGTCAGGTCACCGGCCTTCACGGTCGTCGCGGCCGCGGCCGTCCCCGCGGCCGGCGCGCCGCCCGCCTGGGCGACCTGGACGATCCGGAAGGACGGCGCGGCCGTCTTCAGGTCGTGGGCGTCCTGACCGGCCTTGGGGATCTCCGACCAGGAATAGCTGCCCTCCGCGCAATCCTGCTGGACCGGGACGTAGACGGTCGCGCCGGGCTCGAACGTGCCGGCGACCTGCGCCAGGAAGGTGAACTCGTCGACCTGATCGTCCGGAAGGGAGCCGCCGCTCCACGTGATCGACGTCACGCCCTCCGCAGCCGTGCCGTGATGGGTCGCGTAGGTCTTGGCGTAGGGTCCGCGCGTCGTCGCGAGGGTCCAGCCGGGTTTCGGCATCGGCTTGGCGCCGATCAGGCCCTCCGGGATGGTGACGCTCACGCGCGTCGTCGGCTTGCCGTTGCAGCCGTGCATGATCTGGACGACGCCGCGATACGAGGCGCCGGGGGCTGCCTGCTTGCGTTCCAGCACCGCGTGGGCCTGCGCCGCGGAGGCGAGCAGCCCGAGGCCGAGGGCGGCCGAGACAAGGGTCTTCATGGGAATACATCCGTCATGAGGGATCCGAGAGGTGGTGATCGCTCAGGCGGTCGGCGGCCCCCTCGGGGACGCGATGGTACCGGGCGGCGCGCGGGCGCCGACGCTCCGGTTGAGGGGCCAGGCCGGCCGCAGGTCCGCGGTCGCGACCCATCGGAAGCCGACGGACGGGGGGCGCGGCGGGAGCGCCGGGCCGGTGGCCTGGGCCGCCGTGCAGCAATCGCCGTGGTCGTGGGAGACTGGCGCGCCCGATGGAGCGGACGCGTCGGCATGCTGCGCGCAGAGGCCGTCGGTCGCCGCCGGCACCGGCATCAGGCCGCCGAGAAAGGCCTGGAGCAGCAGGGCGTAGAGCGCCAGCAGGGCGACGACGGCCCGCAGGGCCGGCCCGACACGTCGATCCGAAAGGGCCTCGCCCGAATCCATGCTGCTCCCGCGCGCCGTCCGAACCGGACCGCTATGGCATCCCTGCCACACCGGCGCGGCGATGGCTGTTGCCAGGGTGCCGCAGAGGGACGCCGCGTGCGCTGGCGCACGGCGATGCCACATTCCGGCCCCTTCGATAGGGAGTCTTAACGCCATCCCGACACCGTGGCGCCCGAGACAATCCGCTCCCGTCACGACCTGACGAACCCCGGACCAGAGCCAGCGACCGATGCGCAAGAAGGCACAAAACCGGTTCCCCGCGATCCTCGGCGTCGCCGCCCTCGGCGCGCTCGGCATCGGCGGCGCCCAAGCCCGCGATCAGGGCAACTATGCCCAGGCCGAGTGGGCGCAGGACTACGCCTCACCCGCCGGCATGCAGGTGCAGCGCGAGACGGTGCCGATCCTCTCGCCCCAGACCGTGACGTCCACCGAGCAGATGGTGGAGCGCTACAAGGACATCGTCGCCCGCGGTGGCTGGCGGCAGGTTTCCGGCGCCGACCACCTGCGGATCGGCTCGCGCGGCCCGGCCGTGGCGGCCATCCGCCAGCGCCTGATCGTCACCGGCGACCTCGATCCGGCCGCGGGCGGCTCGGGCGTGTACGATTCGTACGTCGCCGCGGGCGTGAAGCGGTTCCAGGCCCGGCACGGCCTCAGCCAGACCGGCGCGATGACGATGGCCACCCAGCAGGCCATGAACGTGCCCGCCGACGTGCGCCTGCGCCAGCTCGAGATCAACGTCGTGCGCCTGCGCTCCTACTCGGGCGATCTCGGCCGGCGCTTCGTGATCACCAACATCCCGGCCGCGCTCGTCGAGACGGTCGAGAACGGTCAGGTCGTCACGCTCCACGCCGCCGGCGTGGGCAAGATCGACCGCCAGTCGCCGATCATGAACACCAAGGCGACGCAGATCAATTTCAACCCGACCTGGACGGTCCCGGCTTCCATCGTGAAGAAGGACCTGATCCCGAAGATGCAGAAGGATCCGAACTACCTCACGGACAACAAGATCCGGATCCTGTCGAACGGGTCCGAGGTCTCGCCGAAGTCGGTGAACTGGTTCTCGGACGAGGGCACCCGCTACACCTACCGGCAGGATTCGGGCGCCGACTTCAACTCGATGGGCATCGTCCGCATCAACATCCCGAATCCCTACGGCGTGTTCATGCACGACACGAACACCAAGGGCGTGTTCGGCGACGATTTCCGCTTCATCTCCTCGGGCTGCGTGCGCGTGCAGAACGTGCGCGAGTACATCACGTGGCTGCTGAAGGACACGCCCGGCTGGGACCGTCAGAAGGTCGAGGAGGCGATCGAGAGCGGCAAGCGCATCGACGCCAACATCTCCCAGCCGGTGCCGGTCTACTGGACCTACATCACCGCCTGGTCGACCCCGGACGGCATCGTCCAGTTCCGCGACGACATCTACAAGCGTGACGGCGTGAACGTGCCCTCGACCATCGGCGCGCCGACCCCGGTCGCCAGCGCCGAGCCGATGCCGCAGACCTTCGAGCCCGGCGACGAGGAGTAGTCGGACCCGCGGGCGCCGGCCGCTCCCGGCGACGCCCGCCCGTCGAACCCGATCCGAGGCCCGCACCTCTGCCGAGGCGCGGGCCTCGCGCGTTCGGGGCCGCGCCTGTCATCCGGAGGTCAAACGCGTCTGATTGGCCGCGCAGGCAGCGTCCCGGATGCCGGTTGCCGGCCTCCCGCGGGACGCCGCGCCGCGAAGCCGTGCAGGAGCCATCGATGTCGCGCGACACCCAGCCCGGAGGCCTGACCCGCCGGAGCACCATGGCGGGCGCCGCCGCCCTCGGCCTCGTCGCGGGCCGGGCCGGTGCGCAGGAGCCCGCCGAGGCCGCCGAGGCCACCGGGATCGTCTCCGCGCGCGACGCGGCCGGCGGGGACCCGGTCCCGCTGCCGGGCGTGCTGGTGTCCAACGGTCGCGAGATCGCGCGGACCGACGAGCGGGGCCGATACCGCCTGCCGATGCCGGGCGACGGCGCGGTCTTCGTCATCAAGCCGCCGGGCTACGCCCTGCCGCGCGACGCCGACAACGTGCCGCGCCACTCCTACATCCACCAGCCCGGGGGCACGCCCGCCGAGCTGGGCCTGCGCTACCGCGGCCTCGCGCCCACCGGGCCGCTCCCGGCCTCGATCGACTTCACCCTGACCCGGGCGGACGAGCCGGACGACTTCGACGTCGTGCTGTTCACCGATCCCCAGCCCGAGAGCCGGTTCGAACTCGACCACGTGCGCGACACCGCGGTCGCCCGCGCCATGGCGATCCCGGCCGCCTTCGGCCTGACCACAGGCGACGTGCTGTTCGACGATCTCTCGCTCTACGGCCGGTCCAACCGGATCGTCGGGCGGATCGGCCTGCCCTGGTACAGCCTGCCGGGCAACCACGACCTCAACATGCAGGCGCCGGACGCGCGCTACAGCCGCGAGACCTGGAAGCGGGTGTTCGGCGCGCCGACCTACGCGTTCCGGCACGGCCGGGCGTGGTTCGTGATGCTCGACAACGTCGAGTGGCTCGGGCCGCCGGTGCCGGTGGGCGCCAACACCTACCGGGGCCGGATCGGCGACCGCGGCCTGGCCTTCCTGCGCAACCTCCTGGCCGAGATCCCGCGGGACGACCTGATCGTGCTGGCTATGCACATCCCCCTGCACACCGAGACCGGCCCCGAAGAGCCCCGCACCCACACCACGGACCGCGCCGCGCTCCTCGACCTGCTCGCCGGCCGCAAGGTGCTGAGCCTCGCCGGCCACACCCACACGACCGAGCACCACTACCTCGCCGACGGGCACCACCATCACGTGCTCACCGCTGTCTCGGGCTCGTGGTGGAGCGGTCCCGACACCCGCACGGGCATCCCCTCG
Organism: Methylobacterium sp. 190mf; assembly: GCF_900107945.1. Classification (NCBI taxonomy): domain Bacteria; kingdom Pseudomonadati; phylum Pseudomonadota; class Alphaproteobacteria; order Hyphomicrobiales; family Methylobacteriaceae; genus Methylobacterium; species Methylobacterium sp. 190mf. The sequence continues at coordinate 295,979 of NZ_FNVI01000004.1, read as the reverse complement.
GCCGACAGCCGCGACGGCACGCCGAACGGGTTCCACGTCCTGTCGATCCGCGGCACCGACTACACGACGCGCTACGTCGCCGCGCAGGGGCAGCCGGACGAGACCATGCGGATCCTGTTCGAGAGCGAGCTGCGGGCCGGCGCGCCCGAGGTGGTGCGCTTGACCCGGCCGGTGCAGGGGCTGCGGCCGCCGGTGCCGCAGGACGCGCTCGCCGACACGACCCTGGTGGTGAACGTGTTCGACGGCGGCCCGCGCACGCGCCTCGCGTTCCGGGTCGGAGACGCGCCGCCGAAGCCGATGGCGCGCACCCGCCGCCCCGACCCGTTCGTCACCGAGCTCTACGAGCGCTACCCGGAGACGAAGAAGAGCTGGGTAAAGGCGGTGCCCTCGACCCATATCTGGACGGCGCGGCTCCCGGACGACCTCGCCCCCGGCGCCCACCGGGTGACCGTGGAGGGCGCGGACGAGTACGGCCGCCCGATCCGCGGCTGCACGGTGCTGGAAGTCACCGGCGAGCGCGGCCGCGGCTGAGCACGGGCGCCGGTCGTCCGGCGCCCGCGCGGGTCACGCCGCCAGCTGGCGGGCGCCGTGGCCGCCCTCTTGGATCTCCTCGACGATCTTCGCGCAGAACGCGTCGAGGTCGCCCGGATTGCGGCTCGTGACGATGCCGTGATCGGTCACGACGTCCTTGTCGTGCCAGCGGCCGCCGGCATTGATCACGTCGGTCCGGATCGAGCTGAACGAGGTCAGGTCGCGGCCCTTGGCCGCGCCGGTCTCGATCAGCAGCCACGGGGCGTGGCAGATCGCGGCCACGACCTTGCCGGAGGTCAGGAAGCTCCTGATCAGGGCGAGGGCCTGGGGCTCGAGCCGGAGCTTGTCCGGGTTGATCTGGCCGCCCGGGAGAACGAGGGCGTCGTAGGATGCCGGGTCGACTTGCTCCAGGTCGGCGTCGACCGCGACTTCCCGGCCCCAGTCGGTCTTGTCCCAGCCGCGGATCGTGCCCTTGCTCTGGCGCGACTGCGGGGCGGCGACGGTCACCGCGGCGCCGGCCTCGGCCAGCTTGGCCTGCGGGACGGTCAACTCGCTCTCCTCGAAACCGTCGGTGGCGAGGATCAGGATCTCGGCTTGGCGGATGTCGGGCATGGCGGTCTCCGGTCGGGGGATCTGCCCGGCTAACGGAGGCTCGTGCCGCCCGTTCCCGCGGCCCTCCGCCGCCCGGCCGCGTCCGGGAGCGGACCCCGGACCGGTGATCGGAACCCCCGGGGAAGGCGGCCCGTTGGTCCCCATCCCAACCATCAGGAGTCGCGTCATGGCCAATCCCGGCCTTCCCGAGCCCACGCCCGGCGACCTGCCGCCGCCCCCACCGATGCCCGAAGAGGAGCCCGATATCGGCCCGACCGGCCCGCGCACGCCCTATCCGGTGAACGATCCGGGGATCGGCGAACCCGGCGGTCCGGGCTCCGAGCCGGACATCTTCCCCGGCACGCCGACGGATCCCGGGACGCGCATGTGACGGCGCCCGCGACGGCCGAGCGCCCGGCCGTCAGTGACCGCCGTGCGAGGTCCGCACGTCGCGCGGGGCATTGAGGATCTCGGAGAGGCTCGTCACGACGTGGCGGGCCTCTTCGTCCGTCAGGCGGAGCTGGAACGGCGGCAGAGCGCCGGCCTGCAGGGCGACCACCGCCTGGCCCTCGTCGTCGGTACCGACCTCGATGGCCGACGACGTCACGTCGAGCATGGCGACCTCCTCGTCGCCCATCTCGTCGGCCATGTCGGGCTCGTCCGTATCTTCGATCGCCGTGAGGAGTTGCCCGACGGCGCGCACCAGCGCCCGGGCGGCGCGGGCATCCATCACCACCGCCGTCGCCTGATCGTCCTTCTGGAAGGAGAGCTGGATGTTCGCACCGTCCAGCGAGACCGAGATGCCTGCCATGTATCGTCCAGAGCCACGCGCCTTAACTGCTTGAGCGCATTCCGTATATGCATCGTGAATGCCCGGAATCACAGGGGGCGGTGCCGCTCGGCCCCCTCCCGATCCCGGCCTGCGACGCAGATGATACGCCGCCCATGCCTTGTTGCGGCCGCAGCCTGCGCCTAAATACGTCCTCGGGGGGCTTATCCACCGAGGCTGACGCTGTTCAAGGTTCAGCGACTCGCGCCCCGCCGCACTGGCCAAATCCAGAAAGACCGTGGTGCATCACGCGGCCCTCGTGCCGCGCGGATGGCCTATGGACGAACGAGGTACACTACGTGAATACCGGCACTGTGAAGTGGTTCAATGAGACCAAGGGCTACGGTTTCATCCAGCCCGACGACGGCGGCAAGGACGTGTTCGTCCACATCTCGGCCGTCGAGCGCGCCGGGATGCGCAACCTGATCGAAGGCCAGCGGATCGCTTACGAGATCCTCACGGACAAGCGTAGCGGCAAGGACGCCGCCGGCAACCTGCAGGCGGCCTGACCGTCGCGGGTTCCGAGGCGCCTCCCGCGCCCTCAATGCGCCGACGTGTGCAACTGAGGATTGCGGGTGGCGCATGAAGCGGCCGCCAGACGCGGTTCCCCCTTCCGACGCTGCCTGCCCGGGCGAGACTGCCAGGGTTCCGGTCGCGTCGGAGGCAATATCCCAGAAACGACGCCGGGCGCAGCCAACGTCCGGTCCAGAAAAGAAAAGACAGTGATGTTATTCGAATACACACGGCGCCGCGGCGTCCGTTCCCCCGTCACCGATGCCCCGACCTTCCGAGTGGGCAAGCTGGCGCGGGCCATGACCGCGGACCAGACCGGGGCGGATCTCAGCGACCTGATCGACCGGTCCTACAACTACCACTCCCCGCGTGAGCTCCACTGGCATCTCGCCGAGCGTCTCGGGCTCGCGCCCGCCGCGGTGAAGATCCGCGAGACCGCGACGGCCTGAGGCCGCTCGCCGCGGACACGCGGGGCCTCGGCCTCAGCGGTCCCAGGCGGCGAGCACCGGGTCGCGCAGACCCAACGGCGCGGCGAGCAACTCGCCGTGCACCGGGTCAGCGCGATTGTACGGCGTCGCAGCCCCGGAGAAATCGCAGACCACGCCGCCCGCCTCGCGCAGAACGAGGTCGGCGGCGGCCAGGTCCCAGTCGCGGGCATTCCCGGAAATCATCCCGATATCGACCGTCCCGTCCGCCACGCGGGCGAGCCTCAGGGCGAGGGACGGGATCCGCGCGATCACCTCGAAATCCGGGTCCGCTCCGGCGCCCCGGGCCAGGCGGTCGAGCATCGGCTTCGGGCCGGTGACGCGGGCGCCGGGCAGGCTCTGCCTGGTATCGACGCGGATCGGTTCGCCGTTCCGCGTCGCGCCGCGCCCGCGCACGGCCTCGTAATCCGCGTCGCCCACCGGCGCGTGGACGAAGCCGATCAGCGGCTCGCCGCCCGACAGGAGCGCCACCGCGATCGACCAGTCCGGATGGCCCGACAGGAACGCCCGCGTCCCGTCGATCGGATCGACGATCCACACGAGGTCGTGGCCGAGGCGCGCCGGGTCGTCGGCGGTCTCCTCCGACAGCCATGCCGCCCGCGGCACGAGGGCGCTCAGACGCACCTTCAGGAAGGCATCGACCGCGACGTCCGCCTCGGTCACAGGCGAGCCGCCGGCCTTCGACCAGATGCGGGCCGAAGTCTGCCCGCCGAGCCTGAAGAACGGCCGCGCGATGTCGGCGGCCTCGCGCATCACGGCGCGCAACTCCGGCATCAGGGCGGATACGGCATCGTCGGTGAGAGGCTCTGGCATCGCGCTCCGCGTGGAATCCGTGCGGCCCGCGAGGGCCCCGCCGGCCCGCCCGTCCGACGGGCGGACGTCCGGGCCCGCTTGGGCTCACCCGGTCGGGCTGAGAAGACCCGGCGCGGAGGATCGCGCGCCCGGTCGCCCCGTTGTACGGCGGCGCCCGCAGCGCCACAAGGATGCTGGTTGATCGATCGATAACGACCGATCTGCGCAAGGAAATGTTGGGCATTCAAGGAAGCATTGAGCATTCCGCAAATGACAGCGCTGTCCAGATTCGCTTAACGACGGCTCTTAAGCGGTGCGGAGGAGTTCGGGTGCGATTTTGCTTGGCATAACGGACGGCCCGACAGGGGTCGCCACTTGCTCCAGGGACTCGGACCGATGAACACTTCCCCGGCCACGGACAAAAGCCACGCAGGACACCCGATGCACGGTGCCGACACCGCGCCCCGCTTCGTCGCTTCGCCGCTGCCGGTGATCGGCCGCACCCCCGGCGCGCGCCGGGCCGTCGGGATCGCGCTCGCCTACGCCACCGAGGACGCCGAGATCGTGGGCGCCGACCGGTTCAGCCTGATCCTCGTCGACGAAGAAGGCGACGTGCTGCAGCGCCTCGGCAGCTTCGAGGAGGACGATGTGGTCGCGTTGTGGCGCGACATCGCGGCGCGGGCGGGCCTCGTGCGGATGATCGTCCGGGAGGACGGCCTCCTCGTCCCGGTCTCCCAGCAGATCGGCCGGCTGATTCTCGGTCAGGTCCGCATCCGTCGCCGCCACGCCGGTCTCGGCCGCCGTCGCCCGCGCTTCCTGGCCCGCCGCAAGACCGGCCGGCTCCCCGCGCGCCCGCAGATCTTCCGCGGCGAGAACGAGATCATCGCCCGCACCTGAGGGCGCCGACGGCCCTTAGAACAAGTTGCGCAGCAGCGCGTCGGCGGTGAGGCCGACGAACAGGATCAGGCCCGCATCCCGGTTCGACCGGAACAGCGTGAGAGCCCCGCGCCCGTCGCGCTCGCGCAGCGACAGGACCTGCCAGGCGAGGTGCCCGGCGAAGGCGGCGACCCCCAGATACCCGACGAGCCCCGCTCCCGCCCCGCGCGCGGCCAGCACCACGAACAGAGCGGCCAGCGCGTAGCAGAGCCCGACGGCGAGCCGCACGTGCCGGCCGAACAGGCGGGCCGAGGAGCGGATCCCCGCGATCTCGTCGTCCTCGATATCCTGCACCGCGTAGATCGTGTCGTAGCCGATCACCCAGCACAGGGCGCCCGCGTAGAGCAGGAGCGCCGGCGGATCGAGGCGGGCGAACACCGCGGCCCAGCCCATCAGAGCCCCCCAGGCGAAGGCCAGTCCCAGGATCGCCTGCGGCAACGGCATGACCCGTTTCATGAACGGGTAGATCGCCACCGGCAGCAGCGAGCAGAGACCGATGATCACCGCCTCCGCGTTGAACTGCAGCAGGACGGCCAGCCCGATCAGGGCCTGAATCACCAGGAACAGGGCGGCGTGGCGCGGCCGCACCTGGCCCGAGGGCAGGGGGCGCAGGCGCGTGCGCTCGACCTGCGCGTCGAGGTCGCGGTCGGCGATGTCGTTGTAGGTCGAGCCCGCCCCGCGCATCGCCACGGCGCCGATCAGGAAGAGCAGGCAGTGCCAGGGGTCGGGAAAGGCCTGGTCCGCGGCAATCGCCGCCAGGGCGGCCGACCACCAGCAGGGCAGGAGGAGGAGCCACCAGCCGATCGGCCGGTCGATCCGGGCCAGGCGCAGGTACGGGCGCCAGGGCCGGGGCGCCCGCCGGTCGACCCAGTGCCCGGAGACCGCGTCGGCCGGCCGCCCGTCGTCAAACACCGTGCCGTTCATCGGTCGGATCTCCGGTCGTCCCGCACGTGAGTCCCCCGCCGCTGCCGAGGGGGGACCCGCGCCGGATCCGCGATCCTCTCAGACGATCTCAGAGAGCGCCCTGCGGCAGCTTGAAGCTTCCGGTCAAGCCCGGGCCGCCGAGCAGCCCGCCGCCGCCGCCGCCCGCCTGGGCCTGCGCCTGGGCGCGGGCCTGCGCCTCCATCTTGGTCGCCTGGGCGGCGACGCTGCAGATCTTGGTGCGGATGCCGCTGACCTTCACGTGGTCGGCCTTGAAGCCCTCGGCGAAGGAATCGGGGATCGAGCACCATTCCTTGTTGGCGGCGATCCACTTGATGCCCTCCGCGCCGTTGGACTGGAGCTTCCCGAACAGGGCGCAGGCCTCCTGCGGGGTCATCTTCTTCTTGGACTGCGACGCCGCATTGGCGCGGCCGACCAGAGCCTTGCGCTCGGCCAGGGTCTTCTGGATGGCACCGCATTCCGGTGCCGCGCTCTGCGCGAACGCCGCCGTGCCGAACAGGACGGTGCCGACCAGCACCGCCGCCCCCAGCTTCAGACTCCCCTTCGCCATTCCGCGACTCCCTCGACGCCCCTGCCGAATCCGCGAGCGGCCGGCTCTCTTCCGTTCCGTTGGGTTCGCCATAGGATTGTGGCGTCATTCGAGCGGCAAACCGGCTGCGCCATGCACCGGTGGACTGGCTGCCGAAAACCGGGGCTCGTAACCATTCGGCAACACTTTCGGTCGCGGTCCCCGCGTTGACAGGCCCGCCGGCCCGCGCGACCACGCCGCCATGCCGGCCTATGACTTCACCGCTCCGCGCCTCCACGTCGCGGCCGATCTCGCGGCGGGGGTGATTCTGCCCCTCGACCGGGCTCAGGCGAACTACCTGCTCAACGTGCTGCGCCGGGGGCCGGACGATCCGGTCCTGGTCTTCAACGGCCGCCACGGCGAGTGGCGCGCCCATCTGGTCCAGACCGGGCGCAAGGGCGCCGACCTGCACGTCGCCGCGCAGACGCGTCCGCAGCCCGCGCCCGCCGACCTTCACTACCTGTTCGCCCCGCTGAAGAGCGCGCGCCTCGACTATCTCGCGCAGAAGGCGGTGGAGATGGGGGCCGGAACGATCCGACCGGTCATCACCCGGTTCACGCAGGGCGATCGCGTCAACATGGACCGGCTGCGGGCCAACGCGGTCGAGGCCGCCGAGCAGTGCGGGATCCTGGCGATTCCCGATTGTCCGGAGCCCGAGCGCCTGCCGGCCGCTCTCGCGGGCCTCGCGCCCGGGCGGCTCCTCGTGTTCTGCGACGAGGACGCGCCCGTGCGCGACCCGGTGGCGGCCCTGCGGGCGGCCGGCGACCCGCTGCCGCCCCCTCCGCTCGCCGTGCTGGTCGGTCCCGAAGGCGGCTTCTCCGAGGAGGAGCGGGCGCTGATCCGGGCGCGGCCGAACACCGTGGCGCTCTCCCTGGGGCCGCGCATCCTGCGGGCCGACACCGCCGCCGTCGCCGTGCTGTCGCTGGTGCAGGCGGTGCTCGGCGACGCGCGCTGACGCGCGCCGCCCCGATCCATGTGTGCCCGCGCACATGGAAGGACCGCGCCGGTCGATTGTTTCCACGGATCAGACGTGAAGCGGCGCGCCGGTCGAGACCGCCGCGTTGTGGGTTCACGGCGGCTCGATTATGTCCCGGATCGGACGCCGCCTGCGCCGCGTGCTCATCGGGGTCGGGGGCGGGTGTCCGCCCGGATCCCGCTCGCGAGAGCGGGTTTGTACCGGGTGGATCCGCCGGAGCAGTCCGGCGCGCCCGTTCCCAGGCACACGTCAGACGCACGGGCAGGCAGCGCATGGCGCGCGACAGCAACGACACCACGCCGCTCACCACGCGCGCCGAACTGATCGAATGGTTCGCGGCGGGCGAGAAGCCGCGCGCGCGCTTCGCGATCGGCACCGAGCACGAGAAGATCCCGTTCTATCGGGAGACCCGGGCGCCGGTTCCCTACGAGGGTGACCGCGGCATCCGGGCGCTCCTGGAGGGGCTCGCCCGCGAGACCGGCTGGGAGCCGATCCTCGATCTCGGCAACATCATCGGCCTGTCGGCGGAGGCGGGCGGCGCGATCTCGATCGAGCCCGGCGGCCAGTTCGAGCTGTCGGGCGCGGCGCTCCCCGACGTGCACGCCACGGCGGCGGAACTCGCCACGCACCTCGCCGCGGCGAAGCGGGTGGCCGATCCCCTGGGCATCGGCTTCCTGACGCTGGGCATGAGCCCGAAATGGCGCCGGGACGAGACCCCGGTCATGCCCAAGAGCCGCTACCGGATCATGGCCGGCTACATGCCGAAGGTCGGGTCCCTCGGTCTCGACATGATGCTGCGCACCGCCACCGTGCAGGTGAATCTCGACTTCGCCTCCGAGGCCGACATGGTGCGCAAGATGCGCGCGTCCCTGGCGCTGCAGCCGGTCGCGACCGCGCTCTTCGCCAACTCGCCCTTCACCGACGGCCGGCCGAACGGCTTCCTGTCGCGCCGGTCCGAGATCTGGCGCGACACGGACGCCCACCGGACCGGAATGCTGCCCTTCGCCTTCGACGCGGGGTTCGGCTACGAGGCCTATGTCGACTGGCTGCTCGACATGCCGATGTACTTCGTCAAGCGGGGCGACACCTACCACGACGTGTCGGGCGCCTCGTTCCGCGACCTGATGGCCGGCAAGCTCCCCCAGCTGCCGGGCGAGTTCGCCACGGTCTCGGACTGGGCCAACCACGCCTCCACGGCCTTCCCCGAGGTGCGGCTCAAGCGCTTCCTGGAGATGCGAGGCGCCGATGTCGGCGGCCCCGGCATGATCGCCGCCCAGGCCGCCTTCTGGACCGGTCTCCTCTACGACGACGCGGCCCTCGACGCGGCCCTCGACCTCGTGAAGGGGTGGAGCCTCGCCAACCGCGAGGCCGCCCGCGCCACGGCGCCGCGGCTGGGGCTCGCGACGCCGGTGGCCAATACCACGCTCGGGGCCGTCGCCGCCGAGGCCCTGGCGATCGCCCGCGCGGGCCTCCGGGCGCGGGGCCGCCGCGACGCCGAGGGCCGGGACGAGGTGATCTACCTGCAGCCGCTCGAGGCCGTCGTCGCGGCCGGGCGGACGCGGGCCGAGGATCTCCTCGCCGACTACGAGGGGCGCTGGGGCGCCTGCGTGCGTCCGGCCTTCACGGAATGCGTCTTCTAGCATCCGGCTGAGCGGCTCACGCCGCCCGCGCGAATCGCCGTTGGAACGTGCTAATGGAACGTTCCGACATGGCGCGACGCCCGGGGAGAGGCCGAATCATGACCCGCATCATCTCCGTCATCCTCGCCGGGATGGTTTCCGTTCCGGCGGCCGTGAGCACGGCGCGGGCGGCCGACCTGGCGCCGTTCCAGGGCTCAGGTCCGACGCCGGGTCGCTGGCACACCGGAGCCGGCGGCCGCATCGCCGGCACCGTGGCCGCGCGGGGGCGGCCGCAGTACAGCTACTACGGCGAGTACGGCTATCCCGCGCCGTTCGGCTACGGTTACGCCTACGCGCCGGTCCCGAGCCGCGGCTTCGAGTACGGCTACAACGGTCCCTGCTATGTCTGGACGGCGCCGGACAGCTATTCCGGACCCGCCTTCGGCTATCACGTGTGGTGAGGACGCCGCTGGCGCCGGGGCGCGGCGGTGCCTAAGACCGCCGGGCCGGCATCCGCGCCGGTTCGGGAGCTTCCGGCGTGCGGGACGAGGATCCGGACTGCGTCGACCTCAACCTGAGCGGCCTGAAATGTCCGCTCCCGGTCCTGCACACCCGGAAGGCGCTGCGCGGCCTCGCTGCCGGCCGGACGCTGGTGGTGACCTGCACCGACCCCTTGGCCGCCCTCGACATCCCCAACCTCGTGCGCGAGGAGGGCGCCCGCCTCGACGCCGCCGAGCGCCTGGACGGGCCGCCCGCGGGGCGCCTGCGCTTCCGCATCACCGTGTCCGCAAGGCCGCCGCATTCCTGAACGATCCGTCGGGCTCCAGGAGCAGGGCGAGATCGGAATGGCACCACGGATCGGGGGCGTGCGCCTCGTACATGACGGTTGGGCGCGCTACCTCGTCGCCGAGGTGATGCAGGAGGACGGGAGCCGCATCACCCGGGAGATGGAGGATCACGGCCGGGCGGTCGCGGTGCTCCCCTACGATCCGGAGCGGCGGGTCGCCACGCTCGTCTCGCAGTTCCGGGCGCCGGTCCTCTACTCGGGCGGGCCGCCGAGCCACATCGAGGTGCCGGCCGGCCTCCTCGACGAGGGCGCCTCCGAGGACGAGGCGCGGCGCGAGGCGATGGAGGAGACGGGCCTGCGCCTCAGCGCCCTCGACTTCGTCGCCAGCGCCTGGTCGATGCCGGGGATCTCCACGGAGCGGATGGACCTGTTCCTCGCCGCCTACGGCGAGGCCGACCGGACCGGCACCGGCGGCGGTCTCGCCGCCGAGGGCGAGGCCGTGGCGGTCCACGAGATCCCGCTGCCGGAGCTGGCCGCCATGGGCCGCCGCGGCGCGATCACCGACATGAAGTCGCTGACGCTGCTCTTCGCGCTCCAATTGCGGCGGCCGGACCTGTTCGCGGAGCGGCGCTGAGGTCAGCCGGCGCGCCGCCGGAACTGGTCGCGCGCGGCGAGGCCGATGAAGCGCCACGACTTGATGAAGTAGCGCCGGAACAGCCGGCGCGGCGCCTGCAGGAACCGGTAGATCCACTCGAGGCCGAGGCGCTGCATCAGCCGCGGGGCGCGCGGCAGGAACCCGGCGGCGACGTTGAGGGCGTCGCCGACGCAGAAGACCACCGGCTCGCCGAGCGTCTGGCCGTGGCGATCCACCCAGATCTCGGATTTGGGCGCGCCGACGCCCATCACCAGCAGCGTCGTCCCGTGGGCGCGGATCCGCTCCGCCAGGGCGCGGCTGTAGGCCGCGTCGTGCTCGAAGCCGAAGGGTGGCACGGCGCTCGTCACGGCGCCGGGCGGAAGGCCCGCTGCCTGCAGCCGGGTCGCCAGCGCGTCCGCCGCGTCCTGTCGGGCGGAGACGAAGAAGACCCGCCGCGCGAAGGCCGGCGGGTCGGCCAGGACGCAGCCCAGGAGGTCGTGGCCGGTGATCCGGTGAACGGGCTGGCCGCACGCCTTCCGGGCCAGCCAGACCAGCGGCATCCCGTCGAGGGTCCGGGCCGCGGCGCGCGCGTAGGCCTCGCGGAACGGCGCGTTCTCGCTGAGCTGGACGATGTGATCGACGTTCGCCGTCACGATCATGCGCGGGCGGCCGTCACGCCGGGCCGCGACGTCGGCCACGAGGGTCGCGGCGGGACCGGTGTGAAACCGGTAGCCGAAGAGTTCGACGGTCGCGCCCGTCTGCGGCGATCCGGACGCCGCGGGGGCCGGGGCGCTCACCGTGTGTGCCTCCCCGAGGACCGGATCCATAGCGCCCAGGTAGAGGCTGATCTCGCCGATGTCACGCATCGGCGGCCCGGAAGCTCGCGGCCGGCCGGGTGGCGGCGCGCAGGCTGCGGCGACGGTCGCTGTCGGCGCCGAGCAGCAGGGCGATGCCGCCGCCGAGCAGCAGGCCGAGGACGAGCGCCACCGGCAGGACGATCTTGGGGGAGGGCGGGAAGGTCCGCTGGCGCGCCGGGACCGCGGCCGAGATGATCCGGACGTTGGTGGTGTTGAGCCGCTCCTGCTCGCTCGCCTCGCGGGCGCGCTTCAGATAGGCCTCGTAGATGCCGCGGCGGGCGTCGAGGGTCCGCTCCAGCTCGCGCAGGCCGACATAGGCCCGGTCGCTGGACGCGGTCTCGTTCTTCACCCGGTCGAGATTGGCCCGGATCGCGGCCTCGCTCGCGGCGGCGCGGTCGTAATCCTTCTGGGTCGTCTCGATGATCCGCTCCTTCTCGCGCTGGATCAGGCGCTGCAGGTCGCGCTGCTGGGCGTACTGCTCGGCCATGGCCGGGTGGCGCTCGCCGAGGCGGGTGGCGAGCTCCGCGGTGTTGCGGGACAGCGTGGCGTATTGCTGCCGCAGGGCCTGCATCTCCAGACTCTGCAGCATTTCGGGAAGGGCGGTGCTGGGATCCGACGAGCGCATCCGGCGCGCCTGATCGAGGCGCGACTTGGCCTCCGCGGTCTTGATGGAGGCGGTGACGAGCTGCTGGTTCAGGTCGCCGAGCTGCTGGTCGGTGAGCAGGCGGCCGCTGGCGGCCACGAGCTTGTGATCCTCGCGGTAGCGCACCACGGCGCTCTCGGCCTGCTCGACGTCGCGCTTGAGGCTGTTGAGCCGCCCCGCCAGGGCGTCGGAGGCGCGCCGTGCGGTCTCGGTCCGGGCCGCGGCCTCCTCGGCGAAGTAGGCGTCGCCGACGGCGTTGGCGATGCGGGCGGCCTTCTCGGGATCGCGCGACTGAACGGAGACGTCGATCACGAAGGTCCGCTCGGCCCGCCGGACTGTGAGCCGGTTCTGCAGCGTGTCGAGGGCCGTGAAGACCGGGTCGCGGCTCGCCGGCGGGGGCAGCATGCCCAGCGCGCCCTTGATCCAGGTGAGGGTCGGGTTGTTGCCGTCCGGCAGCACGAACTCGTCGTCCTGGTCGAGGTGGAGCTTGGCGATCACCCGGCGCAGGACGCTGTCGGACTGGATCACCCGCACCTGGCTCTCGGCGATCGACACGCCGCTGTCGGCCTGGGGCTGGCGCGCGTTCACGTCGTTCTCGACGACGCGCAGGTCGCTCGGATCCACTAGGATCTGGATGCTCGACGTGTAGCGGGGCGGGATCAGGCCGAGGAGCGCCACCGCGACGGCGACCATGAACAGGCCGCCCAGCACGATGAAGCCGCTGCCGCGCCACAGCCGCCGCAGGATCACGCGGCCGTCCGTCGGCGGCGCGACCTGCGGCAGCACCATCCGCACGGGCCGTTCGCCGCTCATCCGCGTCGAGAAGTCGAACATACGCCTCGCTCCCTGACCTGCCTCGGCGGAGACCGCCGCCCGTCACCCGCCCCGTCGCCCGTTCCCTTTCTGACCAGCTCCGTGCCGATCTGGAACAGGTGCCCGCCCGAGGCGCTGCCTTCTTCGGGAGCCCAGCAATCAACATACCGGACCAGTAGTGTCGCCCCGATGCGGCACTTGCTTCAGGAAGCTGGCAGATATCGCTTACAGATGCAGTCCTGACTGTCACGACAATCGGGCGTGAAAAGTTCCCGATTTGTTGGGGACTACGCAGGCCGCCTCAGGCGGTGCCCGCGTGTGCGACAATTGACTCCAGCGCATCGTAAGCCGCGGGATCGCCGGCCAGGAAGCGCCGGAAGCGCGCGCCGTCCTCGGCCGCGATCGCGTTCCAGCGCGCGACGTTGGCCCGACTCATTCCGGCGGCGCGGGCCAGGGCGCCGTCGCGGATCCAGCCGGCGAGGGCGCCCGCGGCCGCGTCGGGCTCCTCCGGCCGGATCAGCAGGGCCGACGCCCCCAGGACCTCCCGGAACACCGGGTCGTCCGGCGCCACCACCGGAAGGCCGCCGTGCTGCACCTCCAGCAGCGGCAGGCCGAGCCCCTCCGCCTTGGAGGTGGAGACCAGCAGGTGGCACGACCCCGCGAGGGCGCGCAGCTCGGCGTCGGCGAGGTACCCGTGGCGGTGCAGGAACGGCGGCGGTGCGTCCAGGAAGGCGTGCTGTCCCCAGCCGACCCGGCCGACGAGGTGGAGCTCCGCCGGGATACCGGCACGGATGAGCGCCGCCGTCAGCGCGAGGGTCGCCGGATAGTTCTTGCGCGGCTCGATGGTGCCGATGGCGAGGATGCGCAGCGGCCGGCCCGGCGCGTAGGCAGCCGGTCCCGGCAGGTGCGCGAGCCCGAAGGCGTCGCGGACGGGGGGGCGCAGCAGGGCGACGCGGGCGCGTCGGGCGCAGAGCGCGCGCACGTCCGCCCCGGTGGTGCGGCTGTTAACGAACAGGTTCGGGCACCAGCGCAGGGCCAGGGCGAAGCTGGGGCTCATGTAGAGCCGGCTGCGCAGGCTCAGATCCTCCGTCCGCGTGAGCAGGAAGGTGTCGTGGACGTAGAGCAGGCAGCGCGACGCCGCGACGGCGCAGAGCGGCCCGGGCGGGAAGCCCGGGAACAGGAACAGGGCGTCCCGATCCATCAGCGCCCGCGCCGGCAGGCCGAGCTGCTGCGCGGCGACCATGCCGGGCAGGGAGCCCGCGGTCACCGGCCGCACCGCGTGCGGGGCGAGCCGGTCCGGGGCGAACAGGTCGAGGGTGACTCGCTCGATCCCCGTCACGTGGGCGCGCAGATGGGTCTGATCGAGGTAGATCCGTCGCCGAGTCGGCGCCGCCCGCGCGCCGCCCGCATTGTCGCCGGCCCTGTCGCCGCGGGCCGTCACGTCTGGCTCCGGCGCAGCGCGCCGGCGAGGTAGAGGCACCGGCGCACGAGGAGCGGCATCCGACGCCCGAAGACCATCTGCTTGGCCCGCCGCAGCCGGCGCACGAGCGGGCGCGAGATCGCCGGGACGGTGCCGGCCGCGCCCGCCCGCAGGTCCGCCGCGAAGGGGAAGTGCCCGAGCATCCCGGGGGCGAAGCGCGGGCCCGTCGGGGCGCTCGGCAGACCGTGACGCCGGAAGACCGCGTCCAGCGACAGCGCGGAGGCGGCCGGGCTGTAGCGGCTCTCCAGGGCGATGCGCGCGAAGGCGCCGAGCCGCGCGCGCGCCTCGCTGTCGCCGACCAGCGCCGCCAGCGCCTCGGCGAGGGCGCCCGGCCGCACCGGTACGAGGCGGCCCGACACGCCGTCGATCACGGCCGAGGTCAGGCCGGAGGTGCGGTAGGCGAGCGTCGGCACCCCGCACAGGCCGGCCTCGATCGGCGTCTGCCCGAGGGTCTCGTGACGGCTGGCGGTGACGTGGAGGTCGCAGGCCCCGTACCACGCGGCCAGGAGCGCCTCGTCGGCGATGAGGCCGGGCGCGTACAGGTTCGCGACGCCGAGCCGGGCCGGGTCGTCGAGCCGGCCGACCGCCACCACGCCGACGCCCGGGCCCGCCACGGCCTGGAGCGCGGCCCGGAGATCGGCGAAGCCCTTGTCGGGCCCGTCGACGATGACCGAGGAGACGAGGATCAGGACGTCGTCGGCCGGCAGGCCGAGCGTGCCGCGCAGCGCCGCGCGATCGCCGGGCCGGAACACGGCGGTCGGGAAGGCCAGCCGCACGGGCTCGATCACGCTGCCGGGCGGGGCGAGTTCGCGCGCCCGCGCCAGCGTCCAGTCGGAATTGGCCAGCAGCCAGGGCGCGGAGGGTCGCGTCGGGGATCCGGGCGCGGCGCCTGCGAGCACCGCGCGCTTGCGCTCGTGCATCCCGGCGATCCGGCCGGGCGCCAGCTCCGGGTACTCGTCCGGGCCGGGGCAGGCGGCGTCGCAGCCGGAGGCGGCGCGCCCGCAGTCGCGGGGGTGGGCGCACCGGCCCGTCAGGGGGAAGAGGTCGTGCAGCACGAGGCCGACCGGACCGCGCCGCGCCAGGCGGCCGACGACGTCGAGGCTGCGGGTGGCGCCGTGCAGGTTGCCGGCGAGGACGAGATCGGGGGCGGCCGCCGCGACCGCGGCCTCCGCCTGCGGGAAGTCGTCGCGCCACTCGGCGGCCTCCGGGCGTCCGCTCAGCGTCACCTCCGCGACCCGGTGGCCCGCGAGCGTCAGCGCCTCGGCGAGGCGGCGCTGGGCCACGCCCGCGCCCCCGCGGGTTCCGGTCCCGGTCAGCGACACGATCGACAGGCCGGCGGCGGGCGGGGGCGGCGGCGCGTCGAGCCTGTGGAGCAGGATCGGGCGGCCGATCAGGCTCCGCCGATCGGCGGGGATCGCCGACCAGGCGGAGGCGGCGTCGAGCGTCCCGTCGGCGTCGAGGATCGCGTGCGCGAGGGCGTCCCGCCGCCAGAGGATCCCGCCGTCCGCGGCCCCGGGGCCGTCGAGGCCGCGGACGGCGTCGTCGAACAGGACGCGCAGCCCCGCCACCGCGTCGGCGCCGGTGAGCGCGGCCTCCAGCGCCAGGGCGGTCAGCGCACCGGGCGCGAGCAGGTCGCCGGCGCGGAGCCAGAACAGGTGCTCCGGATCGGGAACCGACAGGATGCGCGCCGCCGCGGCGCGGCCGGCCGCCGGGTCGAGCAGGTCGTGCCGCAGTTCCGGGTAGCCCTGGCGCAGGACCGACGCGACGGTCTCGGCGAGCGCGGCACCCGCGCCGGCCACCGTGACGACGCGGATCCGCGGCCACGGACGCCCGTCGGGGAGCGACGCGGGACGGGCCGGCGCGCCGGCGCTGCGCCCGAACGGCCAGCCGGCGACGCCGTGGGCGGGCGGTGACATGTCTGCGGCGTCGGTCACGGCGGCTCTGGCGGCGGCTCGGGTCTCGTGCGGGGCGGCAGAGTGGACGGGAAGGTTGAAGATTGCCTCTCGGGGCGGGCGGCCCGTCAGGCCGACACGCGGATCCGCGCCGGGCCGGCCTCGATCCGGCCGATCCGGGCCGCCGCCGGGTAGCCGGCCGCCCGGATGCGCGCCAGGATCGCGTCGGCCCGGTCGGCCGAGCAGGTCACCAGCAGCCCGCCCGAGGTCTGCGGATCGGTCAGGAGATGGCGGCGCCACTCGGGGAAGTCGGCCGGCAGGTCCACGGCCTCGCCGAACGCCGCCCAGTTGCGGTGCGAGGCGCCGGTGACCGCGCCCGCGCGCGCCAGCGCCTCCGCCTGCGGCAGCAGGGGAAGGGCGTCGGCCTCGAGGGTGAGCGTGAGGCCGGCGCCGCGGGCGATCTCCAGGCCGTGCCCCAGGATGCCGAATCCGGTCACGTCGGTCAGGGCGTGCACGGCGGGCTCGGCGGCGAGATCGGTCCCGATCCGGTTGAGCAGCGTCGTGGTCGCGATGAAGTCGCGGTAGCCGGCCTCGTCGAGGGTCGCCCGCTTGATCGCCGCCGAGTAGACCCCGACCCCGAGGGCCTTGGTGAGCAGGACGGCGTCCCCGGCCACCGCGTCGGCGTTGCGCCGCACCGCCTCGCGGCGGCAGGTCCCGATCACCGCCAGACCGTAGATCGGCTCCGGTGCGTCGATCGAGTGGCCGCCCGCCACCGGGATGCCGGCCGCAGCGCATTGCTCCGCGCCGCCGCGCAGGATCCGCGCGACCACCTCGGGGTCGATCTTGCCGAGCGGCATCCCGAGGATCGCCAGCGCGAACAGCGGCCGGCCGCCCATGGCGTAGACGTCCGAGATGGCGTTCGTCGCGGCGATCCGGCCGAAATCGACGGGGTCGTCCACCATCGGGGTGAAGAAGTCCGTGGTGGCGATGAGGCAGGTGCCGTCCTCCAGTTCCCACACCGCCGCGTCGTCCGCGGTCTCGTTGCCGACGAGGAGCCGCTCGAACGGGCCCGCCGCCGGCTGCTGGGCGAGGAGCTGGCGCAGGGTGGCCGGATCGAGCTTGCAGCCGCAGCCGCCGCCGTGGGCGAGACTGGTCAGGCGGGGGGCATCGCTCATGGCCGAACTCCGTTCCGGATAACCTGGGGTCTTCGCGGGGTCTTCGCCGGGTCTTCGCGGAGTCAGTAGCGCGTCGTCACCGCGTTGAGCCAGTCCGGCGAGGCCGCGACGGCCGCGGCCTCGACCCGCTTGTCGAGGCCCGTCAGCACCAGCAGCCCGAGCACGACCATCACGGCGCCGAGCGCGGCCTTCGCGGCCCGGCCGGCCGCAGCGAGGCCGCCGCGCCAGCGCAGCAGCGCCTCGCGGGAGACGAGGCCCAGGAGCATCAGCGGGGCCGCGGCGCCGATCCCGAAGGCCAGCATGGTCAAGGCGACGCCCCCGAGATGCTCGCCCCGCGCCGCCATGAGCGAGGCCGCCCCCAGGGTCGGTCCCACGCAGGGGCTCCAGGCCGCGCCGAGCAGCAGGCCCACGGCGAACTGGCCGGGCAATCCCCCGGAGCCGACGCCGCCGAAGTGGTCCTCCGCCCAGGCGCCGACCGGGCCGGCCGCCGTCGCGACCCGGGCCTGGAGCCGCGGCAGCATCAGCACGACGCCCAGGAGCACCAGGAGCACCGCGCCGGCGCGCCGGAACACGTCGCCGTCGAGCCCGACGGTGAAGCCGATCGTCGCGACGAACAGCCCGATGGCCGTGAAGGCGATGGCGAGGCCGGCCGCCAGAGCCGCCGGACCCAGGCGATGCTCGGCCGCCGCCGTGCCGAGCACGATGGGGATCAGTGGCAGCACGCAGGGCGAGAGCACCGAGAGCAGGCCGGCCAGGAACGCGAACCCCACCGTTCCCAGCATGCCCCGTGCCCTCCCGCTGGCGCCTCGCCCGACGAGGCTTCGACCCTGGCGCGCGGGCCGTCAACGCGCCAGGCGGACGCGGGCCGGCGGGAACAA
Organism: Methylobacterium sp. 190mf; assembly: GCF_900107945.1. Lineage (NCBI taxonomy): Bacteria > Pseudomonadati > Pseudomonadota > Alphaproteobacteria > Hyphomicrobiales > Methylobacteriaceae > Methylobacterium > Methylobacterium sp. 190mf. The sequence goes on along the minus strand of NZ_FNVI01000004.1, from coordinate 278,038 downwards.
CGCGGCCGCGCGCCGCTTTCGGCGGCAGTCCGGCGGCGTTGCCGGGCGAGGCGCCGAGGAAGGCGCCGAGGAAGGCGCACAGGAAGGCGCTGAGGCGAGGCGGAGCGGACCGGTGACCATCTTCTTCACGGGCGACACGCATTTCGGCGACCCGCGCGCGCTGCGCTTCGATCACCGGCCCTACCCGGATCTCGAGGCCCACGATGCCGGCCTGATCGCGGCCTGGAACGCGACGGTCGCGCCCGGCGACACGGTCTGGCACCTCGGCGATTTCGCCCTCGGGCCGAGCGGTGACCGGATCCGCGCGATCCTCGCCGGACTGAACGGCGAGAAGCACCTGATCGTCGGAAACAACGACGGGCCGGACACGCTGACGGCGCCCGGCTGGGCGTCGGTCCGGCACTACGCGGAACTCGCCGTCGAGGGGCGGATGGTGGTGCTCTGCCACTACGCGTTCCGTACCTGGAACGGCATGAGCCGGGGCGCGCTGAACCTCCACGGCCACAGCCACGGCAAGCTCAAGCCGATGCCGAAGCAGTACGATGTCGGCGTCGATCCGATGGGTGCGGCCCCCGTGCCACTCTCCGCAATCCTGACCTCCCGACTGCGCCGGAAGCGGTGATTCGGGGCGGAACTTTCACGTCAGCTTCACTGTTTCAGCGGACAGAGAAGGAGTGGACCTGAGCCGCTCCGAGAAGCCCGGCAGGACCGCCCGCGGATCTGCCATCACAAACCGTGTGTGAGTGTTCCCGTGAGTGCCAAGTTGGTCACTCTGACCCGCTGCCTCGCCAGCCTCCTGGCAGGCCTCGCCCTGACTTCCGCCGCGTCGGCCCTGCCGTCCTGCATCGAAGCCCAGCGCAAGGTCGACGAGGCGAACGCCCTGCGCTTCCAGGCGCGTCAGGAAGCCCGCCTGGGCAACCATGACCGCGTCTGCGACACGCTCGACGAGGTGGGCGACCGCTACGACGATGCCCGCGACGCGTTCGAGCGATGCGGAGAGGGCGTCGTGGCCATCGACCTCCGCAGCGAGCTGCGGGGTCTGCGGATCGCCAAGAAAATCAACCGCTGCGACTGACCGGGTGCGCGATCGCACCTCGGCCGTCCCGTTCCTGAAGCATCACCCCGATACGCGCGACGCTGGTCGCCGAGAAGGTTCTGCGCCGATGACCCCCGCCACGCTCTCGAACGACATCGAGCCCACCGTCACCCGCACCGGTCCGTCCTTCGCGGCCGCCCTGTGCGGTTTCGTCAGCACCACCGTCGCCACGACGATGCTGCTCATGCTGATCGGCACGTTCTGATTACGGTGCGACCGACCAGAATCTCTGGCGGTTGAACAGCATCTCCTGGGAGCCGATCTTCGGGGTCGGCTCCGTCCTCCGTCCGCAATCGGGCTCGGCCGGTTTCGTGACCGCCGCCAGGGTCGCCGGCGCCACCGGCACGAGGCCCAGTCGGGACTGCACTTCGGGTTGCCGTGCCGCCGCGATGGTCAGCACGCAGGCGATCAGGCCGCCGGCAACAGTTCCGAGAACGAAATTCAACATCGGGGTTGGGGTCCGGGGGCCGGTTCCTTTCGGCCGCACAGCGTCGTCGATAACCAACCCGGCGGCATCATGGCGGATGCGGCGCTCACGCGCTTTTAACTCCTGATCTGCGACAGCTACGCGCTAGCTTGCCTCAGTGGCAGGCCCGACGACGGGGCTGGACCGCCGATGAACTACGCCGCCAACGCCTACGCCAAGACCTCCCACAGCGCGCTGTCGCCCCGCGAAGCCGAATCCGCCGTGCTGCTCAAGGCGGCGCAGAAGCTGATCGGCGCCAGCCAGGGGCTCGCCAGCGGCGACGCCGGGCGCATCAACGAGGCCCTGTCGTTCAACCAGCGGGTCTGGACGCTGCTGACCTCCGAGGCGACGTCCGCGGAGAACCCGCTCCCCGCCGACGTGAAGCAGGGCGTCGGACGCCTGGGCGTGTTCGTGCTCCAGAGCTGCATCGACACGATGATCGCTCCCACGCCGGAGAAGATCGCCACGCTCGTGTCGATCAACAATCACATCGCCGCCGGCCTGCAGGGCAATCCCGGCTGAGGCCGCGTGCCGGTCAGCGAGCCGCCGCGGCGTCCGGCACCTCGGCCGGCGATTCGGCGCCGGCCGCCTCCCACTCGACGAGCTTGCGGCTCAGCTTGAGCGACCGGTAATACTCGCCGGCCTCCACCGCCTGGGCGATCGCGGCGATCTGCCCGGCGGCGGCCGGCGCGAGTCCCAGCAAGTCCGTGGCCTGCCGGAAGAACAGGTCGATGCCCTGCGTCGGGTCGTCGGCGAGGTAGATGACCGTCAGGGTCAGGTGGAGACGCTTGCAGGCCGTGTCGGCCTCGCTCTCCGTGATGATCTCGCTCTCGCGCAGGAACTTGCACTGCGTCTCGATCAGGAAGGTCGAGCGACGGTCGCCGTTGCGGAGCAGCGCGCCGTTGATGATCAACCGCTCGAACGGCTTGAGTTCCAGGCGCAGGGGCATCGGGTGTTCCTTTCTAGAAGACCCGGCGATCTCATTCGCGAACCGTTAACGTTTCGCGAATGTCGGACGGCGGCGCCGCCGTTGCCGCGGGTTGCCATGATGGTAAACTCAGACAAATTCCGGCCGGGCGAGCCACGTCGAGGAGGATCGATGACGGCGAAGGGCGATCAGCGCGCGCGGTATCCCAGCCTCGCCGGCAAGCGCGTCCTCGTGACCGGCGGTGCCTCGGGCATCGGCGAGGGGCTGGTGGAGGCCTTCGTCGGGCAGGGCGCCCGCGTCCTGTTCTTCGATATCGCCGACGACGCGGCCCGCGCCGTGGTGGCGCGCCTCGCGCCCGGCGCCGCGCACGCCCCGCTCTACCGGCGCTGCGACCTGACCGATATCGAGGCGGTCCGCGCGCTGGTGGCCGAGGCCGACACGGCCCTCGGCGGGCTCGACATCCTGATCAACAATGCCGGCAACGACGACCGCCACGCTCTCGCGGACGTGACGCCCGCCTACTGGGACGACCGGATGGCGGTGAATCTGCGCCACCTGTTCTTCGCGGCCCAGGCGGCGGTCCCACCCATGCGCCGCGCCGGCGGTGGCGTGATCCTCAATTTCGGATCGATCAGCTGGCATCTCGGGCTGACGGAGATGCCGCTCTACCAGACCGCCAAGGCGGCGATCGAGGGCATGACCCGGGCGCTCGCCCGCGACCTCGGCCGCGACAACATCCGGGTGGCGGCGATCGTGCCGGGCAACGTTCAGACGCCCCGCCAGGAGCGATGGTACTCGCCGGAGGGCGAGGCGGAGATCGTCGCCGCGCAGTGCCTGAACGGTCGGATCCAGCCGGCCGACGTCGCCGCGCTGGTCCTGTTCCTGGCCTCGGACGATGCCCGGATGTGTACGGCCCACGCGTACTTCATCGACGCGGGCTGGCGCTAGGACCGGCGCCGGGCAACCAAGCGGCCGGGCAAAAGATCGGCCGGGCGGAGGCGTCGACGGCGCTCCGGCCCGGCCCGCTTTCCTGCCTCAGTCGCAGGTCTCCTTCTTGACGGTCTTCGAGTCGCCCATGTCGTTCTCCTTGCGCACCGTCTTGGTGACGCAGCCGTCGCCGTGGTCGTGGACGGTCACGGACTTCGACTCGGAGGCCGGGCGGTCGACGACGACGGCCGGGCGGTCGCGCTCGATCACCGTGGTCTGGGCTTGCGCGGCGGCGCCGAGGCTCAACAGGGCGGCGGTCGCGAGCAAGGTCATGCGCATGCTGAAACTCCAATACCGATTTCGGTAGCGGATAACGGCAATGCCAGCTTGGGCGTTCCGCGGCGTGTCGCGTCCTGAGGCGGGCCGAACCCGTAGAGAACTTGGCTCGGCCCGCGCGCCGTTCGGCATGAGGTGCAGCCGGAGCGACGGCGCCAATGACCGCGGAAGCCGACCCGTTGCAACCCCGGCGAACTACGTGCGCGGCGCGGCCGGGTCTCAGCCGCCGGTCATCGGCGGGAAGAAGGCGATCTCGCGGGCCCCCGCGATCGGCGCGTCCGGCTTGGCGTGGGCCCGGTCGATCGCGGCGCGGACGACGCCGGCATCCTCGAAGGCGTAGGCGTATTCCTCGCCCCGGCCCCGGAGCCAACCGACGAGATCGGCGACGGTGGCCACCTCCGGCGGCGGCACCAGCTCCTCCTCGGAGCGGCCGATCCGCTCGCGGACCCAGGCGAAATAGACGAGCTTCATCGCATCACCGTACCGGAGACAGGGCAGGGACCGCGCGTCCCGGAGACGGATCCCTCAGCGCGGATCGTCGATGACGTGCTTGATCCCGGCCCGCATGTAGTCCCACCCGGTCCAGAGCGTGAGCGCGGCGGCGAGCCACAGGAGCGTCAGGCCGATCGGCTCGGTTCCCGGGAGCACCGTCTCGCCCGCCGGACCGGCCACCAGGAAGCCGAGGGCCAGGAGCTGCACGGTGGTCTTCCACTTCGCGATCCGGCTGACCGGCACGCCGACCTTCAGCTCCGCCAGATACTCGCGCAGGCCGGAGACCAGCACCTCGCGGCACAGGATCACGATGGCCGCCCAGATATTCGAGCCGACGATGGTGTGGTCCGCCGCCAGCATCAGCAGGCACGCCGAGACCAGCAGCTTGTCGGCGATCGGATCGAGCATCCGGCCGAGCGCCGAACTCTGGTGGTAGGTGCGGGCGACGTACCCGTCGAGGTAGTCGGTGATCGCGGCCGCGACGAACACCCCCAGCGCCGTCCACCGCGCCGTGTGGGATTCGGGCCAGAACAGCAGCGCGACCATCACCGGCACGGCAACGAGGCGCCCGTAGGTCAGGCAATTCGCGAGCGTCCAGGCCGGCGACCGTCGTCGGGGAAGGACGGCGTTCATCGGAGGGGTGAAATCAGAGTGGGCCCCGGGCGTCAACGCCCCAGACTCCGCCTCGGCCATCGCGGCCGGGTTCTCAGGCGCCGGCATGAAAGAAGTCGTAGACCGCCCGCGCGGTGGCGGCGTTCACGCCCGGGGTCTTGGCCAGATCCTCGAAGGCGGCGCGCTCGATCGCCTTCACGGTCCCGAAGTGGTGCAGCAGCGCGCGCTTGCGGCTCGGACCGATGCCGGCGATCTCGTCCAACGGATTCTTCACCATCTCACGCTTCCGCTTGGCCCGATGGCTGCCGATGGCGAAGCGGTGCGCCTCGTCGCGGAGCCGCTGCACGAAGTAGAGCGTCGGGTCGCGCGGCGGAAGCTTGAAGGGTGGCCGCCCGGGCACGAAAAACGTCTCCCGGCCCGCATCCCGGTCGCGGCCCTTGGCGACGCCGACGAGCGGCACGCCCGCCACGCCGACCTCCTCCAGCGCCGCCCGCGCGGCGTCGAGCTGGCCCTTGCCGCCGTCGATCAGCACGAGGTCCGGCCAGGCCGGGAACGCCTCGCTCTCCTCCGCCGGGGCCGGCACCGGCTCCGGCACGCCGCCCTCGGCGGCGGCCACGGCCGCCTCGCGCTCCGTGCGCGGCGCCTCCTTCACGAGCCGCTTGAAGCGCCGCTGCAGCACCTCGCGCATCATGCCGTAATCGTCCCCGGGGGTCAGATCCTCGGACTTGATGTTGAACGTGCGGTAATGCGCCTTCATGAAGCCCGTCGGGCCGGCGACGATCATGCCGCCGACCGCGTTCGTGCCCATGATGTGCGAGTTGTCGTACACCTCGATCCGGCGGGGCGCCCCGTCGAGCCCGAAGGCCTGGCCGAGGGCGGCGAGGAGCTTGCCCTGCGAGGCCGTGTCGGCGAGGCGCCGCGCCAGCGCCTCCTTGGCGTTGCGCTGGGCGTAGTCGACGAGGTTCTTCCGCTCGCCGCGGCTCGGCCTGTGAATCTCGACGCGGTACTCCACCCGGCTCGACAGGGCCGCCGCGACCAGCTCCGCGTCCTCGATCGCGTGGCTCGTCAGCACGGTCCTGGGGGCGGGCTTGTCGTCGTAGAATTGGCCGATGAACGAGCCCAGCACCTCGTCGGGCGTCATCGTCCGGTCGGCCTTCGGGAAATAGGCGCGGTTGCCCCAGTTCTGGAAGTTCCGGAAGAAGAACACCTCGATGCAGAACTGGCCGGCCTGCTCGTCGAGGGCGAACACGTCCGCCTCCTCGACGCCCTGGGTGTTGACCCCCTGCACGCCCTGGATCGCCGACAGGGCGGCGATGCGGTCGCGGAACCGGGCGGCGCGCTCGAACTCCATCGCCTCGGACGCCTCCTGCATCTCGGCGCGCATCCGGTCCTTCACGGCGTTCGACTTGCCGGCGAGGAACGCCCGGGCGGAATCCGCCATGGCCGCGTAGTCGTCCGCGGCGATCTCACCGGTGCAGGGGCCGGAGCAGCGCTTGATCTGGTAGAGCAGGCAGGGCCGGGTGCGGTTCTCGTAGTAGCTGTCGGTGCAGGTGCGCAGCAGGAAGGCGCGCTGCAGGGCGTTCACCGTCCGGTTCACCGCCCACACGCTGGCGAACGGGCCGTAATAATTGCCCTTCCGGCGCCGGGCGCCCCGGTGCTTGACGATCTGCGGGGCGGGGCCGTCGTCGGTGACCAGGATGTAGGGGAACGACTTGTCGTCCCGCATCAGCACGTTGAAGCGCGGCTTCAGCTGCTTGATCAGGTTGGCTTCGAGGAGGAGCGCCTCGGTCTCGGTCGCCGTGGTGACGAACTCCATCGCCGCCGTCTGCGAGATCATCCGGGCGATGCGGTTCGAGTGCGCCTGGCCCCGCGCGTAGGAGCCGACCCGCGCCTTCAGGTTCTTGGCCTTGCCGACGTAGAGGACGTCGCCGCGATGGTCGAACATCCGGTAGACGCCGGGCGAGGACGGCAGGGTCGACCAGAATCGGCGGATCACCTCGGTTCCGGCCTGGACGGCGCCCGGCTCGAAGTCGAAATCGATCTCCGGCGCCTCCGTCTCGGGGAGGCCGGCTTCCGGCTCGTCGGCGGCCTCGTCCCGCTCGGCGTCGCGGCCGTCGTCGAAGGTGTCGGGGGGCAGGTCTGAGAGGGCTCTGCGGCTCATACCGCAGATCTAAGCGTTCCGGACCGCCAGGGGGACCGGGGCGGCGACAAAAATCGCGCGCCCGGTCGGCTCGATCAGTCGAACAGCGAGTCGATGTCGCTCTGGTCGACGTGGCCGATGTCGTGGTCGAGCTTGGGCCCGTTGAGCAGCGAGCTCTCGTCGTCCAGGGAGGTCGGCACCGGCATGACGGTGATGAGCTCCTTGAAGCTGTCGAGTTCCGACCACGTGGCGATGAGCCGGTCGAGATGCTCCTCGATGAACTTCATCACGCTGACGATCTTGGTGATCCGCTGGCCGGTCAGGTCCTGGAAGTTGCAGGCCTCGTAGGCGGTGATCACGCGCTCGAGGATCACGTCGACGTGCTGCTTCGTGCCGGGCGGCAGCGTCGCGGCGTTGAGCATGCCGGCGTGGCTCTCGATCTCCTCGATCGCGCCGAGGAGCTGCGTGGTGGCGCGCTCCGTCGAGTCGACCACCGCGTCGAGCTCGTCGGCCGCCCGGCGCATGCCCTTGCCGGTGTTCTCGGTCCGGTGCAGCGTCGCCAGCTCCGACTTGGTGCGGGTGATCGCCTCCTTCATCACGTCGAGCTCGGTGCGCATCGCCAGCGCCTCGTGCAGCTCGCGGCGGCACGACTCGATGGTCTCGCTCGCGCTCATCTGCGTGACGCGGCGCAAGTCCTGGATGGCGTTGAAGATCTCCTCCAGGCGCTCGCTCGAGGCGGACGCCCCGGGTCCGGGAGGGGGAGCCGCGGGAAGCCCGAGACTGTCTTCGATGCGATAGCGCTTCTGGGTCATCGTCCGGGCGTGAGCGTTCGGGTTCCGTCGCCGCGACTGTCTACCATAACGGTTAGCGGACTGTGACTGCCGAGCTTCTTACCGCCGGCCCCCTGCGCCTGGGGGCCCAGGGCCCCGTCGGGGCTTAACCGCCGATTCACGCTGGTCGCGACGGGCCGGGGACGGGCCGGGCCGCCCCGGCGATTCACCACGTTCGTTCACCGGATTCGGTAAAATTCGACGGGATCGTTCGCGGGCCGGGAGCACGGGCACCGGCTCGGGAGCATGCGACGATGCGGCGTTCAGTCCGTCTGGGAATGGGGGTGGCCGCGGCCGCGTTCGTGCTGTGCGGCCCCGCCCGGGCGCAGCAGGCGCGCTACGCCGAGGGCGGCTACGGCGGCGGCCTGATCGAGTATCTCGTCACCGGCAGCGCCGGCGGCGCGCCCGGGCGCGGCTGGCCGCAGCGCGCGGCGCCGCAGCAGCGCGTCGCGGCCTATTCCGGCGAGCTGGTGCCGGTCGAGCCGGAGCCGGCGCAAGGTTACGGGCAGGCGTACGGGCAGGCTTACGGCCAGCCCTATGGCCAGGCTTCCGGCGCCCCTCAGCCCTACGGTGCGCCCCAGGGAGATCCGGGCCGGATCGGCCGCGCGGTCTCGCCGGAGTACCAGCGCCAGGAAGTGGCCTTCACGGGGCGGCAGAAGCCCGGAACGATCGTGATCGACACCGCCGGAAAGCATCTCTACCTGGTGCAGGCCGGGCAGCGCGCCCTGCGCTACGGGATCGGCGTCGGCCGCCCCGGTTTCGCCTGGAGCGGGCTGAAGACGGTGAGCCGCAAGGCGGAGTGGCCGGACTGGACGCCGCCGGCCGAGATGCTGGCCCGCCGTCCCGACCTGCCGCGCCACATGGCCGGCGGCCCGGAGAACCCGCTGGGCGCCCGCGCCCTCTACCTGGGTTCGTCGCTCTACCGGATCCACGGGACGAACGAGCCCAACACGATCGGGCAGTCGGTCTCGTCGGGGTGCATCCGCATGATGAACGACGACGTCATCGATCTCTACGAGCGCGTGCCGGTGGGGACGCGGGTCGAGGTCCTCTGAGCGGCCGACGCGGCCCCGGTCGCGGATCGGACCTTCTGGATACGAGAAAGGCCCGGCCGCGCCTGACGCGACCGGGCCTTCCGCTGCCTATCCGGGACGATCAGGTCCAGTCGCTGTCGTCGCCGCCGCCGAGGTCGCCGCCGAAATCACCGCCCGGATCGCTGTAGCCGGCGTCCTGGAAGCTGCCCATGTCGCCGCCGCTGTTGTCGAGGGCCGAGCCGAGATCCTGGTTGCCGCCGTCGCCGTAGTAGTTGTTGACGACGGTCTCGCCCCCGCCGCCGAGACCGGCGGCCGCGGCGCTGCCGAGGCTCGAATGGCCGCCCGCGAAGGCGTTCGACAGGGCGCTGCCGAGGAGCATGCCGCCCGCCGCGCCGGCCGCCATGGGCAGGGCCGTCGCCATGAAGCCGCCGCCGCGCGCCGGCGCCTGGGGCTGGCCGCCCCACGGGCCACCCTGCTGCTGCGGGTAGCCGCCCTGCTGCGGGTAACCCTGCGGCGGGCCGCCCTGGTTGCCCCAGGGCTGGCCGCCCGGACGCGGCTGGCCGTAGCCCGGCTGGGGCTCCTGGCGCTGCTGGCTGCCGCCGCCGAAGATGCTCGACAGGAAGCCGCCACCCCCGGAGGACTGGGCCGGAGCCGCCTGGCTACGAGCTTGCTCCAGCTGCTGGTTGAGGCTCTTGATCGCCTCTTCCTGCACGTAGATCAGCTGCGCCATCGCGTAGGGCGCGTAGGGCTGCGCGCGGAGCTTGTCGGCGATGAAGCGCTCCGCCTCCGCGTCGCGGGGCTGGGTCTGCGCCTGCTCCAGCCGCTGGAAGATTCCCGAAATGACGTCGCGTTCTTCGCTGTTCATGGAGTCGTCCTCCTCGAATCTCACCCGCGGGCCCGAACGCGCCGCATGGCAGCTAGGACATGGGTGCGCGGCGACGCTTTGTCAGGGGGATTGCGAAAACTTCATCCGCCTATCCCGAAACGCGAGAAGCCCGACCTGCCGGCCGGGCTTCCTGCATGCCGAGTGTAAGGCGCGGCCGCGGCCGCGCCGACGCGATCCTAGAACGTGCCGAACTTGTAGTTCAGGCCGGCGCGGACGACGGCGAACTGGTCGTCGCGGCGGCCGACGCCGCTGTAGACGACCGGGAAGTTGTTGGCGGCGTTGATGACGAACGCGCCCTGGTTGCGGGTGCCGCGGTCGAGGTTGACGTACAGGCCTTCGACCTTGAGCGTCACGGCCGAGGAGCGGAAGAAGTTCAGGAACGAGTCGGTGGGCAGGGCGTACTCGATGCCGCCGCCGGCGGCCCAGCCGGTGCGGAAGCTGTCGTTGCCGGCGAAGCCACCGAAGGAGCGGTCGGCGCTGCCCGAGCCGTAGGCGAAGCCGCCGGTGCCGTACACGAGGGTGCGGTCGAAGGCGTAGCCGAGGCGACCGCGGACGGTGCCGAAGAAGTCGAGGCTGGAGAGGCCGCGCGGGTCGGTGACGTAGTAGCCGGGGGCCAGCGCGCCGGAGATGAAGGCGTTGTTCCGGCTGCGGCCGAAGTCGAGGTACTGCGCGTCGGCCTCGAAGCCGATCACGACACCGGAGCCCGGGGTAAACTGGTAGTTGTAGCCGATCTGACCACCGCCGGAGAAGCCGTCCTGGCTGCGGTTGCGGAAGGAGGCGACGGTGCCGGGGGCGGCGTAGGGGAAGGGGACGGCGAAGGTGTTGCCGGTGTTGCGGTCGCTGGCGTCGAAGGCGTAGCCGGCGTTGATACCGAAGTAGGCGCCGGTCCAGGTGAAGACCGGGACGGGGGTGAACACCGGCGGCGGGGCGGCGCGGCGCGGCAGGTCGGCGGCGAAGGCCGAACCCGCGAAGGCGACGCCCGCGAGGGCCGTGGTCACACGGAGCATGGATTTCATGATCTGGTCCTCACTGGTGGTCCGCGCCGTCCCACGGGCGGACGGTTGCGGAACCGGATCTGGCTGCGTTCCAGCGGTTCCAGGGTTGCTTTGCGCTCCGCGGTGTCGCCGACCGCTCTCGCGGCCCCTTGTGGCAACCCGCCGTTTTCCCCGGCACCTTGACCCCTAAACGCGGTCGAATGGCCAAGGTTCATTTACGGCTACGCTTTTTTTCGGGCCGGGAATCGACAAAGTGTCGCAGCCCCTGTCCGAGGCCGCACTGGCTCGTCAGGGCACCAGCGTGATCGCGGAGATCAGGCGGCCGTAATCCGCCTCGCCGCGATGCGTGGTCCGCCGGTAGCTGTAGAACCGCTCCGGATCGGCGTAGGTGCAGAGATTGAGTGCGGTGGCCTCGCCGATCTCGGCCTCGCCGAGCCGGGCCAGGATGAAGCCCGGAAGATCGAACTGGGCGTGCCCCGGCCGCGTGCCGGGGCCGAGGAAGCGCTCCATGCCGGGGGCATCGCTCCCGAAGCGCGCGACGAAGTCCGGACCGACCTCGTAGGAGGCCTGACCGATCGTCGGTCCCAGGACGGCGACGATGCGGCTGCGCCGCGCCCCGAGCGCCTCCATCGCCGACACGGTCGCGCCGATCACGCCGGTGAGCGCACCCTTCCAGCCGGCATGGGCGGCGCCGACGACGCCGTTCTCGGGATCCGCGAACAGGATCGGCCCGCAATCCGCGGTGGCGATGCCGAGCGCCAGGCCCGGAATCCGCGTCACCATGGCGTCAGCCTTCGGCCGCTCCGCCGCGAAGGGGGCCTCGACGGTGACCACATCGGCCGAGTGGACCTGATACAGGCTCACGAGCCGGTCCCGCGGCAGGCCGAACTGCGCGCACATCCGCGCCCGGTTCTCGGCGACGCGCTCCGGCGCGTCCTGGGAGCCGAGGCCGCCGTTGAGCGACGCGTACAGGCCCTCGGAGACCCCGCCGACGCGGGTGAAGAAGGCGTGGCGCACGCCCGCATGGGCGGAGAGTTCCGGCGCCTCGATGAACATGCCTGCGGTCACGGTCGGCCTCGCGCTTGCCCCTGTCGCGCCCCGATAGCGCAAGGGCGGACCCTTGACGATGTCGTTCAACCGTCAGATTCTTGCTGCATTGCAGTACGGAGCCGATCCGGCTCCGCCTTGAGAAGGATCGCGATGTCACGAGGGATCGAGACCGACGCCCTGCCAGAGACGCCCGAGGCCGAAGAGCCCCGGATTCCGAGCGCGCCTGCCCACCCCGTCACGGGAGAGCCCGCCGCCTTCGACCCGACCGACCTCAACCCGCCCGCGCCGCCGACTCCGCGGCCCGCCAGCCAGACCGATTCCGGCTTCGGCTCCTTCGGCTGAGAGTAGCCGGCCCGTACGGGGCCGCGCATCGTCCCGGCGGCTCAGAGCCCCGGAAATCCCGGGAGCGGCCCGACGGACGGGCCGCTCACCGCCAGCACCTTGAACAGGCTTCCCATCCCGCCCCGGGCCGGATCGGTCAGGCGCGCGGCCGCAGCGTCGATCGCGGCGGCCTGCGCGGGGCTCGCCCGTGCCTTCAGACGCTCGGCACGGGCCCCGAGTCCGAGGGCGGCCAGGAAGTCGCCCTGATCGACGGGGCCGTGGATCGCGGCGCCCTCGGCCCGCGCCGCCTGGGCGAGGGCGGCGAAATCGACGTGATGCGTCAGGTCCGCCTCGCCGGGCTCCGCCAGCGGGTCGGCGAAGCGATGTCCCGCCAGCGCCTGGAGGGTGTCGCCGAAGCCCGGACGCACATGGCCGTAATCGATGGCCAGCAGGGCGCCGCCTTCGGAACACAGCCGCTGCGCCAGCGCGCGGATCAGCGCGAGCCCGGCCGCCGGCACGCTCATCAGCGCGCCGTCCGGGCCGTCCGCCGCGAGGCCCGGGACCGGCTCCGGCGACAGGCCGAAAGCGAGGCCGCCCGCCGGATCGAGACCGATCTGCCGCTCGTGCCAGCCCGACGGCCGGCGCTCGAACTGTCGCACCGGCAGGCAGTCGAAGAACTCGTTGGCCAGGATGATCGCCGGCCCTTCGGGCAGCGTCTCGACGCTGTCGTGCCACGCGGCACCGGTCCCGGCGAGGGCGCGCGCCTGCGCGGCCCGCAGCACCGGGCTCGTCTCGACGAGGTGCGGTGCCACGCGCACCCCCGGGAGCGCTGCCCGCAGCGCGCGCAGCGCGTCCGCCATCAGCGTGCCGCGGCCGGGCCCCAGCTCCACCAGGAGGAGCGGATCCGGCGACCCGATCGGGCCGCGGACGTAGGCTGTCCAGGCACCGAGCAGCTCGCCGAACATCTGGCTGATCTCGGGCGCGGTGGTGAAGTCGCCCTGAGCGCCCAGGGGATCGCGGGTGCGGTAGTAGCCGTGGACCGGGTGGCCGAGGCAGAGGGCCATGTAGCGGTCGACGCCGATCGGCCCGTTCTGCCGGATCAGCGCCGCGATCTCGGTTCCGAGGGGGGTCACGCCTCGACGGCCGCCTTGCGGGCGGCCTCGGCGGCCGGCGCTTCCACCGGATGGCGGGGCCGTGTCCGGCCGGTCGCGGCCAGCACGATGTAGGTCAGGCCGACGATCATCATCGGCACGCACAGCAGCATGCCCATGGTCACGCCGCCGCCCATCGGACCGAGATGGTCGCCGAACAGGAAGCCGAGCTGGCGATCCGGCTCTCGGAAGAATTCGCAGAAGGTCCGGGCCAGCGCGTAGCCGAGGACGAAGATGCCGCCGAGGAGCCCGGGCTTGCGGAAGCCGAACCGGCGGACGCTGACCGCCATCACGATGAACAGCAGCAGGCCCTCGGTGGCGGCCTCGTAGAGCTGGCTCGGGTGGCGCGGCAGCGGGCCGCCGCTCGGGAACACGATCGCGTAGGGGAAGTCCGGCGCCACGCGGCCCCAGAGCTCGCCGTTCACGAAATTGGCGATCCGGCCGAAGAACAGGCCGATCGGCACCACCACGGCGCCGATATCGAGGAGCGTGTAGGCGTTGAGACCTTTCCCGCGGGCGAACAGCACGAAGGCCAGGATGGCCCCGATGAAGCCGCCGTGGAACGACATGCCGCCGTTGCGGATCGCCAGGATCTCCCACGGATCGGCGATGTACATCGGCAGATTGTAGAACAGCACGTAGCCGATCCGCCCGCCGAGCACGACGCCGAGCGCCACCCAGACGACGAGGTCGTCGATGTCGACGACCTGCGGGCGCTTCACCACGCCCCAGAGGCTGTCGGCCATGACGAGGCGGCGCGCGTAGTACCAGCCGCCGATCAGGCCGGCGATGTAGGCGAGCGCGTACCATTTGATCGTGATCGGCCCGATCGCGATCGCCACCGGATCGATGGCCGGAAAGGGCAGGGCGAGGAGCGGCATCTAACTCACCTCCGGGGCGGCCGGATTGGACGCCGGAGGGGCGACGCGTCAAGCCCGGGGCACGCTCCCGGAACGGAGGCCTCAGCCGCGCACGAACAAGAAGCCGTGTCCGTCCGGGCCGGCGCAGTAGGCTGCCGTGCCGTCGGCGGAGGTCCGCGGCGTTCGCCCGCTCTCGCGCAGGCGCCGCGACAGGGCCCGCGGATCCGCTGCGGTGAACAGGTAGCGGGTGGCGGCCCGGTCGGCGGGCTCGACGACGAGCCGCCGCTCGGTCACGGGCGTGCGGTAATGCAGGAGCTCCACGTGCGGCGCGGGGTCCGGCGGCGCCAGGGCGATCACGTCGACCTGCGGATCGTCGACTCCGTCGAGGCGCGCCTGCTCCGGCCCGCGGTTCAGGCCGCGCTCCGTCACCGCCAGCCCGAGGGGGCCGGTCAGGAAGGCCAGGGTGGCGTCGAGGTCGGTGACGGTGATCGCCGAGTGATCGATCCCCAGGAACAGGCCCGGCGGGTCGCGCCAGCGGGCGGCCGCGGGGCCGTCGGGGAAGAAGATCAGCTCCAGGGGATGCCCGTCGGGGTCGCGGAACTTGTAGGCGATCACGCCCCCCGTGGAGGCCGGCAGGCGCCGCGGCCCGCCGCGGCTGATCGGCGTCGGGGCGAGCCGTGCCAGTCGCGCGGCCGCGGCTTCCATGTCGCGGACCGGGATCGCGAGGTGCTGGAAGAACGGGTCGGTCGCCGCGGGATCGGCCGGGTAGGGCGCGCCGGGCGGATCGACCGCCAGGAAGGTCACGGTCTGCCCGCCGAGGCGCATGCGCAGCTGGGTGGTGCGCCGGTCCGCAAGCCCCATCGCCTCCGCCTGCGCGGCGGGAACCGGCTCCGGCGGGGCGGCCCGCGCGAAGCCGAGCCCGTCCCGGTAGAAGGCCTCCGTGACGGCGAGGTCCGCGACCGTGCGGCCGAACCCCGCGAGGGCCCGCACGCCGCCCTCGGGAGCGGTGCCGCTCACAGGAGCGGTGCTCCCCGCACGTTCACGTAGATCGCGTAGAGCGCTTGCGAGGCGCACAGGAACAGGCGGCTGTCGTTGCGTCCGCCGAAGGTGAGATTGGCGACCGTCGCGGGCACGAAAATCTTGCCGACCAGCTCGCCGCCGGGGTCGATGCAGTGGACCCCGTCGCCGGCGCTCGACCAGACATTGCCGTGCTCGTCGCACCGGATGCCGTCGGCGTTACCGGGCGCGATCCGGCAGAACACGTCGCCGCCCGACAGGCTGCCGTCCTCGGCCACGTCGAAGACGCGCACATGCTGGAGCGGATCGGTGTCGAACTGCAGCCCGGTCTCGACGATGTAGAGCCTGCGCTCGTCGGGCGAGAAGCAGAGCCCGTTCGGCCCCTGGAAGTCGTCGGCCACCACCCGCAGCGAGCCGTCGCGCGGATCGAAGCGGTAGACGGCGGCGGGCAGTTCGGATTCCTGCTTGCCGCCCTCGTAGTCGGTCTGGATGCCGTAGGGCGGGTCCGAGAACCAGATCGTCCCGTCCGACTTGCAGACGATGTCGTTGGGCGAGTTCAGGCGTCGCCCCCGGTAATGCTCGACCAGGCCCGTGACCCGCCCGTCGAGCTCGGTCCGATGGATGCGCCGGCCGCGGTGCGAGCAGGACAGCATCCGCCCCTGGCGGTCGCGGGCGTGGCCGTTCTCGAAATCGCTGGCCTCGCGGTAGACGCTCAGGCCGGCCGATTCCGACCAGCGCATCACCCGGTTGTTGGGGAGGTCCGAGAACAGGAGCTCGTCGCGGTCGCCGAACCAGACCGCGCCCTCGGTCCAGCGGAACCCGTCCGCGAGCTTCTGCAGCGGCGCGTTCGGCAGGATGTAGGCCTTGAAGCGCGGCTGCGTGAGTTCGAAGCCGTCCATGGAACCGCCCCTACTTGAAGCGGCCGGGCTGATTGACGGTCGGCTCGACCTGGAGCCCGGTCACGATCATCGTGCAGGGCTCGTCACCCACCGTCCCGGACAGGTGGCCCTTCCGGCCGTCGCGCGCCTTGGTGTTCTGGTCCTCGCCCATCATCAGCTCGCCCGGGCCCATCTCGACCCGGTGGCCGTCCATCGTCTCGACGAACCAGCGGCCCGACAGGACGGCGATCCATTGCGGCCGCGGATTCTCGTGCCACTCGCCGACCCAGCCGACCGGCAGAACCGTGAAGGTCACAACCGACGGCGCCGGGTCCATCTTGTCGTTCCACTGCGGCGCGGTCTCGGGGTTGATCCCCTCGAACTTGAACCGCTCGAGGTGGAACAGCTCCTGGCGGCTGACACCCTCCACATCGGTGTAGACGTGCCAGTACGGCATCTTCGGAGGGGTCGGCTCGCTCATCGTCGCTCCTGCCGCGGCGGGACACACCCTCCCACAACGGCCGGGCTTGGCGATGGTTCGCGGCTCCCGACGAAGGCCAGAACGACCGGGACATCGCTCCGAGTCCCGGTCAGCAAAGCTCCTCACCGTCCTTGCGAGCGGAGCGAAGCAACCCAGCCGGCGCCACACTCGGCGATCGCGCGCCGGCCCGGCTCGCCTCGCCGCGCTCGCGATGACGGCGCGACGCTCACATCTGCTCGGGGATCCGGTCCGTCTGCGCGAGGTTCGAGAACCGGGTGATGTTCGCGTCGAACTGCAGCTCCACGGTGCCGGTGGGGCCGTGACGCTGCTTGCCGAGGATCACCTCGGCCTTGCCGTGGACGCGCTGCATCTCGGCTTCCCAGGCGAAGAACTCCTCGGTCCCTTCGCGGGGCTTCTTGTTCCCGACGTAATACTCCTCGCGGAACACGAACATGACGACGTCGGCGTCCTGCTCGATCGAGCCCGACTCGCGCAGGTCGGCAAGCTGCGGACGCTTATCGTCGCGGTTCTCCACCTGACGGGAGAGCTGCGACAGGCCGATGATCGGAACCGCCAGCTCCTTGGCGAGCGCCTTCATGCCCGTCGTGATCTCGGTCATCTCCTGCACGCGGTTGTCGCTGCGCTTGCCCGAGCCCGAGAGGAGCTGGAGGTAGTCGACGATCAGCAGGTCGAGGCCCTTCTGGCGCTTCAGGCGCCGGGCCCGGGCGGCGAGCTGGGCGATCGAGATGCCGCCGCTCTGGTCGATGTAGAACGGGATCGTCTGCATGTCCCGGGCGGCGTCGGTGATCTTGTAGAAATCCTCGGGCCGGATGTCGCCGCGGCGGATCTTGTAGGAGGGCACGCCCGACTGCTCGGCGATGATGCGGGTCGCGAGCTGCTCGGCCGACATTTCCAGCGAGAAGAAGCCCACGATGCCGCCGTTCACGGTCCGGGTCGTGCCGTCCGGCTGCTTCTCGCCGCGGTAGGCCTTGGCGATGTTGAAGGCGATGTTGGTCACCAGCGAGGTCTTGCCCATAGCCGGGCGCCCCGCGAGGATGATCAGATCGGAGGGCTGCAGGCCGCCCATCTTGGCGTCGAGGTCGGACAGACCCGTGGCGATGCCCGAGAGCTTGCCGTCGCGCTGGTAGGCCTTGGCGGCCATGTCGACCGCGGCGGTCAGCGCGTCCGAGAATTTCTGGAAGCCGCCGTCGTAGCGTCCGGCCTCGGCCAGCTCGTAGAGCCGGCGCTCGGTCTCCTCGATCTGGTCCCTGGGCGCCTGCTCCACCGGCGCCTCGTAGGCGCCGTTCACCAGATCCTCGCCGATGGTGATCAGCCGGCGACGGATGGCGAGGTCGTAGATCGTGCGGCCGTACTCGCCGGCGTTGATCACCGTCGTCGCGTCGGCGGCGAGGCGCGCGAGGTACTGCATCACCGTCTGGCCGCCGAAATCGGCGTCGCCCAGATAGGTCTTCATGGTGATGGGCGTGGCGAGCTTGCCGGCCTTGATCAGGGAGGCCGCCACCGTGAAGATCTGCTGGTGGGCATCCTCCATGAAGTGCTCGGCCAGCAGGAAGTCCGAAACCCGGTAATAGGCGTCGTTGTTCACCAGGATCGCGCCCAGCAGCGCCTGCTCCGCGTCGATGTTGTGCGGGGCGACGCGGTACTCGGCCTGGACCGCTTCGAGCTTGGCCGTGAGCGCATTGGGCAAGGCCATCGGCGGACGACTCCGTATCAGGCGCCGCGGCGGGCGCGCCAGGATCACACCGCACGACCTTGGCGCCGGTATGGTTACCGAAGCCTAGCCGACGGCCGGTTCTCCCGGGCCGGGGCGCGGAAAAGCGGACGCCCGCCGACTCTCGCGAGGGGCGGGCGTCCATGCTGGAACAAAACTGGAACGTGTCAAGTCTCGGGGACCATCATCCCCAGTGTTCACCGGTATACACGGCGGGGTCGGCCTCGCTGCCCGGCCACGCCGCCGCAGGCCCGACCGGCCGGTTGGCCGGCCGGTCGGGCCTGCAAACGGGAATCAGCCGCGGTCGTCGGCGCCCTCGCCGGCATCGGCCAGCGCCTGACCGACCTCGAGGCCGAGGTCGTCGAGGTTGAACGCCTCGCGCTCGGTCACCGACTCGCCGCGGGCCTGACGCTCGGCCTCCTCGGGGCTGCGGGCGACGTTGACGGTGATCTCCACCTCGACCTCGGGGTGCAGCACCACCGGGACCGTGTGAAGGCCCAGCGTCTTGATCGGCTGGTTCAGGGTGAACTGACCGCGATCGACCGTGAAGCCCTCCTTCGCGACGACCTCGGCGAGGTCGCGGGTCGAGACCGAGCCGTAGAGAACGCCGGTCTCGCCGGACTGACGGATGAGGACGAAGCTCTGGCCGTTCAGCTTCTCGGCGACGACCTCGGCGTCCTTCTTGCGGTCGAGGTTGCGGGCCTCGAGCTGGGCGCGCTGGGCCTCGAAGTGCTTCTTGTTGGCTTCCGTCGCGCGCAGGGCCTTGCCGCGGGCGAGCAGGAAGTTGCGGGCGAAGCCCGGACGGACATTCACGGTCTCGCCCATCTGGCCAAGCTTGGCCACGCGCTCGAGCAGGATCACTTCCATGGTCTTTCTCCTTCAGGTGTTCGGCCACGCGGGCCGGGGTCTCACGGCGCCGGATCGCCCTTGGGGCGTCGGCGGTCGAGGGCTGTGTCGGCGAGGCCGAACAGGGTCAGGGCGACCAGGGCGATGCCCTGGGTCACGAACAGGATCAGGTACATGCCGAACAGCATGAGCCCGCGCCCCGGCCGGCCGCGGGAGCGGTCGTGGAAGGCGGCGAGCCCCTGGAGGGCGAAGGCGGCGCTGAACGCGCCGAGCAGCGCGACCCCGAACACGCCGACATAGCCGGGCGCGAAGCACATCCCGACGGCCGCCGCGACCGCCACGAGCGTGCTGCGCGGCATGGCAGTCGAGGGGATGTCGGGCCAGGGCCGCGGCAGGCGGCCGGAGATCTTCACGATCCGGGCCGACGCCCAGAGGTAGAAGGCCAGCAGCAGGGCGAGGCCGTTCGCCGCGAAGGCGGGCACGACGCGGGCGAGGGCGTCCGCCACCTCGGCCCGCGTGACGTCCGCCGGGTCGGCGTCGGCCTGCGGGGCCGGACCGGGCGTCGCCGCCCCGTCCTTGCCGCCCGCCTCGCCGCCGGTCGAGGGCGCGTCGGCGCGCGGGGCGTCTGCGCGCGGGGTCTCGGGGGACGGGCGGGCGGAGGGCAGCCGCGTCTGGACCAGGGTCTGGGCGAGCCCGCGCAGCTGCGCGTCGAAGGCGGCGTGGTTCGGCGACGACAGGACCGCAATGGCGATGAAGGCGAGGGCGGCCGTGGCGGCGATCCAGCCGAGCAGGCGGCCGGTCGGGTACCATTCGAGGCCGGCGGGCGTCTCGCGCCCGAGGAGCGCGAGGTAGGCGAGCCACCAGGCGGGCAGGGCGATGTAGGCCGCGAAGGCCAGTCCCAGGAAGGGCGCGATCACCAGGACCAGCGCGAGGCTGCCGGCGGCGGCCGCGGCGAGCGCGGCCTTGTGGCTCCAGCCCAGGCCGACGATCAGGATCGGAAGCGGCGCCACGAGGTAGAGCAGGATCGCGAGCGGCGTCGCCTTCAGCAGCACCCCGAACAGGAGTGCGGAGACGAGGCCTGCGCCGATACCGATGCCGATGTGCTGTGCCATGAATTCCGCTGTCCCGCTGCCGGTACGGCAGGGTTAGAGGCGGCTACGCGCCCCAACGATCGGGCGGCGCGAGCCGCCCTCTGGGAGGGCCGGCCCGGGCAGATGCCGGGCCGGCGGGTTCTGATGGCCTACTTGATCACGTAGGGCAGCAGGCCGAGGAAGCGGGCGCGCTTGATCGCCTGGGCGAGCTCGCGCTGCTTCTTGGCCGAGACCGCAGTGATCCGCGACGGCACGATCTTGCCGCGCTCGGACACGTAGCGGGACAGGAGCTTGACGTCCTTGTAGTCGATCTTCGGCGCGTTCGCGCCGGAGAACGGGCAGGTCTTGCGACGACGGAAGAAGGGACGGCGTCCGCCGCCCGCACCAGCACCGAATGCCATGGGTTAGCCCTCCCCGCCGAAGCTGCGCTCGCCGCGGTCACCGCGATCGCCGCGGTCACCACGGTCGCCGCCGAAGCCGCCACCGCCGAAGCCCTCGTCATCGCGACGACGGCCGCGCTCGCGATCCTTGCGGTCGTCGCGGTCGCGCTTCTGCATCATGGCGGACGGCTCGGAATCGAGCTCCTCGACCCGGATGGTCATGAAGCGCAGCACGTCCTCGGAGATCTGCATCTGGCGCTCCATCTCGGCGATGGCGGCCGGCGGGGCGTCGATGTTGAGGAGGGCGAAGTGCGCCTTGCGGTTCTTCTTGATCCGGTAGGCGAGGGACTTCACGCCCCACATCTCGATCTTCTCGAGACGGCCACCGTTCTGCTCGATCACACCCTTGTAGGTGTCGATCATCGTCTCGACCTGCTGGGACGTCACGTCCTGGCGGGCCAAGAGCACATGCTCGTAGAGAGGCATTGTCGGGCCTTTCATCGTCAAAAGGAGCCCGGCCGCCGGAAGGCGGCTGATTCGGGCCGGTTCATCTCGCGCTACGCTCGGCGCCAAGCCCTTCGAGCCGATTTTCAGGCCCGAGCGGTTGATCGAAGGCGGAGACACCGGACGACGGGATCTGGGAGAGCCCTGTGCCGCGAGCGGCACCGTCCGTTCAGCCCCCGGCCGGAGCGAACGCGAGGGGCGGCGCATAGTCGGTTTTTCGCGACCTGGCAAGGTCGTGGCAAGGTCGCGTCGTGGGTCGCGGCTTGGGTGGCGGGCCCGAACTCCCCGCGGCCGCGGGGATTCGGGCCGCGCGTCCCGTGCCGGGCCCTGCCGGGACGGCCCCGCCTGTTGTGCGGAACACGCCCACGGGCGCGTGCCGCGCCGCGGCGCGACCCTGTCCGGCACCGCTCAAGCTTGCCGCTCGGGCGGTTCGATGACACAAGCGCGGCGCGGCTGGGGATCCCCGGCCGCACTGGTTTTCGGTAATCCTCCAGATCCGCGATGGCAGAGGCCCCAGCTTCCGGCCCGTCCGAGGTCGGTCCCGTGCTGATCACCGGCGCGAGCGGCTTCCTCGGCTCAGCCCTGGTCGACGTGTTCCGCCGGGCCGGCTTCCCGGTGCGCATCCTCGTGCGCGCGTCGAGCCCCCGCCGCAACCTCACCTGGACCGACGTCGAGATCGCCGAGGGCGACATGCGCGACCCGGCCGCCGTGGCGGCGGCGATGCGCGGTCAGCGCTACCTGATCCACGCCGCGGCCGATTACCGGCTCTGGGCGCCGGACATGGAGGAGATCGTCCGCACGAACCGCGACGGCACGCGCCTGATGATGCGCGCGGCGCTCGAGGCCGGCGTGGAGCGTGTCGTCTACACGTCGAGCGTCGCGACGATCAAACCGCCGGCCGACGGCGTCACGCCCTCCGACGAGACCATGCCGCTGACGCCCGAGACCGCGATCGGCGCCTACAAGCGCAGCAAGGTCGTGGCCGAGCGGGTGGTCGAGGAGATGGTCGCCCGGGACGGCCTGCGGGCGGTGATCGTCAACCCGTCGACGCCGATCGGTCCCCGCGACGTCAAGCCGACGCCGACCGGCCGGATCATCCAGGAGGCGGCGCTCGGCAAGATGCCGGCCTTCGTCGATACCGGGCTCAACCTCGCCCACGTGGACGACGTGGCCCAGGGACACCTCCTGGCGCTGCGCAAGGGCCGCATCGGCGAGCGCTACATCCTCGGCGGCGAGGACGTGTTCCTCTCGCAGATGCTCGCCGACATCGCCGGCATGGTCGGGCGCAAGCCGCCGACCGTGAATCTGCCCCGGGCCGCCGTCTACCCGGTGGCGTTCTTCGCGCAACTCGCCGCGCGGGTCACCGGCAGGCAGCCCTTCGCGACGATCGACGGGATCCGCATGTCGCGCTACCGGATGTTCTTCTCGGACAGGAAGGCGCGCGCCGAACTCGGCTACACGGCCCGGCCGTACCGCGAGGGCCTGTCGGACGCGATCACGTGGTTCCGGGAGGCGGGCTACCTCGCATGAGCACCCTCGATTCCGCCACCGCGACGCGCTCCGGCAAGGGGCACCGCGACGAGAACTTCCCCGTCGCCTCGCACCTGATCCATCCCCGCCACCGGGGCGCGATCCTGGCGTTCTACAACTTCGTCCGCGCCGGCGACGACGTGGCCGATCACGCCGCCCTGTCGCCCGAGCGCAAGATCGAGCTGCTCGACCGCCTCGCCGACGCGCTCACCGGCGCCGGGCCGTCCGATCCCGAGGCCGAGCCGCTGAAGCGCGAGCTCGCGGCCCGCGGCCTGCCGTCCCGGCACGCCCTGGAACTCCTCGACGCGTTCCGCATGGACGCGCGCAAGAACCGCTACGCGGACTGGGACGAGCTGATCCACTACTGCCGCTACTCGGCGATGCCGGTGGGCCGCTACGTCCTCGACGTGCACGGCGAAGACCCGGCCCGGGTCTACCGGGCGTCCGACGCCATCTGCGCGGCGCTCCAGGTGATCAACCACCTCCAGGATTGCGGCAAGGACTTCGCGGCGCTCGACCGGGTCTACCTCCCGCAGGATTGCCTCGACCGCCACGGTGCCACCGTGGGGATGCTCGGGGAGGAGAAGGCGCCGCCGCAGCTCCGGGCCGCGATCCGCGAGCTGGCGCAGCGCTGCCTCGACCTCCTCGACGAGGGCGCGGTCCTGCCGGACCTGATCGACGACCTGCGCCTGTCTCTGGAGATCGCCGCCATCCACCGGCTCGCCGTCGTGCTGAGCCGGGGCCTGCTGGAGCGCGACCCGCTCTCGGAGAAAGTCCATCACGGCAAGGCCGCCTTCGCGCTGACGGCGCTGGGCGGCGTCGCCGCCACCCTGGCGCGCCGGCCCTTCCGCGGCCGGACCGTCCGGGCCGCGGCTCAGGGAATCCGCTCGTGACCGCCACCGCCACGCCCGCCCAGGACCACGCGAGCGCCGCCCCGGCGCTGCCCGCCGCCGGCTCCTCCTTCTACACGGCGATGCGCCTGCTGCCGAAGGAGCGGCGGGAGGCGATGTACGCCGTCTACGCCTTCTGCCGCGCCGTCGACGACGTCGCCGACGACGGCGGCACCCGAGCCGTCCGGCAGGTCGAGCTCGACCGCTGGCGGGCCGATATCGACGCGCTCTACGCCGGCCGCCCGGCCCCGCGGGTGCGCGACCTCGTGGAGCCCGTGCGCCGATTCGGCCTGAAGCGCGAGGATTTCCAGGCGGTCATCGACGGCATGGCGATGGACGCCGTCGAGGACATCGTCGCCCCCGACGCCGAGACCCTCGACCTCTACTGTGACCGGGTCGCCAGCGCGGTGGGCCGGCTGTCGGTGCGGATCTTCGGCATGCCGGAGGCGGACGGCATCCGGCTGGCGTGGCACCAGGGCCGCGCGCTCCAGCTCACCAACATCCTGCGCGACATCGACGAGGATGCCGAGCGCGGCCGCCTCTACCTGCCGCGCGAGAAGCTCCGGGCGATCGGCCTCACCGACCCGACGCCGGCAGAGGCGATCGGCCACCCCCGCATCGGCGAGGTCTGCATCTCCCTCGCCCGCGAGGCCGAGGATCACTACCAGGCGACCTGGGAAATCATCCGGCGCAGCCCCCGCAAGGCGACCAAGGCCGCCCGGCTGATGGCCGCCGCCTATCACCTCTACCTCAAGGCGGTCCTCGCGCGCGGCTGGGCGATGCCCCGCGCCCGGGTGAAGCCCGGCAAGCTCGCGCTGCTGGGCGTCGTCGTCCGGCACGGCCTGATCTGATGGGCACCGTCCACGTCGTCGGCGCCGGCCTCGCCGGCCTCGCCGCTTCCGTCGCGCTCGCCGAATCCGGCGCCCGGGTGGTCCTGCACGAGGCCGCCAAGCAGGCCGGCGGCCGCTGCCGCTCGTACTACGACCCGGCCCTCGGCCTGACCATCGACAACGGCAACCACCTGCTCCTGTCCGGCAACGCCGATTCCATCGGGTTCCTCCGGACGATCGGCGCGCCGGCCGACGCCCTGGTGGGGCCGGACGTGGCGGAGTTCGACTTCGCCGACCTGAAGACCGGCGAGCGCTGGCGGCTTCGGCCCAATGCCGGGCGGCTGCCCTGGTGGGTCATGAGCCCGGCCCGCCGCGTCCCCGGCACCCGGGCGCGGGACTACCTCGCGCCCCTCGGGATCCTGCGCGCGGCCTCCGGCAAGGCGGAGGGCGCGGGCGGCACGATCGGCGCCCACATGGCCTGCGAGGGCACGCTCTACCGGCGCCTCTGGCACCCGGTGCTGCTCGCGGCCCTCAACACCGAGCCCCGCGACAGCGACGTCGGACTGGCGGCGCGGATCCTGCGCGAGACCCTGGGGGCGGGCGGCAAGGCCTGCCGCCCGCTCGTGGCCGTCGAAGGGCTGTCCTACGCCTTCGTAGATCCGGCGATCCGCTACCTCACGAGCCGCGGCTGCGAGATCCGCCTCGGCCGGCGCCTGCGCGGCCTCGACCTCGCGGACGGCCGCGTCGGGCAGCTCGTGTTCTCGGACGGTGCCGAGACCCTCGGTCCGGAGGACGGCGTCGTGCTGGCGCTGCCGCCGTGGGTCGCCCGGGAGGTGTTGCCCGGTCTCCTCGCACCGGTGGAATTCCGCTCTATCGTGAACGCGCATTTCGCGCTGGTGCCGAAGCCCGGCAGCCCGCTCGTCCTCGGCGTGGTCAACAGCCTCACGGAGTGGCTTTTCGCCTATCCCGACCGGTATTCGGTCACGATCAGCGGTGCCGACCGGCTCCTCGACGTGCCCCGCGAAGACCTCGCGCGGCAGATCTGGGCCGAGATCGCACAGTTGTGCAACCTTGCACCCGACCTGCCCAGCTGGCAGATCGTAAAGGAGAAGCGTGCGACCTTCGCGGCGACGCCGGCGGAAGCCGCGCGGCGCCCGAAGGCCGAAACCGCCTACGACAATCTCGTCCTGGCAGGCGATTGGACCGCCACCGGCCTGCCGTCGACGATCGAGGGAGCGATCCGCTCTGGCCAGACGGCCGCACGTTCCTTGCGTGCGGGATCTGCCGCGCGTGCTGGAACCCAGGTGCGCGGCGCAGCTTGAGGCATGGCGTCCGCCGCGAGGCGGTCGTTCGAGGCGAGGACTATGAGAGAGGCCGTTAGCAAAGTCGAGGCGCTGCAGCGCTCGAAGACTCAGGGGATCTCGCTCGAGGACGTCGAGCGCGGCGTGGCGCAGGCGACGCGCGCGCTGACCGCCCTGGCGCACGACGACGGGCACATCTGCTTCGAGCTCGAGGCGGATGCCACGATCCCGTCCGAGTACATCCTGTTCCACCATTTCCGCGGCACGCGGGTCCCCGGCGACCTCGAGGCCAAGATCGGCAATTACCTCCGCCGCACCCAGGGGCGGCACGGCGGATGGGCCCTCGTCCACGAGGGGCCGTTCGACATGAGCTGCACGGTCAAGGCGTATTTCGCCCTCAAGATGATCGGCGACGACATCGAGGCGCCGCACATGCGCCGGGCGCGCGAGGGCATCCTGTCCCGCGGCGGCGCGGCCAACGCCAACGTGTTCACCCGCTTCATGCTGGCCCTCTACGGCGAGGTGCCGTGGCGCGCCGTGCCGGTGATGCCCGTCGAGGTGATGTTCCTGCCGAAGTGGTTCCCGTTCCACCTCGACAAGATCAGCTACTGGGCCCGCACCACCGTGGTGCCGCTGTTCGTGCTGCAGGCGACCAAGCCCCGGGCGCGCAATCCCCGCGGCATCAGCGTGCAGGAGCTGTTCGTCACCCCGCCGGAGAGCGTCCGCTCCTGGCCGGGCTCGCCCCACGCCACGTGGCCCTGGACCCCGATCTTCGGCTTCATCGACCGGGTGCTGCAGAGGGTCGAGAACCACCTGCCGCGCAAGAGCCGGCAGCGCGCCATGGAGATGGCGCGCGCCTGGGTGAGCGAGCGCCTCAACGGCGAGGACGGCCTGGGCGCCATCTTCCCCGCCATGGTCAACTCGGTGCTGATGTACGAGGTGATGGGCTACCGGCCCGATCACCCGCAGGTCCGCGTCGCCTGCGACGCCATCGAGAAGCTCGTCGTCGAGAAGGCCGACGAGGCCTACGTCCAGCCCTGCGTCTCGCCGGTCTGGGACACGGCGCTCGCGAGCCACGCGCTGCTCGAGGCCGGCGGCCCCGAGGCCGAGGCCCAGGCCCGCGCCGGTCTGGACTGGCTGAAGCCCCGGCAGGTGCTCGACATCGTCGGCGACTGGGCGGCGCGCAAGCCGAAGGTCCGGCCGGGCGGCTGGGCCTTCCAGTACGCCAACGCGCATTATCCCGACCTCGACGACACCGCCGTGGTGGTGATGGCGATGGACCGGGCCATGCACCAGCACGGCCTCGTCGCCGGCATGCCGGACTACAAGGCCGCGATCGCCCGCGCCCGGGAATGGGTCGAGGGGCTGCAATCCGAGGACGGTGGCTGGGCGGCGTTCGACGCCGACAACAACCACATGTACCTCAACCACATCCCGTTCTCGGATCACGGCGCGCTGCTCGACCCGCCGACCGCGGACGTGACCGCCCGCGTGGTCGGGATGCTGTCCCAGCTCGGCGAGACCCGGGAGACCTCCCGCGCCCTCGACCGCGGCGTGAACTACCTCCTGAATGATCAGGAGGAGGACGGCTCGTGGTACGGCCGCTGGGGCATGAACTTCATCTACGGCACGTGGTCGGTGCTCTGCGCCCTCAACGCCGCCGGGGTCGACTCCGCCGATCCGCGCATCCAGAAGGCCGTGTCCTGGCTGATCCGGATCCAGAACCCGGATGGCGGCTGGGGCGAGGACGCCTCCTCGTACAAGATCGACCCGGCCTTCGAGCCCGGCTCGTCCACCGCCTCGCAGACCGCCTGGGCGCTCCTCGCCCTGATGGCGGCCGGCGCGGTCGACGACCCGGCCGTGACCCGGGGCATCAACTTCCTGACCCGCACGCAGGGCGCGGACGGGTTCTGGAAGGAGGAGCGCTACACCGCCACGGGCTTCCCGCGGGTCTTCTACCTGCGGTACCATGGTTACCCGAAGTTCTTCCCGCTCTGGGCGATGGCGCGCTTCCGCAACCTCAAGCGTGGCAACAGCCGGCGCGTCCAGTTCGGCATGTGACGTCCGCCGACGTCCTGGGGCCGGCCCGGCGGGCCGGCTCCGCTCCGCCGGATCGCGGCGCGCTCGACCGTCCCGACAGCCGATCCGCGAGCCCCGGTACGAGACACGTGGCCTCCTCAGACAGCGATCCCGCGGGACCGGACGAACCGCCCCCCGCGTCGGATCCGGCCCGGACCCCGCCTCGGCGCTCGCGCCTTCTTGCGGACCTCGCCGGACTCGTCCACGAGCGCGCCATGATCGATCCCGCCGCACCCGTCCTGGCCGTTACCGGCCTCGCCCGCGAGCGCCGCATGGCGGCGGGGGCGGGGGTCGAGGCCGTGGGAGCCGGCGGCAATCCCTACCGGCTCCGCCAGCTCCTGGAGGCCCGCGGCCAGCCCGGCTGCCGGGCGGTTGTCAGCTTCGGCATCGCGGGCGGCCTCGATCCCTCGCTCCGGCCCGGCGACGTCGTGGTGGGCA
The DNA here is from genome assembly GCF_900107945.1 of Methylobacterium sp. 190mf. NCBI lineage: Bacteria > Pseudomonadati > Pseudomonadota > Alphaproteobacteria > Hyphomicrobiales > Methylobacteriaceae > Methylobacterium > Methylobacterium sp. 190mf. The sequence goes on along the minus strand of NZ_FNVI01000004.1, from coordinate 249,917 downwards.
CCGGCGTGGTGAGCGAGGAGGGGCGGCGCGCCGCCGATCTCGACCTGTCGGCCACGCTGCTCAACCTCCTGTCCGGCGTCGGGCCGCGGGTGATCCCGGCGGATCTGGCGGGCGTCGACACGGCGGTGCTCGCGGTCGACGGCAAGACGGACCTGCGGACCACCACCGGCGCCGCGGCCGTCGACATGGAATCGCACGTGGCCGCGTCCTTCGCGGGCCGGCACGGCCTGCCCTTCGCGGCCGTGCGGGTGATCTGCGATCCGGCCGACCAGGCCCTCCCGGTTTTCGCGGCCTCGGCCCTCACGCCGGACGGCGAGCCCGACATCGCCGCGGTGTTCTTCGCCTTCGCGCGCGGCCGGGCACGCCTGGGAGACCTCATGCGCCTCGCCCGGGACTCGAACGCCGCCTTCGCGGCGCTGGGACGGTGCCGGACGCGGCTCGGGCCGGGACTGGGCATACCGGTCCCGGGTCGCTGAGACCCGCGAACGCGGTCAGGTGAGCCACGAAAAAGCGCCGGCCTGTACGGCCGGCGCGAGTCGGAGGTCACCACGAGACGGCGCGGGGCGGACCCCGCGCCGGGAGAAACCGGCCTCAGCCGGCCTTCTTGTTGAGCGAGACCGCCACGAACCGGGTCTGGCCCTTGCCGCTCTTCACCCGCATCAGCACGGCCTTGCGCCCGCTCGACTCGGCCGCCCGGATCTGCGTCGCCACGTCCGACGGACGGGCCACGCTCTGGCCGCCGACGTCGAGGATCACGTCGCCCGCCTCGATACCCTTGGCGGCCGCCGGGCCGTCGGGATCGACCTGGACCACCGCGACGCCCTGATCCGACAGGCCGACATCGCCGGCCGGGGCGAGCTGCAGGCCGAGCCGCGGCTGGCCGTTGCCCGAGTCGTCGTCGCGGCTCGCCATCTTGGTGCCGTCGGTCGGCATCGTGCCCAGCGTCACCGTGGCGGTGTCGGTCTTGCCGCCGCGCAGGTAGCTCAGCTCGACCTTGGCGCCCGGCTTCAGGCCGGCGATCTTGCGCGACAGCTCGCGGGCGCTGTCCACCGTGTCGCCGTTGACCTTCTCGATCACGTCGCCCGCCTTCAGGCCGGCCTTGGCCGCCGGGGTGCCGTTCTCGGCGTGGTCGACCAGGGCACCCTTGGCCTTGTCGAGGCCCAGGCCCTCGGCGATGTCCTGCGTCACGGGCTGGATCTGGACGCCCAGGTAGCCGCGGGCGACCTTGCCGTCGGTGCGGAGCTGGTCGACCACCGCCTGGACGGTCTCGGCGGGGATCGCGAAGGCGAGGCCGACGCTGCCGCCCGACGGGGACGCGATGGCGGTGTTCATGCCGACCACCTCGCCGTTGACGTTGAAGGTCGGGCCGCCCGAGTTGCCCTTGTTGATCGGGGCGTCGATCTGCAGGAAGTCGTCGTAGGGGCCGGCGCCGATGTCGCGGCCGCGGGCCGAGACGATGCCGGCGGTCACGGTGCCGCCGAGGCCGAACGGGTTACCGATCGCCACGACCCAGTCGCCGACCTGCGGCGCGGCCTTTCCGAACTGGACGTACGGGAAGTTCGAGCCCTCGGTGATCTTCAGCAGGGCGACGTCCGTCTTGGAATCCTTGCCGATGACCTTGGCGTCGAGAGTGCGCCCGTCGTCCAGCGTCACCTGCACGGTCTTGGCATGGTCGACCACGTGGTTGTTGGTGACCACGTAGCCGTCGGCCGAGATGATGAAGCCGGAGCCGACAGCGCCGCGCGGGCCCTGATGCTGGGGCTGCATCCCGCCGGGGCCGTTCTGGCCGAAGCGCTTGAAGAACTCGCGCAGCTGCGGCGGCACGTTCTGGAGGTTGCGCCCCTGGCTCGGTCCGTCGTCGTCGTCGCTGCTCGCCGAGTCGTCGAGCTTCACCTTCACCGAGACGACGCCCGGCTTCACCTTGTTGACGATACCGGCGAACGAGCCCGGCGGGTGCTCGGGGGCCTCGATCGGCGACTTGGGCAGCGCCTGCGCGTAGGCCGGGGTCGCGGCCGGCAGATAACCGCTGCCGATGGCACCGCCGGCGATCAGCGCGGCGGCCGCCACGGAGGCGAGGGCGCGGCGCGAGGTGCGGCCAGTGGGACGGGTCTCGGTCATGGGGGGTCTCAACCTCTCGGGACTGATCGGGACGACGCCGGCGGTCGCGGCCATCGATGGGATCTGTCTAAGGGGCGGCGCCTGACCCGGGCGTGGCGATCAAATTACCGTTTGGACAGGTAGCCGAGCGCTCGCGGAGCCCCAGCGCGATCGCGGCGCGTGACCGAGACCGGAGGCCCGACGTCGCGGCGCTGGCCGAGCCGGATCCGGGCTCGTGCCGCCCAGCACCGCAGTTTCCGGGAGTCGATCTTAAATACCGCTCAGTTCGGCGGGCCGGCGCAATCTCGGTGCCGCCAGATCCGAGTGTGTAGGCAGAGGAATTGACAATGAAGGTGCTGTTGGCGGCCGCCATGTTCTTCGGATCGACTGTCGGCGCGCTGGCGGTCGAGTCGTACGCGGATTACCGTGATTACTTCGACGCGAAGCCCGCCGTCGCAAGTCGCGCGCTGCGCAGCGTTTCCGAGAGAACGTACAGCGTCGATACGCGCCGCCCCGGAGATGAGCGCGTTGCGAAATCGGCGGCCAACTTCCGGCCCGGCTACTGGAACCAGTCGGGCGGCTACGTTCCACCGGACTATTCCCTGCATCCGCGGGGCGCGTCGCAGGACGGCTTCTGGACCCCGAACGACGCGTCCGCCGCCAGTTGGGGCGGGCCGCGGGCGTTCACCGGAACCCTCGGCACCCGACGCTGACGGGCGAGCCTCCGGGGCCGGGTCACCCCCGGGGCGGGCCTGACACGTCGGAGCGCTCCCGGACGGGCGCTCAGTCGCCGCTGAGCCGGACCAGAGCTTCCTCGATCTTCGCCAGCCGCGCCGACTCGCTCTCGCGGCGCTCCCGGTTCTCCTCGATGATCTCCTCGGGCGCCCGGGCCACGAAGTCGGCGTTGCCGAGCTTCGCGTCGATCTTCTTGATCTCGCCCTGCGCCTTGCCCTGCTCCTTCTTCAGGCGCGCGACCTCGGCCGCGAGGTCGACCACGCCTTCAAGGGGCAGCGCGGCGACGCTGCCGCGCACTAGGAGCTGCACCGAGTTCTTCGGCGGCGTCTCGGAGAAGGTGATCTCCGACAGCCGAGCGAGACGCAGGAGCGTGTCGCGCCACGCCTCAACCCGCGCTCTCACCTCCGGGGCGGCGCCGACCATCACCAGCGGGATCTGCGCGCCGGCCGGGACATTGGTCTCGGACCGCGCCGAGCGGATCTGGCTGACGAGATCGACCACGAACCCGACCTCGGCCTCCGCGGCCGCGTCGGCGAGGCCGCCGAGGTCCGGCCAGGCGGCCAGGGTCAGCAGGCCGCGCTCCGACAGGTCGGCGCCCTTGATCGCCCACAGCTCCTCCGTGAGGAACGGCATGAACGGGTGGAGCAGCTTGGCGACCTGATCGATCAGGAACGCCACGCTCGCCTGCGTCTCGGCCCGGATCGCCGGATCGACGCTCTCGCCCTGGAGCACCGGCTTGGCGAGCTCGAGATACCAGTCGCAGAAGATGTTCCAGACGAAGCGGTAGGCCACCGCCGCCGCGTCGTTGAAGCGGAAGGCCTCGAGGGCGCCCGCGACCTCGTCGACCGCGCGGGCCGCCTCGGTGAGCGCCCAGCGGTTGATCGCGCCGGTGGCGGAGCGCGGGTCGAAGGCCGGGTCGAGGCGGCAGCCGTTCAGTTCGGCGAAGCGGGCGGCGTTCCAGAGCTTGGTCGCGAAGTTGCGGTAGCCCTGGACACGGTCGGTGGACAGCTTGATGTCGCGGCCCTGGACGGCCAGGGCGCAGAGGGTGAAGCGCAGGACGTCGGCGCCGACCTGATCGATCAGTTCCAGGGGATCGACGACGTTCCCCTTCGACTTCGACATCTTCGCGCCCGACGCGTCCCGCACCAGGGTGTGCAGGTAGACCGTGTCGAAGGGCGCCCGGTCGGTGAGGTGCAGGCCCATCATCATCATCCGGGCGACCCAGAAGAACAGGATGTCCTTGCCGGTCACCAGGGTGTTGGTCGGGTAGAAGCGCGCGAGTTCCGGGGTCGTGTCCGGCCAGCCCAGCGTCGAGAACGGCCAGAGCGCCGAGGAGAACCACGTGTCGAGGACGTCCGCGTCGCGGGTGAGCGCGACCGGCCGGCCGTGCTGCGCGTCGGCCGCCGCCTGCGCCTCGGCCTCGCTCTCGGCGACGAAGATGCCGCCGGCGTCGTCGTACCAGACCGGGATCTGGTGGCCCCACCAGAGCTGGCGCGAGATGCACCACGGCTCGATGTTGGTGAGCCACTGGAAGAAGATCTTCTCGTAGTTCTCGGGCACGAACTTGGTCTGCCCGTCGCGCACCGCCTGGAGGGCGCGCTCCGCGAGCGGCTTGACGTTCACGTACCACTGGTCGGTCAGGTAGGGCTCGATGACCACGCCCGAGCGGTCGCCGTGCGGGACCGCGTGGGTGTTCGGCTCGATCGCGCGCAGCCGACCGCGCGCCTCCATCAGCGCCACCACCTCCTTGCGGGCCTGCGCCCGGTCGAGGCCGTGGAGCGCCAGGGCCTCCGGCTCGGGCGCGACGCCGTCGAGGAACTCGGCGTTGCCGTCGAGCAGCATCCGGCCCTCGGGATCGAGGACGTTGATCAGGCCGAGTCCGTGGCGGCGGCCGACGTCGAAGTCGTTGAAATCGTGGGCGGGCGTGATCTTGACCGCGCCCGTGCCCTTCTCGGGATCCGAGTAGGTGTCGGCCACGATCGGGATCAGCCGCCCGACCAGCGGCAGGCGCACGCGCTGGCCGACGAGCGCGGTGTAGCGCGCGTCCTCGGGATGGACCGCGATGCCGGTGTCGCCCAGCATCGTCTCGGGGCGGGTGGTGGCCACCGTGATGACGGCGCCGGTCTCGGCGCCGGCCTCGTCCACCACCGGGTAGTCGAAGTGCCAGAGATGGCCCCTGGTCTCGACCTGCTGGACCTCCAGGTCCGAGATCGCGGTCTGGAACTTCGGGTCCCAGTTCACCAGCCGCTTGTCGCGATAGATCAGGCCCTGCCGGTGCAGGTCGACGAAGGTCTTGAGCACGGCCCGGCTCAGCCCCTCGTCCATGGTGAAGCGCTCGCGGGACCAGTCGCACGAGGCGCCGAGCCGCTTCAGCTGGTTGACGATCGCGCCGCCGGATTCCGCCTTCCAGGCCCAGACCTTCTCGACGAAGGCCGCGCGGCCGATCTCGCGGCGGCCGGGCTCCTGACGCTCCATCATCCGCCGCTCGACCACCATCTGGGTGGCGATGCCGGCATGGTCCGTCCCCGGCTGCCAGAGCACGTCCTTGCCGCGCATGCGCTCGAAGCGGCAGAGGATGTCCTGCAGCGTGTTGTTGAGGGCGTGGCCCATGTGCAGGGAGCCCGTCACGTTCGGCGGCGGGATCACGATGCAGTACGGCGGGGCCCCGGCGCGCTCGGGCCGGCCGGCACGGAAGGCGTCCGCCTCGGCCCAGGCGGCGGAGATCCGCGCCTCGACGGAGGTGGGCTCGAAGGTCTTGTCCATCATCGCGGGTACGGGCCGGCGCTTGTCCAAACGGGGGTGGCCCCGCTTTCGACCGTCACGCCGCTCCCGTCAACACGCGGACGGCGGCCCGCGGCCGCCGTACCCAGGCCGCCGGCTCAGCGGCCGCGCGACACCCGCTCGATCTCGGCGCGCACGAGGCGCTCGACCACGGCCGGGAGGTTGTCGTCGAGCCAGGATTTCAGCATCGGCCGGAGCATCTCCTTGACGAGATCCTCCAGGGTCCGGGCGTTCTGCGTCAGCACGGTGTGGGCCAGCAGGTTGAACGCGCCGCTGACGCTGGCATCCGTGGCCGGAGAGACCAGGGCCTCGGGCTCCGGCTCGGGCGCGCGGGCGGCCTGGAGCACGGGCTGCGGGGGCGGAGGCGGTGGGGGCGGCGGCTCCGGGGCCGGCTCGGGCTCGGGCTCGGGCTCCGGTTCGGGCGCGGCGGTCACCGGGTCCTCGAAGTCGATCGCGTCGAAGTCGAGCAGGTCCGGCGCCGGCTCGGGTTCCGGTTCCGGCTCGACGACGCGCGGGCGCATCACCGGCTCGGCGACCTCCGCGAGGTCGAGCACGTCGTCGGGCTCCGGAGCGGGCGCCGCGACCTCGGCCGGCTTGGCGGCCTGATCGTCGGCGATGATCCTCCGGATCGACGCGAGGATCTCTTCCATCGAAGGCTCGTGCGCCTTATCGGCAGCCTTGTCCTGGAATTTCGAGTCCGGGATCTTGGGGCTTGCTGCACTCATCGGCAGGCGCACTCGGGCATGGGAGACTGGAAAGCGACCCGAATGGATCGATGTTCAATCAGTATTCCATGCCGTTTCGTGACGGCAAGCGCGCCCACAACACACTCCCCGTGGAAAAGCCGTCAGCGACCGTCCGGGGTGCGCAGGCCGAACCAGAGATCCTTGACCTGATCGTAGTGAACCTTGGCGCTGTAGTATTCGACCGGGAGCGCCGTGAAGCGCGCGGTCAACTGTCCGATCGCCTGGACCACCCCGTAGGAGAAGATGACCCGGTCACGCTGGGCGACGATGAGGTTCACCCGGGAGTTCAGCAGTTCCTGCTGCGCGTTGAGCACGTCGAGGGTCGTGCGCTGGCCGACGCGCGCTTCCTCGCGCACGCCGTTCAGCGCCACCTCGTTGGCCTGGACCTGGGCCTGGGCGGCGATGACCTGCGCCTTGGCGGCCTCGAGCCGGCCCCAGAAATCGACGATCTGGGCGCGGACCTGATCGCGGATCTGGTCGACCTGGATGCGGGCCTGGCCGACCGACTCCTTGGCCTGCCGGATCTGCGCGTAGGTCTGGCCGCCCTCGTAGATCGGGATCGAGAGCCGTCCGCCGACGAAGCCGACGAAGAAGCTCTGGTTCGGTCCGTTCTGGTCGTAGAGCTGGCTGAGCGAGCCCTGCAGGCTGAGCTGCGGGGCGAGCTGGCCTTCCAGGACTTTCACCTGGGCCTCGCTCGCGTCGACGTTGTGGATGGCCGAGACGACCTGCGGGTGCTCGCGCAGGCCGACGGCGATCGCCTGATCGAGGCTGCGCGGCACGAACCGGTCCAGCGGCCGACCCGGCGCGAGCTGGCGCGGCTCGACGCCGATATTCTGCCGGTAGACGCCGATGCTCGTGCGGAGAGTCGACTCGGCCTGGGCGACCTGCGATCGCGCGCCGGCCAGTCGGGCCTCGGCCTGCGCGACGTCGGTCCGGGTCACCTCGCCGACGTTGAAGCGGTCCCGGGTCTGGCGGAGCTGCTCTTCCAAAACCTCGACGTTGTTCCGGTTCAGCTCCAGCGTCGCCGTGTTGCTGAGCACGTTCATGTACGCCTGGACGGCGCTGTACAGAACCGACAGCTCGGTGAAGCGCAGGCTCTCGCGCTGGCTGTAGACCTGCGACTCCGCGCGCCGGACCGTGTTGTCGGTCTGGAAGCCGTTGAAGATCGTCTGCGTGACGTTCAGGCTGGCGGAACTCGGCAGGTAGGTGGTGCGCGTCGTCCGCCGGGAGGTGATGACCTGGCTCGCGATGTCGGAGGTCGCGCCGCCGGACAGGCCCTCGCCGCCGGTCGCGGATCCCGCCGCCCCGGCACCTGAGGTTCCGATGCCGGTGGTGCCGCCCGCGGTCCCGATCCCCGTCGTCCCGATCCCCGTGGTCGTTCCGGTCCCGGTCGTCCCGGCGCCCGCCGTTCCGCCCAGGCCGCCGCCCGTCGTCCCGAGGGCCGATCCGGCGGTGGTCGCGGCCGTGCCGCCGGTGGCCGCCGTCGCGACCGTGCTGGACGAGCGCGTCTGAAGGTACTGGACGCCGATCGCGGCGTTGACGTTGACGGTCGGCCGGTAGCCCGACTGCGCGATCGCCACGTTCTCGTCGATAGCGCGCACGCCCGCACGGCTGGCGTTCAGGCTCGGATTGCCCTGATAGGCCTTCGCGAGAGCGCTCTCCAGAGTCTCGGCCGATGCCGGCATGGCAGCCAGCATCGCGAGTCCGGACACCATCCCGGCCAGGCGGAACGTCGGGCAACTCGCTGGTGGACGTCGTGTCACGATGAACAAGCCCTTGCGGTCTCTTTCGGTCCGGAAGTCCGAGACGAAAACGGCCAAGGTACGGCGTTTCGCTCGTCTCCGATCAAGCCCGCCCCACCGTCACGCTTAGCGCAAACCGGGCGCTTTGGCTCGCCTCGGTGCGGGTCTGGCGGCGGAATGTGCGGCGTTGGGGCATTAAGGTGACACACCCGGCGCGGACAGCGCGGCACGCGAGCGAATTGAGTTGTTAAGTCGCATAAATACGCTCTTCCAAAGACTATTGCCGGCGTGCAGCCACGCGAGACTTGGGGGCCGACGCGTCGCCCCTGGCCGGGCAGGGTGGCCCGTTCCGCGGCTGGCCCTGCGGTCGACACCGGTCCGCGCCTAGTAGCGGTCCATCCCGCCGCCGCCGGCGTCGGGCTCCAGATCCAGCGGTCCCTCGGGCGCGGATTCCGGCTCGGGTGCGCGGCGCGCCCGCGCCGGCGGCCGCGGCTTCGGCGCCGGCCCTGCCAGCGCGGCCGACGGGTTCGGTTTCGGCGCGGCGCTCGGGGAAGCCGGCTGCCCGCGGGTGCCGCCGGGCGGCCCGGGCGGGCCGGGCGGGCCCATGGCCCCCATCAGCCCCGGTGCGCCGGCCATGCCGATGGGGCCGCGCTCGCCCGGCGGGCCCGGCGGTCCGGCGACGCCCTCCGCGCCGGCTGGCCCCTGGGGTCCGGGCGGCCCGGGCGGTCCCATCGCGCCCCGCTCGCCGGGAGGCCCGGCCTCGCCCCGCGGACCCGTCTCGCCGCGCGGGCCGGCGAGCCCGGGCGCCTGCGGCCCCTGCTGGCCGCACTCGCCGACCACGATGCTGCGGGTCTGTTTCGGCGTCCGCAGCGTCGCGATGCAGGTGGCCGGATGATAGACGACGCGAAACTCGAAATAGCCGCGGCTGTCGGTCCGGTGGGGGAACTGGCCGTCGAGCGTGATCTCCACCCCCGGATCGTCGGCGTAACCGATGATCCAGAGATCACCGCCGGTGATCTTGGCGGCCTCGATGCGCATGTCCGCCGCCCGCGCCGGCGGCCCGCAGGCGGCCGACAGGGCCAGCATCGAACACAGCGCCCAGCGCTCGTGCCACAGGCGTTTGGCAGATCTCATGGCAGGTCACGCAGTCTTTTAGACGGTCAGAATGCCATAGCCCGCAAACTAAGCAATAAATTGCGGAGAAAGTTGGATGTGGAAAAGCGCGGCCGGTCGAAGGCCGTAGTCCGAAATGGGTATTCGAAGGGCGCGCGGCGGGGCCTGTAGCGTGACCGCGCTGGACCCGGTCAGGCGTGTGCGGACCGGGCCGGCAGAGGAGTGACGCGGACCGATTCATCGGTCACCGCCGCGCGAGCGCCCCGGGCCGCATTCGGACCCGCGGTGGAGGGTTCTGCCGTGGACAACGACGATCCGCCCTGGGACACGGACCCGCTCTGGTACGACCGGACCGAGTCCGGAACGCCGCCGGGGCCCATCCTCGAGGCGCTGGCCTGGCTGTTCCTGCTGGCGATCGCCGGGTGCGCGGCGCTCGTGTGGCTCTACGGGATTCCGGACCGCCTGTGGCGCGCGGCGGCGCGCCGGCTGATGCGCCGCGATCCGGCGGATGCCGGGCGGTTCTGAGCCGCGCGCGCCGGCACCGGCTCAGGCCGCGGCGATGCGGGTGCTGAGCAGGGTGGTCTCCAGATCTTCCACCGGCATCGGGCGGCCGAGATGGTAGCCCTGCAGGAACGGGCAGCCCATCGCCTGCAGGATGTTCAGGTCCTCAGCCGACTCGACGCCTTCCGCCACCACGTCGAGCCCGAGCAGCCGGCCGAGGCCGAGGACGGCGAGGACGAGCCCGCGCTTGTCGTCGCTCGCCCCGAGGCCGGTCACGAAGCTCCGGTCGATCTTGATCCGGTCCGCCTTGAGCTGGCGCAGCGAGGAGAGCGACGAGTAGCCGATGCCGAAATCGTCCAGGGCGACCCGGATGCCGGCGCGGGACAGCGCCTGCAGCTTGCCCTGCACCGCGCCGATGTCGAGGGCCGTCTCCTCGGTGATCTCGATCTCCAGCATGGTGGGCGGCAGGCCGAGGAGGTTCAGGCGCCCGATGACGATCTCGTCCACGGGGACCTGCGCCATCTCCCGGGGTGAGACGTTCATCGCCACGCGCACGCCGCTCAGGCCGCGGCGATGCAGGATCTCCAGCATCGCGCAGACCTGCTCGAGGATGTAGCGGAGCAGCGATACGGTCAGGCCGGCCATCGCGGCGGCGGCGATCAGGTCCGGGGGCGCGATCCAGCCGAGCCGCGGATGCTCCCAGCGGATCAGGGCTTCCAGCCCGACCAGGGTCCGGCCATCGGCCGCGTAGATCGGCTGGAACCAGACCTTCGGGGCGTTCTCGACCAGGGCCTGCGACAGGTCGCGCTCCAGGTCCCGCCGCATCTGCAGCCCCTCGCGCAGGCCCGAATCGAACACCCGGTAGCGGTTCCGCCCGGCGGCCTTCGCGGCGTAGAGCGCCTCGTCGGCGCAGCTCAGCATCTCGGTGAAGCTCGGCTCCGCGCTCGCGTGGACGCCGATGCTGACCCCGAGGCGGCCCGCGTCGAAGCCGTCGAACGGCTGGGACACCGCGGCGATGAGGTTCGCCGCCATGACGTTGTCGGGCACGCCCGACGTCACGGGATCGTACAGCACCGCGAACTCGTCGCCGCCCAGCCGGGCCGCGAGACCGTTCTCCGGCAGCGCGTCCTTCAGCCGGCGCGCCACCTCGACGAGCACCCGATCGCCCGCCTTGTGGCCGTAGACGTCGTTGACGAACTTGAACCCGTCGAGGTCGAGCATCAGCAGGCTGAGGGTCCCGGTGCGGAGCCGGTTCTCCGTCGCCTGGAGGAAGCCCGCGCGGTTCAGCAGGCCGGTGAGATCGTCGTGCGTGGCGCGCCACCGCATCTCGTCCACGAGGGCGCTGGCGCTGGCATGGGCCTCGGCGCGGGACCGGGCGAGGGCGTGGGCCTCGTTCTTGAGCCGGCTCGCCTCGCGAAACACGGACTCGCTGCGGAACGCCGTGTGCGTCAGGGCGAGGAAGTAGAGCAGCACGCAGGCCGCGAGGCAGTTCCGGTCGAAGTCGCCGGCATAGGCGAGGCAGGCCACGACGGACAGCAGCGGCAGGGCGATGAAGGCGAGGGGGATGCGCGCGTACGCGATCCCGTGCGTCACCGCCCCCGCGGTCACGCCGCAGGTGATGGTCAGGTAGAACAGGGTCTCGGCGGTCGTGTAGCCGTCGCACAGGAGCGGCTGACAGGCCCAGACCAGTCCGGAGAGGAACGCCGCGACCGTGAAGACGCGCAGGTGCCGGTCGACGGAGCGCGCGGCGGCCGCGGCCAGGCTCGGCGTCATGTCGGCGGTCAGCGCCAGGCCGAGGCAGGGGATCCGGCAGAGGGCGATTCGCAGGAGGTTGACGCTGGTCGACGCCGCGAACCAGATGGCCCCCACGGTGCCGTGCCCGCTCCTGTAGGCGACGAGCATGCTCGCCACGCCGAGCAGCATGTTGACCGGGATGGCCGCCAGCACGCTCCCGCGCATGGCCTCCAGCTGATCCCGCCGGATCAGCGCGCCCCACCTCGGATCTGCAGGGTCGAGAGATTCACCGGAGCCGGGTGAGCCCGGCTCGGATCTCTCCTGGTCCCGAACGATCATCGCACGTCCACTCGAAGATGAGGGACTCATGGCACCGAATCGTAAGATATCGTTGAACGATCAACGCGCGCCGCGCCCGATCCCGAGCTTTTCGCGCGCCGCGCGAAGAGAGACTCCGGGTTGCAAGGCATTCCGGCCGCGTCGCCGCGCACCATATCGGGTCGCGGGCCGCTTCCGGGCCCCGGATCGTCCATGGCCCTGACCCGCGACCTGCTCGATATCCGGACGATCTATCACGAGCCCACTGTCGGCGACTTCCCGCTGGGCCGGGACATCCTGGCGCGCTTTCCCGACGCCGCGCGCATCGTCGTGCCGTCGCACTGGAACATCCCGGAACTCCACGGCAACGCCGGCTCGGTGGAGGATTGGGTGCGGATCAAGCGCTCGACGCTGGTCCTCGGCGTGAAGAAGGGGCTGGCGATGCGCCCCAACGGCCGCAGCGCCCACTTCATCGCGCCCTCGACCTCCAACGGCTGCGCCATGGCCTGCGCCTATTGCTACGTGCCGCGCCGCAAGGGCTTCTCCAACCCGATCTCGCTGTTCGTGAACCTCGAGCAGGCCTGCGCGGCGATCGCCCGCCACGCCGGCCGCCAGGGGCGCCTGCCGGAGCCGGACCCGATCGATCCGGAGCACTGGGTCTACGATATCGGCGAGAACGGCGACCTCTCGGTCGACGCGGCGGTCAGCGACGGCGTCCGCGCCCTGGTCGCGCTGTTTCGCACCCTGCCCAACGCCAAGGCCTCCTTCGCCACCAAGGCCGTCAACCGCGACCTCCTCGCCTACGATCCGCAGGGCAAGACGCGCGTCCGCTTCTCGCTCATGCCGGCGCGGATCGCCCGGATCGTGGACGTGCGCACCGCCCCGATCGCCGAGCGGATCGCCGCCATCGACGAGTTCGTGGCCGCCGGCTACGAGGTCCACGCCAACTTCTCGCCCGTGATCCTCTACGAGGGCTGGGAGGCCGACTGGCGGGCGCTGTTCGCCGAGATCGACGCGACGCTGTCCGACGCCGCCAAGGCGCAGCTCAAGTGCGAGATCATCATGCTGACCCACAACGCGGATCTGCACGCGGTCAATCTCGGCTGGCACCCCAAGGCCGAGGACCTGCTCTGGCGGCCGGACATCCAGGAGGCGAAGGTCTCGGAGGGCGGGGGCACCAACCTGCGCTACCGGGCCGGCTGGAAGGGCCGCTGGCTCACCCGCTTCAAGGCCCTGCTCGCCGAGACGATGCCCTACTGCACGGTGCGCTACGCGTTCTGAGCGCGGAGCGCTGAACTTCCGGCCGCGCGCGGCGTTGGCGCGCCAGCGGAGGAAAGCTCAGCCATGTCGAGCCCGTCCATGTCGAGCCCGTCCATGTCGACGCACGAGGACCATATCGGCGAGGCGGTGGCCCTCGCCGCCGCCAATGTCGAGGCGGGCGGTGCGCCCTACGGCGCGGTCATCGTGCGGGAGGGGACCGTGCTGGTCCGCGCGGCCAACACCGTGCACGCGACCAACGACCCCAGCGCCCATGCCGAGATGGTGGCGCTGCGCGAGGCCAGCCGCCTCCTCGGCCGCCGCGACCTCGGCGACTGCGTGATGTACGCGAGCGGCCGCCCGTGCCCGATGTGCCACGCCGCGATGCGCCTGGCCGGCTTCAAGGAGGGCTACTTCGCCTTCTCGGCCGAGGAGGCCGAGACCTACGGCGCCGGCAGCACGCCGATCTACGCCGAGCTCTGCCAGCCCCTCGACGCGCAGCCGATGCGCGTCACGCAGCTGCGTCCGCCGGGCGATTCGCCCTACCCAGCGTGGAAGGCGCGCCGCGAGGCCTGACGCGGCGGCGACGGCCTCAATGGGTCCAGGGCGCCGTGCGGTTGAACTTGAAATTGTCCGAGTAGGACAGGCCCTTGCGCTGGACGGGCTTGGCCGGCTGCTCGACGCGGTAGGCGATCCCCTCGCGCTTCGCGTAGGCCACGGCCTCCTCCTCGGTGTCGAATTCCAGGCGCACCTGCTGGAGCATGTCCGAGGACCCGTTCCACCCCATCAGCGGATCGATCTCGCGCGGGCTGGTCCGGTCGAACTCCAGGATCCACTGCTTGGTCCGGGCGAGGCCCGACTGCGTGGCGTCCCGAGACGGACGGAAGATGCGGGCGCTCGGCATCTGACTCGACAAGCTCCTGATCGAATGGTCGGGGCGATAGGATTCGAACCTACGACCCCCTGGTCCCAAACCAGGTGCGCTACCAGACTGCGCCACACCCCGACTGCCACACGGCCTCAATGCCGTAGCGGTTCCGCCGTTCCCCCGCAAGGCGCGGCGCGGTGCGCGCCGACGCTTCCGGGATCGGCCCTTCGCGGCGGCCTGGCCGTCGCGTACCACTTGTCAGACAAATCGGGGCGCGGTAGCGTTCGGGCCGGGACGAGGGCCGAACCGCCCCGCTGTCGAACCGGCGCCTGCCATCACTGGGGGGTGGAGGATGGTGCGCCCGGATCGCCGTGCCGGGCGCTTCCGGCCCTCGTCGCCGCAGCGTCACCGCGGTGCTGCGCCCACGTCCGCGCGGCGGGCCTTGCCGGCCCGCGCCGGAACGGTAACGATCGCCGCGAGTGACAGGGACCTGCCCGTGTGGACACCGAGCCCGCGCTACCCGGACCCGGCGGTCGAGATTCTCGACGCCGCCTTCGCCCGCTACCGGGTGTTCAACGCGGCGGTCGAGCGCCTCGCGACCGGCTTCCGCTGGTGCGAGGGGCCGGTCTGGTTCGGCGACGGACGCTACCTGCTCTGGAGCGACATCCCCAACGACCGCATCCTGCGCTGGGACGAGGAGAGCGGGGCGGTCGGCCTCTACCGGCGGCCGTCGGGCTTCGCCAACGGCAACACCCGCGACCGGCAGGGGCGGCTCGTCACCTGCGAGCACGGCGGCCGTCGGGTCACCCGGACCGAGCATGACGGCGCGATCACCGTCCTGGCGGACGCATTCGAGGGCCGCCGGCTCAACTCGCCCAACGACGTGGTGACCGCGGCCGACGGCGCGGTCTGGTTCACCGACCCACCCTTCGGGATCGGCGGGTTCTACGAAGGCGTGCGCGCCGAGCCCGAACTGCCGCAGAACGTCTACCGGCTCGACCCGGTCACCGGTGCGCTGGAGGCCGTGGCCACCGACCTCGCCGGCCCCAACGGCCTGTGCTTCTCCCCCGACGGCCGCGTGCTCTACCTCGTGGAATCGCGCGGGCAGCCGACCCGGCGGATCGCCGCCTACGACGTGGTCGCCGGCCGCACGCTCCGCGACCGGCGGGTCCTGATCGATGCCGGGCCGGGCACGCCGGACGGGCTGCGCTGCGACGTCGACGGCAATCTCTGGTGCGGGTGGGGCATGGGCGACGACGCACTGGACGGCGTCATGGTGTTCAACCCCGACGGCCGGCCGATCGGCCGCATCCGGCTGCCGGAGCGCTGCGCCAACCTCTGCTTCGGCGGCCGGCACCGCAACCGCCTGTTCATGGCGGCGAGCCAGTCGCTCTACGCCGTCCACGTCGACGTCCAGGGCTGCGCCGGCGGGTGAGGCCCGGATGCCCAGCCCTGCGTGCGCCGCCGGCGTCGTCGCCGGCACCATGCTTGACCGGAGCGGCGCGCCGACCCACTTCCCGTCCGCCGGGGGCATAGCGGGACACCAGCCGATGATCGAACTCCATTACTGGCCGACGCCGAACGGCCATAAGATCACGATGTTTCTCGAAGAAGCGGGCGTTCCTTACCACATTCATCCCGTCAATATTGGCAAGGGTGAGCAGTTCAACCCGGATTTCCTCAAGATCGCGCCCAACAATAGGATGCCGGCGATCGTCGACGACGAGCCGGCGGGCGGCGGCGCGCCGGTCACGCTGTTCGAGTCGGGGGCGATCCTGCTCTACCTCGCCGAGAAGACCGGGCGCTTCATCCCGGGTGACCCGCGCGGCCGGGCCGAGGTGCTGCAATGGCTGTTCTGGCAGATGGGCGGCCTCGGCCCGATGCTCGGCCAGAACCACCACTTCTCGCAGTACGCGCCCGAGAAGATCGACTACGCGATCAAGCGCTACGTCAACGAGACCAACCGGCTCTACGGCGTCCTCGACCGGCGGCTGGCCGACCGCGCCTTCGTCGCCGGGCCGGACTACTCCATCGCCGACATGGCCTGCTATCCCTGGATCGTGCCGTGGGAGAAGCAGGGGCAGAACCTCGACCAGCACCCGAACCTCAAGCGCTGGTTCACGGCGATCGCCGAGCGGCCCGCCACCAAGGCGGCCTATGCCCGCGCCCCGGAGGTCAATCCCGATTTCGGCAAGACCATGAGCGAGGATGCCAAGAAGGTGATGTTCGGCCAGACCGCCGCCAGCACCAAGCGCTGACCGGATCATGGTCGAGATCCCGCCCGCCCTGCCGCTGCAGGTGATCCACCGCGGCTGGAACACCTTCGGCATCGCCACGCTGACGCTGCAGGACGGCAGCACCGTGCGGCGGGCGCTGGAGGACCACGGGCAGGCGGCCTGCGTGCTGCCCTACGATCCCGAGCGGCGCGTGGCGCTGCTCGTCCGTCAGGCGCGGGTCGGGCCCGCCTTCTGGGGTGAGTCGGCCGAGTTCGACGAAGCCCCGGCGGGCGGCCTCGACGGGGGCGCCCCCGAGGCGACGGCGATCCGGGAGGCGATGGAGGAGGCGGGCGTCCGGCTGACCCGGCTGGAGCCGGTCGCCCACGCCTACAGCATGCCGAGCGTGTCCTCGGAGCGCCTCTGGCTCTACCTGGCACCCTACGCCGCGGCCGACCGGGTCGGCCCCGGCGGGGGTCTGCACGCGGAGGGCGAGCAGGTGGTGGCCGTGGAGATGCCGCTGGCCGCGCTGGCGGAACAGGCCCGGGCCGGCCGCCTGCCCGATCTCAAGACCCTGGTTCTCGTCCAGGCCCTGATGCTCCGAAGCCCCGAACTGTTCGCCGCATGACCCTCTCGCCCACCGCACCCGCGCCGGATGTCCTCGCGGCGATGCTCGCCTTCGCCGAGGAGGCGGCCCCGCTGGCCCTCGCCATGCGGGCGCGAGGCCTCGCGATGAGCAACAAGGGTCCGGATCTCGGCCAGGCGCTGACCGAGGCCGACCTCGCCGTCAGTCGGTTGATGCACGCGCGGTTCGGCCCCGACCTGATCGAGGAGGAGACCGCCGAGGATCTCGGACAGGCGGCGGCCCGGGCGCTGCTCGCCCGCGACGCCTGGACCTTCGTGGGCGACCCGATCGACGGGACCCGGCCCTTCGCGGGCGGCCTGTCGGGCTGGGGCGTGATGGTGGCGGCCTGCCGCGGTGGCTGGCCCCGGGCGTGCGTCATGAGCCTGCCGGCCTGGAACGAGGACCGCTCCGCACCGGCCGGGGGCGTACCGGCGGAAGCCACGGAGGGTCTCCTGCTGGCGGCGAGCGAGGGCCGCGCCTACTGGGCCCCGACCCGCGGCGGCCGCATGACGACGGCGCTGCGCCCGCTCGAGCGCCCGGAGCGCCGGACCGGCCATGTCGGCTGGCTGTCGGTGACGGCGCAGCGCTACACCCTGGATTACGGCCGCGGCTGGTTCCCCTGGAGCGAGGGCGGGGCGATCTCGGACGCCGCGCTCCTGGCCACCGGGCGCCTCGACGCGACCCTGAGCAACAACCGATTGTGGGACCTGGGCCCGATCCTCCCGCTGTTCGAGGCGCTGGGCTTCCGCCTGTTCCACTGGCCCGATCTCGGGGATCCGCCGGCGGACTTCGTGGACCTGTTCGACGCCGAGCTGTCGGCCCATGACGACCTCTGGCTGGTGTGCCGGGATCGCGCGCAGGCCGCCGATCTGGCGACGGCCATCCGCCCCGCCTAGGACAGGGCCCTGCCGGGCCGCGTCCGGGCCGCGTCCGGGCCGCGTCCGGGCCGGGATGGCCGTCGATCGGGCGGTCCCGGATCGCGCGGGGATCCGGGACCGCTCTCAGAGCGCCGCGATCAGCGACCGGATCCGCGCCTGCGACGCCCTGAGCCCGTCCTCGGCCTGGGTCCGGGCGGCATCGAGCTTCGCCAGCTCGTCCTCCTGGGCACCCATGCGGCTGAGATAGCGGCGCGCCAGCTCGCTGTCCTTCGGAACGGCGCCGAGATTGCTGCGGATGCGCTCCTGCTCCGCCTGCACCTTCGCCGCGCGCTCGCCGATCTCCTCGACGGTCCGGGTCGCCGCGGCGACCTCGGCGCGGGCCTGGGAGAGGGTCTTGAGCTTGCCGCCCAGCTCCGGGTCGGTCGCCAGGGAGGCCCACCGGACGAGCAGCGCCTCGTCGGCGTCGACGAGGTCGTAGGCGTCGATCCGGACGCGCTCGAGCACGGCCCGGGTCTCGGCCGTCCCGCCGGCGGGAACCGCGACCTTGAGGCGATAGGCCGTGGGGGTCTCGCCGTCGCGAGCGGACGCGGTGAGGGTCCAGCCATCCCGTCGGGGATGCTCGATGATCACGGAGCGGGCGGCGTCCGGCGCACCCTTGATCGTGTAGGTCGTGACCTCCCGGGCGATCACCGTCGCGCGCGCCACGCCGTCGACCACGGTGATCTTGGTCAGGGCGTCGCTCGGCGCGGTCTCCGCCTGGACGGCGACCTTGCGGTCGAGGGCGAAGCTGGCGAGCCGCTGCTCGCCGACGGGCGTCGCGGGCAGACGGGCGTCCCCCAGGTAGCCGGCCTTGCGGTCGTAGAGGGTGATGAGGCCCGCCGGCAGGGTCGCGCCGGCGCTGTTGCGGATCCGGAGGGCCGCGATCGGGTGAACCCCCTGGCCTGGCTTCCAGAGGGCGACCCGCTCGGCCTCGATCTCGGTATCGAGGAACGGCACCGACAGCGTGCCGCCGGCGCGCAGATCGACCGGATGCGGCAGCGTGAAGTTCGCCGCGACATCCCCCTCGCTGGCGGCGGCGCCCGCGGTGGCGGCCGCGGCGTCGTAGCTCGGTTCCGCGGCCTCCATGCGGCTGTCGCGGGTGTCCATCCGCGCCATCGGGGCCGGAAGAGGCGCGGCGGCGGGGGCCGGGGCGCGCAGGCGCGCGACCGACTTCGACGCGACCGTGCCCGGGTCGAGGTCCGGCATGCCGACATCCTCGACCATTACCGGCGCCTCCGGTCTCTTGCGCCAGTAGCGCTTGTGCAGGCGCTGGAGGAGCGCCACCGGCGACCCGGACGAGAGGGTGACGTCGACGCCCGTCCAGTCGGCGCCGAGGGCGTTCTCGATGATGGCCCAGGCCTGCAGGTTCGCGCGCCCGCCGCCGCCATCGACGATGCGGTAGCTCGTCTTCCAGACGGGCGCGGCGACGACGTAGGTCAACCGGACCTCGCGCTGGCCCTGCCCGGAGACGGCGATCTCGACCCGGTGGGCGTCGCCGACCTTGGTCTTCCCGGCCGCCGCGATAGCCTCGGCGATCTTGGCCGCCATGGCCGGGTCGAGGATCGTCACGGAGGCGCCGTCCTCGATCGGCACGGATTCGAGCGTGCCGGTCGCGGTCAGGACGGTCAGGATCGAGACGTCGCCGGTCCCGGTCCCGGCATTCCGCTCGGAGACGCCGAGCACCCGCCCTTCGAGCGTGCGCCCGCCGCTCTGGACCCGGATCGGGACGCCCTGCAGCTTGCCCACGAGGCGGGTCGGCGCGGACAGGTCGTCCGCGGTGAACGGCATCGTCCGCAGGGTCTCGTCGGCCTGATCCACCCCGTCCAGGCGCAGGGCGCCGACGGTTCCGACGGGATCGCGCACGACGAGGCTCTTGAGAATGTCGTCGACCTGCTCGGGCCGGACGCTGAGCCCGATCGTCCCGTCGCCGTCGACGGCATGGACCAGGGTCACTTCGGCCAGGCCGCCGCTCGACAAGGTCACCGCGCGGATGCCGTCGGGCGCTGCCATCAGGGGCGATGCGGCTGCAATCATGGACACGAGGACTCCGGCTAAGGTCAGATGCGATCGGATCAATTCGTCTGGCTCCAGTCAGGGCGCGCCCGCCGCACGCGGTCCCACCCTGGCCGACCGCGCGCCGTCCGGCAAAGGCTTCGTGACGCGCGCGGGCGTGAACCGATCGCGGGCGCCCCTCCCGTGCTGTCCGCGCCGGGGCGCGCCGGGTCGCGGCGCCGATGCGGCGGGATGGGAACGGCGGCGCGATGGGGGAAGGCTGCGGTCCGCGGATGCACCCTACCGTGTCCGGCCGAATGTCCTGCCGTTCCAGACGGCGATCGCGCCGCACGGATCCTGCCCGGATCGTCCGCACGTCGCCCCGGTCATATCGACGATGACCGCCGGGCGGCCTCCCACCGTGCGGAATCGGAGGTCGTGGGCGACGGCGTCGAAGGCGTCCACGAACCCGTCCGTCGTCGAGGCGAAGACCTGCATCTCGCAGCCCGCGGTGCCGCACGCGGCGGACCCGTCATCGCCGCATTGGACGGCCGCGAAATCCAGGATGAAGTCCGGTACAGCGTCGCCGTTCACGTCCTGGCGGGTGATG
This sequence comes from Methylobacterium sp. 190mf, assembly GCF_900107945.1. Classification (NCBI taxonomy): domain Bacteria; kingdom Pseudomonadati; phylum Pseudomonadota; class Alphaproteobacteria; order Hyphomicrobiales; family Methylobacteriaceae; genus Methylobacterium; species Methylobacterium sp. 190mf. The sequence goes on along the minus strand of NZ_FNVI01000004.1, from coordinate 229,668 downwards.
AAGCCCGGCTTGAGCGTGGCCGGCTCGGACCCGCAGGACGCCTCGGCCCGCGCGGCCGACGCCGCGACCGGCGGCGGGAGATCGTCCGCCGCGGCGGTGAGCGGGACGGCGGGCGGGAGGGCGAGAGCCAGGGCGGCGAGGGCGCGACGCATGCGGCCAGGATCCTCAGGCCCGTCCGCCCTGTCCAGCGCACTAGCTCATCGCGGCCCCGATGGAGGCTACGCCCCGGGCCTTCCTCCGACCCAGGCGCGCAGCGCGTTCGCGCCGTCCGGACGGATGGTGACCGCGACGCTGGGGGCACGGTCGACAGCGGGAATGAGGGCGCCGCTCGACAGGGCGACGTCACCGGCGAGGGCGCCGAAGCCGTATCGGACATCCGCGCATCCAGCGAGGGTGGGCGACCGGTCCTGTGCTCGCCCGGCGCTTCCCGGAGCGTCGACCCGGGGAGCGACCGCCTGCCTGCGGCGCCGGAAAGCCAGACAACCTCTACTCGGCGCAGGCGAAGCGCGTCCCGTCCCACAGGAAGGTCGTGCGGCCCGGCCCCCTCCGGACCGAGCCGCAATTCCATCCCTCGTCGTTCGCCGAAGCCGCCGGCCGGCCATTCAGCGCGCGAAACCGGAGGTCGTGCGCGTAGATGTCCAGCACCAGGACGAACCCGTTCTTCGAGGATGCGAGGACGATCTTCGGGCATCCCATGAGGCCGCACTGGGAGACTTCTTCGTCGCCGCATCGGAGGCCGCCGACGTTGAGGATGAAGTCCGGCACCCCGTCACCGTTCACGTCCTGCCGGTCGATGACGAACGGATCGATCCTCGCCGGCGCGGATCCGCAGGCGGCCTCGACCTCGGCGATGGCCGCAGCCACCGGCGGCGGGAGATCGTCCGCCGCTGCGGCGAGCGGCACGGCGACGAGAAGGGCGGCGACGGCAGGGCGCATGGCGCCAGGATTCGGGTACCCGTCCGCTCTGTCCAGCGCACTAGCTCATCGCGGCATCGACGGTCGATGCGGCGCGCCCGTCCTCCCGCGGGGGCCGCCTCGTGAGGGCCCGTGTCCGAGAGGCGCGACGGACCGGGCGGCGCACCGAGTGCCGGTGCGCCGCCCCTCGACCGTCCGGCCGATCAGTTCAGCGTCGCGTTGACCGGGCGGCGCTCGGCCCCGACCGTCACGTCGCCGATCATCAGGCCCATTGGGCCGAGGCGGACCGGCACCGTCTCGCCGTCATGGACCTTGCCGGAGAGCACCAGCTCGGCCAGCGGATCCTGGACGTTCTTCTGGATCACCCGCTTCAGCGGCCGCGCCCCGTAGGCCGGGTCGTAGCCCTTGTCGGCGAGCCAGTTCTTGGCCTCCTCGTCGACCTCCAGGGTGATCTTGCGATCGTCCAGGAGCTTCTGCAGGCGCCTGAGCTGGATCTCGACGATCGCGCCCATCTCCGACCGCGCGAGGCGGTGGAACAGGATGATCTCGTCGACCCGGTTCAGGAATTCCGGCCGGAAGTGGCCCCGGACCACGCCCATCACCTCCTCGCGGACCGCGTCGGTGTCCTGGCCCGCGGGCTGGTTCACCAGATACTCGGCCCCGAGATTCGAGGTCATGATCAGCAGCGTGTTGCGGAAGTCGACCGTCCGCCCCTGGCCGTCGGTGAGCCGCCCGTCGTCGAGAACCTGCAGCAGGACGTTGAACACGTCCGGGTGCGCCTTCTCGACCTCGTCGAACAGCACGACCTGGTAAGGCCGGCGCCGCACGGCCTCGGTGAGGGCGCCGCCCTCCTCGTAGCCGACGTAGCCCGGAGGCGCGCCGATCAGCCGGGCGACCGCGTGCTTCTCCATGTACTCGGACATGTCGATGCGCACGAGCGCCGTGTCGTCGTCGAACAGGAAGCCGGCGAGCGCCTTGGTCAGCTCGGTCTTGCCGACGCCGGTCGGGCCCAGGAACATGAACGAGCCGATCGGCCGGTTCGGGTCCTGAAGCCCGGCGCGGGCGCGCCGGACCGCGGTCGAGACCGCCTCCACCGCCTCGCGCTGGCCGACGACGCGCTTGGACAGCGCCTCCTCCATGGCCAGGAGCTTCTCCCGCTCGCCCTCCAGCATCTTGTCGACCGGCACGCCGGTCCAGCGGGAGACGACCCCGGCGACGTGGGCGGGCGTGACCGCCTCCTCCATCATCGCGTCGCGGCCGTTCTCGGCCTTCGCCTCGATCTCGGCGAGCTGCTTCTCCAGGCCCGGGATCACCCCGTAGGCGAGCTCGCCGGCGCGCTGGTACTGGCCCTGGCGCTGCGCAGCGGCGAGGTCGTTGCGGGCCTCGTCGAGCTTCTTCTTGAGGCCTGCGGCCGTCCCGAGCTTGTCCTTCTCGGCCTTCCACCGGGCGGTGATCGCCGCCGAGCGCTCCTCCAGGTCGCCGAGTTCCTTCTCCAGCCGGACCAGCCGGTCGCGGGAGGCGGAATCGGTCTCCTTCTTCAGCGCCTCGCCCTCGATCTTCAGCCGGACGATCTCGCGGTCGATGTTGTCGAGCTCCTCGGGCTTCGAATCGACCTGCATGCGCAGGCGCGAGCCGGCCTCGTCCACGAGGTCGATCGCCTTGTCGGGCAGGAACCGGTCGGTGATGTAGCGGTTCGACAGCGTCGCGGCCGCGACCAGGGCCGAATCCTGGATGCGCACGCCGTGGTGCTGCTCGTACTTCTCCTTCAGGCCGCGCAGGATCGAGACCGTATCCTCCACGGTCGGCTCCGACACGAAGACCGGCTGGAAGCGCCGGGCGAGCGCCGCGTCCTTCTCGACGTGCTTGCGGTACTCGTCGAGCGTGGTCGCGCCGACGCAGTGCAGCTCGCCGCGGGCGAGGGCGGGCTTCAGGAGGTTGGAGGCGTCCATGGCCCCGTCCGCCTTCCCGGCGCCGACCAGCGTGTGCATCTCGTCGATGAACAGGATGATGCCGCCCTCGGCCGCCGTGACCTCGGAGAGCACGCCCTTCAGCCGCTCCTCGAACTCGCCGCGATACTTCGCGCCGGCGATCAGCGCGCCCATGTCGAGGGCGAGGAGGCTCTTGTCCCGCAGGGACTCGGGCACGTCGCCGTTGACGATGCGCAGGGCCAGACCCTCGACGATCGCGGTCTTGCCGACGCCGGGCTCGCCGATCAGCACCGGGTTGTTCTTGGTGCGCCGGGACAGGACCTGGATAGTCCGCCGGATCTCCTCGTCGCGGCCGATCACCGGGTCGAGCTTGCCGTCCCGGGCGGCCTCGGTGAGGTCGCGGGCGTACTTCTTCAGCGCGTCGTAGGCGTTCTCAGCCGAGGCGTTGTCGGCGGTGCGACCCTTGCGCAGCGCGTTGATCGCGGCGTTGAGCGAGGCCGGGGTGACGCCCGCCGCCTGGAGCGCGCGGCCGGCCTCGGAATCCTTCTCCACCGCGAGGGCGAGGAGCAGCCTCTCCACCGTCACGTAGGAATCGCCCGCCTTCTCGGCGGCCTTCTCGGCGGTGTCGAACAGGCGCATCAGCTCGCGCGTCGCCTGCGGGGCGGCCGCGTTGCCGGAGACCTTCGGCTGCTTGGCGAGCCACTGCTCAGTCTGTGCGAGCGCCACGCGCGACAGGCCGCCCGCGCGGTCGATCAGGCCGGCGCAGAGGCCTTCCGGATCGTCGAGCAACACCTTGAGCAGGTGGCCCGGCTGAAGCTGGGGATGTCCCTCGCGCATCGCGAGGTTCTGAGCCGCCTGCACGAAGCCGCGGGCGCGCTCGGTGTACTTCTCGAAGTTCATGCACAACCCTCCCGTACCGGCATCCGCCGCCCGATGAGAGGCGCGGCGCCACCGAAACGTCGCCCTCCGGCTATCCGCCGCGCGAGGGCCCCGGCGCCGTGGTGGCCGCCGGTAGACCCGATGTGGTGTTGCAATTGAGCACCACAAGGGGCCGCGAAGCTCTTGCGCGCCGGATCATTTCAGGGCCACGCTCCGCGCATGACCGCATTGATTCATGTCAGCGCCCTGTATCGCTACCCGGTGAAGGGCCTGAGCCCCGAACCCGTCGAGCGGGCGGAGCTCGAGACCAGCGGCCATTTCCCGGGCGACCGGCTCTACGCCGTCGAGAACGGGCCCTCGGGCTTCAACGCCGTGGCGCCCCGGCACCAGCCCAAGACCAAATACCTGATGCTGATGCGTGACGAGGCGCTCGCCCGCCTGCGCACCCGCTACGACGACGCCACGGCGACGCTGACCGTGGAGGGGCACGGCGAACCGCAGGCCTTCCGGCTCGACACCGAGGCGGGCCGCGAGGGGCTCGCCGAGCTGATGCGGCGCTACGTCCCCGAGAGCCTCCGGGGCGAGCCGAAGGTGCTGGCCGCGCCGCCGCAGTACCGGTTCACCGACTCCCCGACCGGCTACGTGTCGCTGATCAACCGGGCGAGCGTGGCCGCGGTGGAGGATTACCTCGGCGCGCCCGTGGACCCGCTGCGCTTCCGCGGCAACCTGCTGGTCGAGGGACTCGAACCCTTCGCCGAGCTGGAGATGGTCGGGCAGGTGATCGAGGCGCCGAGCGGGTTGCGGCTCAAGATCACCAAGCGGACGGTGCGGTGCGCGGCGACCAACGTCGACCCGGTCAGCGGCGTGCGCGACTGCGACATCCCCTGGACCCTCGACGCGCGCCTCGGCCACCGCGACCTCGGCGTCTACACGGAGGTGATGGCCGGCGGGGCGCTGGCGAGGGGCGACGCGCTGCGCGTGGTGGGGTGACGCGCGACGGGTGATCCCAGCGCTGCCGTCGTTGCGAGCGCAGCGAAGCGATCCAAGGCAGCGCCATGCTGACAAGTCGCGCGCTGCCCTGGGTCACGTCGCTGCGCTCGTGATGACGGGTGGACGCGGTCCAGTGGACGTCGTGTCAGAGCCGCGACACGTAGGCCGCGAGATCCTTGATGTCCGCGTCGCTCAGGCCCTGCGCGACCTCGTTCATGGCGGGATCGTAGCCGGGCCGGGTGTTGGACTTGTAGCCGGCGAGCGCCTTGGCGAGATACTCCTCCCGCTGCGCGCGGATCCGCGGGATCGCGTCCCGGCCCGCGAGATCCGGCCCGTGGCAGGAATTGCACTGGTGCTTGGCGACGAGCGCCTGCGCGCGCTCCGTCAGGGCCGCGTCGGCCGCCGGCCCGGAGCGGCCGGGCGGCGGTAGCGTCGCCACCGCGTCGGCGTAGGCGCGCAGGTCGTCGTCGGAAAAGCCGGCGGCGACCTCGTTCATCGGCGGCGCCTCCCGCTGCTTCTCCCGGAACTGGAAGAGCTGCGTGACCACGTAGTCCGGGAGCTGCCCGCCGAGCGAGGGCACGCCCTCCGTCGCCGACGTGCCGGCCCCGTGGCAGCCGATGCACGGGGCGAGACGCTCCTGCATCGCCGCGTCCGGGGCGGCGAGCGCCGCGCCGGCGAGCAGCAGCCCGCCGAGGGCGGAGACGAGCCCGCGGGCTGCCCGGATGGGGCGCCGCATCACCGGCCGTAGCTGACGCGGTAGATCGCGCCGTTGTAATCGTCGGAGACGAGCAGCGATCCGTCCTTGGCGACCAGCACGTCGACGGGCCGGCCGACATACTTGTTGTCCTGGAGGAAGCCGGTCAGGAACGGCTCCACCGCGGCGGTCTTGCCGTCCGGTCCGGGCTTGGCCACGACCACGTCGCCGCCGAGCTTGGTCGTGCGGTTCCACGAGCCGTGCCGGGCGACGAACATCGCGTCGCGGTAGGCCTCCGGGAACTGCGTGCCGGTGTAGAACCGCAGGCCGAGGGAGGCCGTGTGCGGGCCGAGGAGCGCCGCCGGCGCGGTGAACTCCGAGCAGGCATGACCCCAGCCGTATTCCGGATCCGTGAACGTGCCCTGGTGGCAGTACGGATAGCCGAAATGCTGCTTGCCCGGCTCCGTGAGCACGTTCAGCTCGTCGTTCGGGATGTCCTCCGAGACCCAGTCGCGGCCGTTATCGGTGAACCAGAGCTGCTTGGTCTTCGGGTTCCAGTCGAACCCGACGGTGTTGCGTACGCCGCGGGCGACGACCTCGGCGTTCTTGCCGTCGAGGTCCATGCGCCGGATCTGCGCGTGCGTGTCCGGCGGCATCACGATGTTGCCCGGCGCGCCGACCGGGACGTAGAGCTTGTTGTCCGGGCCGATGGCGATGAACTTCCAGCCGTGGGCCTCGTCCTTCGGCAGGTCGTCGTAGACCAGGGTCGGCTTCGCCGCGCCGTCGAGGTGGTTGGCGATGTCGTCGTAGCGCCAGATCTTCGAGAGTTCGGCGACGTAGAGGGCGCCGTCGTGGTACGCGACTCCGTTCGGCCGGTGCAGGCCCGTCGCGATGGTCTTCACCGCGCGCTTCCCGTCGCCGTCCGGGTTCGGCAGCACCGCGTAGACCTTCCCCACCGTCCGGGTGCCCACGTACAGCGTGCCGTCCGGCGCCTGGGTCATCTCGCGGGCGTTGGCGAGGCCGCTGGCGTAGACCTCGATCTTGAAACCCTCCGGGACCTTCAGCTTGTCGAGCGGCAGCTTGGCGGCCGCGGTCGCCAGAGGCGGTCCGGCCACCGGCGCGAGCTTGGCCGCGGCGCCGCCCTCGGGCCGGCCGTAGAGCGCCGAGCCGCGATCGACCTGGACGCTGGGCGGCGGGGCGGCGGTCGCGGGCGTCTCCTGCGCGACGACCGGGCCGGATCCCATCAGGCCGAGACTGAGTCCGGCGAGGGCGGCGGCGAGGCCGCGGGTCGGGATCGGCTGGTTGATCGGCGTCATGATGTCTCCCGGTGGCGGCGGCCTCGCGGACCGCCCGCTCGCTCTGCACTCTTTATTCAACGGTCCGCCGCGGAGTGCGACCGGCCCGGGCGACAGGGAGGCGACACTCCGCGGCCGCCGTAACGTCGGCCGGGATTCGGTGCGCCGCCGCGTCCTCCGGGGCCATCTTCGGCTGTCGCGTCGGCTCACCTTGCGTTTTGGGCAATGATCTCCGAAAACGCCCCCCGTCCGGGAAGCTTAGGCTTGGCCGGGGTTGCCGGCCGTCCGCCGGAGCCCGGCCGACGCGGCGTTCCGATCCGGTTCGAGGACACGTATCGATGATCGATTACGCGCAGGCGCGGCGGATGATGGTCGACTGCCAGTTGCGGACCTTCGACGTGAACGACAACACGGTGCTCGACGCGTTCGACACCGTGCCGCGCGAGGCCTTCGTGCCGAAGGGCCGCGAGTTCTTCGCGTATATCGACCAGACCCTGAACCTCGGCGAGGCCGGCGGCGAGACCCGCTGCATGCCGGCCCCGATGGTCGTGGCCCGGATGATCCAGGCCCTGCGGGTCCGGCCGGGCGTCGCCGCCCTCGACGTCGCCACCGGCTACGGCTACGCCGCCGCCGTCATGGCGGAACTCGGCGCGCAGGTGACGGCGCTGGAATCGGTGCCCGAACTCGCCGCGGCGGCGCGCACCCGGCTCGGCGCCTCCGCCCAGGTGATCGAAGGCCCGATCGCCGACGGCGCGCCCAAGCAGGGCCCCTTCGACGTCATCCTGATCAACGGCCGAGTCGAGGTCCGGCCGCAGGCGCTGCTGAACCAGCTCAAGGACGACGGCCGCCTCGTCTGCGTGTTCGGTCCGCACCGCAACGCCAAGGTCACGCTCTTCGTGCGCGCCGGCGACGCGTTCGGCGCCCGGCCGCTGTTCGACGCGTCGCTGCCCGGTCTCGAGGCCTTCGCGGCGGAAGCCGGTTTCGCGTTCTGACAGCGCGCGCCGGATCGGGTCCGCCTCCGTCCGTGCGGGCGGATGCGTGACGGTGCCGCAGCCCCCGATCAGCCGAGTCTGTAATCCCCCAGCCGGGCCCGGCGCGCGCTCCGGCGATAGGCCATGACCGAGTCGGGCCAGAGGGTGTTGTTGCGCCCGGTCGCGTCGAGGTACCAGCTGCGGCAGCCGCCGGCCTGCCAGATGCTGTCGGCCATGCGGCTGTGGATCCGGTCCACGAACCGGGCCTGGGCCTCCGGCCGGACCTCGATGGTCGTCGTCCCGCCGCGCAGGGCCTTCAGGCAGTCGAGGACGTGCTGCACCTGGATCTCGATCATCGAGATGACAGAGTTGTGGCCCAGCCCGGTATTGGGCCCGAGCAGCATGAAGAAATTGGGGAATCCCGTGACCGTGATGCCCTGGTAGGCGCCCACGCCGCCGGCCCAGGCCTCGGTCAGGCTCTGCCCGTCGCGGCCGACGAGGTGCATCCGCGCGAAGGTCGCGGCCACGTCGAAGCCCGTGGCGTAGACGATCACGTCAAGGTCGTGATGCCGCCCGGCCCCGGTGGTCACGCCGGTCTCGGTGATCCGGGCGATGCCGTTCGTCTCCAGGGTGACGTTCGGGCGCTGGAGCGCGGGGTAGTACTCGTCGGAGATCAGCACCCGCTTGCAGCCGAGGCGGTAATTTGGCGTCAGCTTCGCCCGCAGGGCCTTGTCGGGGACCGCTTTGGCGAGATGGTGCCGCGCCAGGGACTCGGCCTGGCCGGTGAGCTTCGAGACCTTGGTGAAGCCGAGCAGCGCCCGCACCTCGTGCAGCCAGAACAGCCGCGCCCGCTCGAGCCGCCGGCTGAGCGGCAGGCGTCGGTAGCGCTCCCGGGCCCGCTCCGCGATGGCGTGGTCGTTCTTGGGCATGATCCAGGGCGGGGTGCGCTGGAACAGGGTCAGGTGGGACGCGACGGCGGCGAGTTCCGGCACCACCTGGATCGCGCTGGCGCCGGTGCCGATCACCCCGACCCGCTTGCCGGCAAGCGCCACGGAGTGATCCCAGGCCGCCGTGTGGAAGGCGGGGCCGGCGAACGCGTCGCGGCCGGGGATGTCCGGGTAGGCCGGATGGTGGAGGCCGCCCATGCCCGCGACGATCGCGCGCGCCGTGATCGGTCCCCGGTCGGTCTCCACGTGCCACAGGGCGCGCGCCGCGTCCCAGGTGGCGCCGGTGAAGGTCGTCCCGAGCTGGATCAGGGGCGTCAGGCCGTTCCGCTCGGCGGTGTCCTGGAGATAGGCCAGGATCTCCGGCTGCGGCGCGTACATCCGGCTCCAGTCGGCCTTCGGAGCGAAGGACAGCGAGTAGAGGTGCGAGGGGACGTCGCAGGCCGCCCCCGGGTAGGTGTTGTCGTGCCACGTGCCGCCGATGCCGTCGGCCTTCTCGATAACCCGCAGCGGGCCGATGCCCGCCTGACGGCAGCGGATCGCCATCGCGAGCCCCGAGAATCCGGCGCCGACGATGAGGACGGCCAGGGTCTCGTCCGCAGGCTCGGTCATCGCAGGGGGCTCCCGGACGGGGCGTGGGGCGCGTGCGCCGTCAGGAAGGCCGCGGCCTCATCGAGGGAGGTCCGCGCCTCTGGCAGCATGCTGGCGGCGAACTGCCAGGCATGGGACACGACCGGGAAGAGCTTGAGTTCCGTCTCGACGCCGGCCCGGCGGGCCCGCTCCGCCATGCGCACGGAATCGTCGCGCAGGACCTCGCGGGCGCCGACATGGAACAGCAGCGGCGGGAAGCCGGTCGGGTCGCCGTAGAGCGGCGAGACCCGCGGATCGGCCGGATCGGCGGCGCCCAGATACATCGGCCGGATCGCCGCAAGCGCCTGCGGGTCGAACATGGCGTCGCGCCACGCATTGGTCACCCGCGATCCGTCCTCGGACATGAAGTCCGTGGCCGGCGAGAACAGGGCCGCCGCCCAAGGCATCGGCAGGCCACGGGCGCGGGCCTCGCCCATCAGCACGAGGGCGAGATTGCCGCCGGCCGACTCGCCCGCCACGCAGGCGGCGCCCTCGGCGCTGAACGCCGCCCAGGCCGCCGTGACGTCGTCGACCGCCGCGGGGAACGGGTGCTCGGGGGCGAGGCGGTACTCGGGCGCGAAGATCGTGAAGCCCCGGTTCGCCAGCGCGCCGGTGACGGGACGGTGCGTCCGCGGCGAGCAGGCGATGAAGCCGCCGCCGTGGATGTAGAGCATCCGCCGGCCGGGGCCCGCCTTCGGCCGGACCCACTCGCCCTTGATCCCGCCGACGAGGCCCGGCTCGTAGGTGACGCCCTTGGGGTCGGGGAAGGTCGGCGCCTCGAAGATCCGGCGGAACGCGGCCGCGTTCCGCGCCCGGGACAGGGGCCCTCGGACCCGGCTGCGGACCATGTAGGCCCCGAGATACGCGCGCAGGCTCGCCATCTCAGAGCGTCCCGCCGGACAGGCGCACGATCGTCTTCCAGTAGCCCACCGGCATCAGCCGCTGGATCAGCGCGGCGTTCTTGGCGTCCTTGCCGACCACGATCCGTGGCGCCCGGGCCTCGATGCCGCGGATGATGGCTGCGGCCGCGTCGGCCGGCGCCAGGGTCAGGAGCTTGCCGAACGCCTCCCGCGCCTCCTCGTCCTCCACGGCCGCGCGCTTCGCCGCCTCCGGATCGGTCGGCGGCCGCCGGCCGCGGGCGTTGCGGGAGATGGCGGTGGCGACGCCGCCCGGGTGGACCACCGTCACCCCGAGGCCGGTGCCGGCGTACTCGTGCCGCAGGGCCTCCGAGAAGCCGCGCACCCCGAACTTGCTGGTGCAGTAGGCGACCTGGCCGGGCGGGGCGATCAGGCCGAACAGGCTCGACAGGTTGACGATCTGCGCCGCCGGCCGGGCGCGGAGCATCGGCAGGAAGGCGTGGCACATCCGCACGACGGCGCGCAGGTTGATGTCGAGCAGCCACTCGAAATCATCGAGATGCGTCTCGTCGAACCGGCCGCCGAGGGCGACGCCGGCGTTGTTGATCAGGAGGTCGAGATGCACGGACCGCTCCGCGACCCAGGCGGGCAGCGCGCGGATCCCCGCGGCATCGGTGAGGTCGAGGACGCGCGTCTCCACCGTGACGCCGCGGATCTTTGCGGCGACGGCCGTAAGGCCGGTCTCGTCCCGGTCTACCAGGAGAAGGGCGCAGCCCTTCGCGGCGAGACCCTCGGCCAGCGCCGCGCCGATGCCGCTCGCCGCCCCGGTGATCAGGGCCACCGCGCCCGCGAGTTGGAACCGCTGTGCCAAACCGCGCCTCCCCGTGCCGCCGATCTGGATCGGAACGTCCACGGGGGATAGGCCCGGCCGGCCGGATTGTCTAGGGTGAGCACCCTAGGCGGGGACGGGGTCATGTCGCGGGGCGAGGGTCAGAGGGGCGAGCGCGAGCCGGAGGTCGGCCCGGAGGTCGATCCCGGGGCCTCGTCTCCCGACACGCGCACGCGGATCCTCGCCGTCAGCCTCGCGCTGTTCAACACCCGCGGCCTCGGCCACGTCACGACGGCGGAGATCGCGGCCGCGGCGGGGATCCGCGAGGGCAATCTGCAGTACCATTTCCCGCGCAAGCGCGGCCTCGTCGAAGCCCTGTTCGCGGCCTTCGAGACCGAGGCCATGGCGGTCGCGGGCCGGATGCCCGCCGATCCCGCGGCGCCGGAGGCGCTGCTCGCCTACCAGAGGGCGTGGTTCGACCTGATGTGGCGTTACCGCTGCGTCTACCGCGACGGTATCGCCATGGTGGAGATCGCGCCGGCCCTGCGCGCCCGGGTCCACACGCTGCGGGCCGAGACCCAGGCGCTGGCCCGCGGCGTGTTCGAGGCGGCCGTGCGGGCGGGACGGCTGCGCGTTTCCCCGGACGCGCTCGGGCGACTCATCGACAACGCCTGGATCGTGTCGAGCCACTGGATGAGCCACCGTCTCCAGGGCGGCACCGCCCTGACGGAAGCGGATCGGGACTGGGGCTTCGCGCAGGTCCGCGACCTCTTCGCGCCCTATCTCGCGCCCGAGAGCCCTACTTGACGGCCACTGGCCCGATCCTTCCATGCGCTCCGGCCAAGCTCGGACTCGAAGGACGCGATGCTCGACCGCCTGACCCATGCCGGCCTCAGCCTGCTCGTGCTGCTCGCGGTCGCGTTCCTGTTCTCGACCAACCGGCGGGCGATCAGTCCCCGCGTGGTCCTCACGGGACTGGCTTTGCAGGTCGGCCTCGGCGCGCTGGTCCTGTTCCTACCCGCCGGGCAGGCCGCGCTGCGCGCCGCCGCGGACGCGGTCGTGACCGTGCTGTCCTACGGCGACCGCGGCACGGCCTTCCTGTTCGGCGGCCTCGTCGAGCCGAAGATGTTCGAGCTGTTCGGCGGCTCAGGCTTCATCCTGGCGCTGCGGGTCCTGCCGCAGATCCTCTACGTCTCTGCGCTGATCGGCGTGCTCTACCACCTCGGCGTGATGCAGGTGCTCGCCCGCGGGCTCGGCGCCGTGCTCCGGCGGATCCTCGGCACCTCGCCGATCGAGTCGTTCTCGGCGGTGATCACGATCGCCATCGGCCAGAGCGAGATCGCCGTCGCCCTGCGCCCGTTCCTCGCCCTGCTGACCGGCGCCGAGCTGTTCGCCGTCATGTCGAGCGGCGCCGCGTCGACGGCGGGCTCGATCCTGGCCGGCTACGCGGCGCTCGGCGTGCCCATGACCTACCTGCTCGCGGCCTCCGTGATGGCGATCCCGGGGGGCCTCGTCTACGCCAAGATCCTGATGCCCTCGACGGAGCCGACCCGGATCGCCACCACCCGGGTAGAGTTCGGCGAGACACGGGCGGCCAACATCATCGAGGCGGCGGCCGACGGCACTCAGAAGGGGCTCGCGGTGGCGGTCTCGGTGGGGGCCATGCTGATCGCCTTCGTCGGGCTGATCGCGCTGGCGGACGGCCTGTTCGGCACCCTCGGCGGCTGGATCGGCTACCCGTCCGCCTCGTTCGAGGGCGTGCTCGGCTGGGCGCTCGCCCCGCTGGCGTGGCTGCTCGGCGTGCCCTGGGACCAGGCGACCCTGGTCGGCGGGGCGATCGGCCAGAAGCTCGCCTTCAACGAGTTCCTGGCCTACGCCAACCTGTCGCCGGTCCTGAAAGCCGGAACCCTCGAGCCGCGGGCGCAGGCCATCGTCTGCTTCGCCCTGTGCGGCTTCGCGAATCTCGCGTCGATCGCGATCCAGCTCGCGAGCTTCTCCAGCCTCGTCCCGGAGCGGCGCTCGGAGGTCGCCCGGTACGGCCTGCGGGCCATCCTCGCGGGGACGCTGTCGAACCTCACGAGCGCGGCGATCGCGGGGCTGTTCGTGGCGTGACGGGTCAGGCCGCCTTGCGCGCCGCGAGCAGCAGCGCGTTCGGGCGGGTCCGCTTCGGCACCGGCAGGACGCGGTCGAGGACGGCGCCGACGCCGTACGCGAAGGCGAGCGCCGCCGCCCAGGACCATGTCCGCCGGAAGAAGCGGTCGCGGCAGCGGACGGGGCTGACCTTGGCCATCCAGTGGATCAGCGAATCGTGCCGGTCCATGCCGATGGCGTGGACGGCCTCGGGCGTGCAGCCGAGCGTCCCGGCCAGCGCCTCCAGGGCTCTGGGCGTCCACCACGTCAGGTGGTGGGGCGGCGCGTTGATGACGAAATTCGGGACCGTGGTGTTGGGCGAGGGCCAGAGCGGCGTGCCGATCAGGACCACGCCGCCCGGCTTGACGCAGGCCGCGAGCGCCCGGGCGAAACCCAGCGGGTCCGCCACGTGCTCGATCACCTGGAACGCGCAGGCGACGTCGTAGACCGGCCCGACGCGCGCCGCGTGCGCCTCCACGGTCTCGTCGAGGATCGCGCCGGTCGGGTCCTCGGCGGAGAAGTTCGGATCGAGGCCGGTATAGGTGGCGTCCGGTACGTAGGCGCGGAACCCGCCGTGGCCGCAGCCGACATCGAGCACCCGGGCTCCGGACGGGACGTGCGAGGCGGCCTGGCGGAATTCCAGGCGCTCCGTCTCCGGGCCGGCGAGCTTATCGTGCGCGGCGATCCGGCCGTAAAACGCCCGGTAGAAGGCCGCGTCGCCGGCCACCGGCGGATCGAAGAAGATCAGTCCCGTAGGAGATTCCCAGAGCCGGAACGTGCCGGCGGGGCGGAGCAGCGGCCCGACATCGACGCGGCCGGAATAGTGCCAGAGGAGCGTCAGGAAGCCGGCGTCCAGGCGCTCGACGCAGCGCAGAGCGGGGGCACCGGTGATCGGGCAGGGGGGGATCGACCGATCGGCCGTGTGCGCGCTGTCCGCCAAACTGGTCCTCGCTCGCTCCGCAGGCCCGGCTGGTCCGGGGCGCCGCAGCGGCACAGGTTTGGTGCGGCCCGTCAAGCCGAGGCGCGGCTCGTGTCGAGCGCGCAAAGAAAAAGGCGCCGCTTCGAATGAAGCAGCGCCCGGAAACGTCAGAGCGACGTCTTAGTGGAAGGTGTCGATCTCAGCGGACTCGTAGCTGGTGACTTCCATGCCGACGCAGATCTCGGAGACGACGGGGGCGGACCAAGCCATGATTTCCTCCAGGTAAGTTGATGCGATGGATAGAGAGGCCACGAAGGCCGGAGCGAATCGCGCTCCGGACCGCGCGCGACTTAGTTGAACGTGTCGATCTCGGCGGACTCGTAGCTGGTGACTTCCATGCCGACGCAGATCTCGGACACGATCGGGGCAGACCAAGCCATGGCGTTTCTCCTCGCTGTTGCTGCGATCCATATAGGCAATATCTTGGACGCAATACAAGCGAGCACAACACTTATATTTCTCATAGGGAGCCTGGCCGTGGGCGGCGCGGGGTCGTTCCGTGGCCGCGCGGCCACCCGCCGGAGCCCTGTTCGGCATCGGCTGCGGATGGGCGCGGTTTCGGCTTGACGGGCCCCGCGCCCGGGCGCACGACGCACCCGCGCGACGGTGTCCCCGACGGTGTCGCGCTCCCATTCCAGCAGCGACCCGCGAAGCGACGTGCCCGACCGATCGTGCCTGCCGTGCCCGGCCCCGTGCCGTCGTTCCGCCTGAGCCGCTGAGAGGCCCGGCCGCGGGGCGACCGACGCGGCGGCCGGCCACGGCCCAAACCCAGGATGACCGGCGCCGCGTCGCCTCGTAACCCACGAGGCGAGGCCATGAACGAGATCGCCCCCTTCGATACGCGCGTCGATCCCTCCGTGCTGGCCGCCCGCCTGTCGGACGAACGGGCGCCCGACATCGTCGAGGCCCTGAACGACGAGGCTCCCGAGGTCGCCGCCGCCATCCTGCTCGGCCTGCCGCTGGAGCGGGCGATCGAGGTGCTGGACCAGCCGGAACTCGACTGCGCCGCCGACATCATCGAGATGCTGCCGCGGGACCGGGTCGCCGGCTACCTGTCGGGCATGTCGGCCGACCGGGTCACGGACGTTTTCCGCGAGATCGAGGAGCCGGGCCGCTCCGACCTGCGTGCCCGCCTCGACGCGGAGACCCGCGGCGCTGTCGATCGCCTGTCGGCCTACGGCGAGGAGACCGTGGGCTCGCTTATGACCACCGAGTTCGTCACCGTGCCGGGGACCTGGACGGTGGGCCAGACGCTGGAGCACATCCGCCACGTCGAGAAGACCCGGGAGACGATCTACGCGATCTTCGTGCTCGACCCGCGCACCCGGGCGCTCACCAAGGCGGTGCCCCTGCGGCGCCTGATCTCGGGGGACCCGGGCGACAACGTGCTCAGCGTCGCGCCGGGACGCCGGCCGCTCGCGGTCTCGCCCACGGCCAGCCGCGAGGAGGCGGCCCGGCTGATCTCCAAGTACGACCTCCTGGCGCTGCCGGTCGTCGACGCGGTCGGCCACGTGATCGGCATCGTCACCGTCGACGACATGATCGACGCGATGATCGAGAAGCAGACGCAGGACGTGCAGCGCTTCGGCGGCATGGAGGCGCTGCCCGAGCCCTACATGGATATCGGCTTCTTCACGATGATCCGGAAGCGGGCCGGATGGCTGTGCGCGCTGTTCCTGTCGGAGATGCTCACCGCCTCGGCCATGCAGGGCTTCGAGGGCGAGCTGGAGAAGGCGATCGTCCTGACCCTGTTCATCCCGCTCATCATGAGCTCCGGCGGCAATTCCGGCTCGCAGGCGACCTCGCTGCTGATCCGGGCGCTGGCGCTCCACCAGATCCGCCTGCGCGACTGGTGGCGGGTGGCGCTGCGCGAATTGCCGACCGGGATCTTCCTCGGCGCGATCCTCGGCGTGATCGCGGTGATCCGGATCGTCGCGTGGCAGAAGCTCGGCCTCTACGATTACGGCGCGCACTGGCCGCTGGTCGCCGCCACGGTCGGCGCGGCGCTGGTCGGGATCGTGACCTTCGGATCGCTCGCCGGCTCGATGCTGCCGTTCCTGCTCCAGCGGATCGGCTTCGATCCGGCCACCGCCTCGGCGCCCTTCGTGGCGACGCTGGTCGATGTCACCGGCCTCGTCATCTACTTCTCGGTGGCGCTGCTCATCCTGCGCGGGACGCTGCTGTAGGAAGGCCTCCGCGCATCATCCCGTAACCGCCTCGGCCAGCCGCTTCCTCTGGACCTTGCCGTTCGCCGTACGCGGCAGGGCGTCGAGGAAGCGGATCTCCCGCGGGCGCTTGTAGGCGGCGAGCCGCTCGGCGCACCACGCGAGCAGGGCCTCCGCGTCGGGCTCGGCGCTAGCCTGCAGCACCACGAAGCCGCAGATGACCGAGACGTCCGCCCGCACCGGCAGCTCGGCGACCCCCACTTCCGCCACGGACGGGTGGGTCGACAGCACCGCCTCCACCTCGTTCGGCGAGACCCGGTAGCCCATCGCCTTCATCAGGTCGTTGTTGCGGCCCTCGAACCAGATGTAGCCGTCGGCGTCGAGGCGGGCGAGATCGCCGCCGACGAACCAGTCGCCGCGCATGACCTCCGCCTCTTCCTCCGGCCGGTTCCAGTAGCCGAGCATCAGCGCCGGCTCGGTCCGGTGGACGGCGAGGAGCCCGCTCTCTCCGGCCGGGAGCGGCTCGGGCTCGCCCGCCACGGGCAGGATCGCCACCCGCCGGCCCGGCTGCGGCTTGCCGGGCGAGCCGGGGCGCACCGGGATGGTCGGGCCGCTGGATATGTAGGTCGAGATCTCGCTCATCCCCAGCGCCTCGTAGAGGGGCTTGCCGGTGGCCTGACCCCAGGCCTCCAGGAGCTCCACCGCGAGGGGTTCGCCGGCCGTGCAGCCGTGGCGCAGGCTCGACAGGTCGTGGGCGCCGAGGTCGCCGTACTTGAGGATCTGGCGGTAGAGCGTCGGGACGGCGGCGAACAGGGTCGCGCCGTAGGCCGCGATCAGGCGCGGCCAGATTCCGGGATCGCGCGGGCCGTTGTAGAGCACCGCGGTCGCGCCCACCGACCAGGGATCGCTCAGCCCGACGCCGAGCGTGTAGGTCCAGTTCATGGTGCCGGCGTGGAGCATCACGTCGGATTCGGTGAGCCCGAGCCAGTGGTCGAGCATCGGGCGGCGCCCGTAGGCGGCGCGGTGCGCGTGCAGCACGCCCTTCGGCCGGCTGGTCGTGCCGGACGTGTAGATCAGCATCGCCGGGTCGTCGGCGGCGGTGTCGGCGTACTCGGCCATGGGCGGACCGGCCTTCAGGGCGGCGACCGCGGCGGCGTCGAGCAGGAGGCGCCCGCCCAGGACCTCGGGCGCGACCGTGCAGCCGCTTCCGATCACCACGGCGGCGGCCCCGGAATTGTCCATGAGGAACGCCGCCTCGCTCTCGGTGAGCTGCGGCGAGGACGGCAGCGCCACGAGGCCGGCCGCCAGGGCGCCGAAGTAGACGAGGACGTAGTCGGCCTCGTTGCCCATCCGGATCATCACCCGGTCGCCGGGCCTCAGGCCGAGGCCGAGGAAACCCGCCGCGATGCCGCGCACCGCCCGCTCGACTTCGCCGAAGCTGAGGCGGTCCGCGGTGCCGTCGCCGACCATCACCAGGGCGGTCTTGTCGGGACGCAGGCGCGCGTTCTCGGCGAGGCAGTACCGCGCCGCGTTGAAGCGGGCCGGCGGACGGCGGTTATCGTGCTGGCTGTCGGACACCGGGCGCTCCCCGCGGGCGGCTTTTCGCCGGGTGTCCCGCCTGGGCGCGCCTGCGTCAACTGGGGCCGTCGCCCCGCCGGCGAGCGCGGCCCCCGGGCAGTCTGGCCCTCAGGTCCGCCGCTGCGCCTGGCCCTCCTGCTCCTCGAAGCCCTTGAGCATCTTGTCGAGGGTCATCGGGTAGTCGCGGACCCGGATCCCGGTGGCGTTGTAGATCGCGTTGGCGAGCGAGGCGCCGGCGCCGCAGATGCCGAGCTCGCCGAGCCCCTTGCTCTTCAGCGGGTTCGCCTTGTCGTCGAGCTCCGGCAGGAACACCGCGTCGATCTCCGGGAGGTCGGCGTGGACCGGCACGTGGTACTCGGCCATGTCGTGGTTGACGAAGAAGCTGTAGCGCGGATCGACCACGGCATCCTCCATCAGCGCCGCGCCGACGCCGAAGGTCATGCCGCCGATCGCTTGGCTGCGCGCGGTCTTGGCGTTGAGGATGCGCCCGCCGGTGAACACGCCGAGCATCCGCCGCAGCCGGATCTCGCCGGTATCGACGTCGACCCCGACCTCTGCGAAGTGCGCTCCGTACGAGTACTGCGAGAACTTCTGCTTCATCTCGCCGGGCTTGATCTCGCCGGAGGCCTCCATCCCCGCCTTGGCGAGGTCGGCGAGCTTCTCCGTGCGGTTGCCGGACGTGACTGCGCCGTCGCGGAAGGTGGCGCCGTCCGGGTTGAGGTCGCCGGCCTTGAGCAGGGCCTGCCGGAGGTTGTCGCAGGCGACGTAGAGCGCCGAGCCCGCCGAGCCGGCGCCGAAGGATCCCCCGGAGCCGGCCGCGAACGGGAACTCGGTGTCGCCCATCTCGACCCGCACGCGCTCGGGCGGCAGCCCCAGCATCTCGCCGGCGATCTGGGTGAGGATCGTGTAGGTGCCGGTGCCGGGATCGGTCATCGCCATCCGCACCACCAGCACGCCGTCCGGCCCGAGGCGGACCTTCGCGGCGGACGGCATCAGCGGGTTGAGGCGCGCGGCCGCCGACATGCCCATGCCGACGAGCCAGTTGCCCTCGCGCCGGGAGCCCGCGGCCTGCCGCCTGTCCCAGCCGAACAGGCGCGCGCCCTCGCGCATGCAGGGTACCAGCTTGCGGGTCGAGAACGGGACCTTCTTCTCGGGATCCTCGGCCGGCTCGTTGCGCACCCGGAGCTCGATCGGGTCGATCTTCAGCTGCTCGGCGAGCTCGTCCATGGCGCACTCGAAGGCGAGCTGGCCTACGGCCTCCCCTGGAGCGCGCATCGCCGAGGCGATCGGCATGTTGAGGTTGACCAGCCGATGGCGCGTCACGCGGTTCTGCGCGGCGTACAGGGAGCGGGTGACGTTGGCCGAGGTCTCGAAGAACCCGTCGCCCTCGGCGGTGTCGGACCAGGATTCGTGGCTGATCGCGGAGAGACGGCCGTCGCGGTCGGCGCCGAGGCGGATCCGCTGGATCGTGTCAGTCCGGTGGGTCGCGACGTGGAACTCCTGCTGCCGGGTGAGCGCGACCTTCACGGGACGCTGGATCACCTTCGAGGCCAGGATCGCGAGCGTCGCCTCCGGCTGGACCTGCAGTTTCGCGCCGAATCCGCCGCCGATATAGGGGCTGACGATGCGCACCTTCTCGGGGGGGAGCTTGAGCACCGAGCCGAGGGATTTCTGGCCCCGGTTCGGCATCTGGTTGGCCGTGTAGAGCACGACCCCGTCGCCCTCCCAGGACGCGATGGTGGCGTGCGGCTCCATCTGCGCGTGGATCTGGTTCGGCGTGACATACTCCACGTCGAGCTTGACCGGTGCGGCCGCGAAGGCGGCGTCGAAGTCGCCGAGCTTGGAATCCGGCGGCGAGTTGACCGGCTTCGGCTCGTAGGCCGCCGCCAGGCTGTCCTTGAGCAGCCCCTTGGGCTTGGCCGCGTCGTACCGGACCTTGACCAGCATCGCGGCGGCGCGCGCCTGCTCGAAGGTCTCGGCGACCACGAAGGCGACCGGCTGCCCGTAGAACCGGATCTCCGTCCCCTGGAGCTGTGGCCAGACCTGCTCCTTCTTCTCGCCCTGCTCGGGCACGTTCTCGTAGGTCATCACCAGGATCGCGCCGGGCGCCTTGCGGGCGGCCTCCGCGTCGATCGACCGGATCGTGCCGGAAGCGATCGTGGCCGGCACGATGAAGCCGTAGGCGGGGTTCTTCAGCGCCCTGGTCTCGTACGCGTAGGGCGCGTGCCCCGTGACCTTGAGCTTGCCCTCGACCCGGTCCAGCGGCTTGCCGACGAGGCCGTCGGGCCGGTCGTCGAGGGGCGTCCGGCCGATCGGCTGGTTCATCTCCATGGGAACGGTCCTTGCCGGGAATTACGCGCGGGTCGCCTGCGCCACGACGGCCCGGAGGGTCCGGCGCGTCAGCGGGATCTTGAAGTCGTTGCTGCCGTAGCCGCGGGCGCCCTTGAGCACCGCGTCGGCGGCGGCGTCGGCCGAGCCGGTCTGCACCAGCGCCGTCTCGGCCTCGGCCACCCGCCAGGGCTTGTGCGCCAGGCCGCCGAAGGCGAGCCGCGCGGCCTGGGGCTTGCCACCCTCGGCGCCCGCGATCACGGCGGCCACCGACACGGTCGCGAACGCGTAGGACGCCCGGTCGCGGACCTTCCGGTAGATGTGCGTGCCGGCCACCGGCTTCGGCAGCGTCACGGCCGTGATGATCTCACCCCTGCGCAGCTCTGTCTCGATCTGCGGCGTGTCGCCCGGCAGCCGGTGGAAGTCGGCGATCGGTATGCTGCGCGCCTGCCCGTCCGGGTTCACCGTCTCCACCGTCGCGTCGAGGGCGCGCATGGCGACGTTCATGTCGGACGGGTTGGTGGCGATGCAGGCCTCGCTCGCCCCGACCACCGCCATGATCCGGTTGAACCCGCCGATCGCCGAGCAACCGGAACCGGGCTCTCGCTTATTGCAGGGCATGGCTGTGTCGTAGAAGTAGTAGCAGCGCGTCCGCTGGAGGAGGTTGCCGGCGGTGGTCGCCTTGTTGCGCAACTGCCCCGAGGCGCCGGCCAGCAGCGCCTTCGCCAGCACGGCGTAGTCCTTTCGGACCCGCGTGTCGGCCGCGAGGTCGGCGTTCCGCACCAGGGCGCCGATGCGCAGGCCGCCGTCCTGCGTGGCCTCGACCTTGTCGAGCGGCAGCCGGTTGACGTCGATCAGCGTCGCCGGGGTCTCGATCTGAAGCTTCATCAGGTCAAGGAGGTTGGTGCCGCCGGCGATGAACTTGGCGTTCGGCCGCTCGGCCGCGAGCTTCGCGGCGTCCTGCACGGTGGCGGGGCGCTCGTAGGCAAAGGCCTTCATCTGCGCCTCCTCAGAGTTTGGTGGCGGCGGCGTCGCGAATCGCCGCGACGATGTTCGGGTAGGCGCTGCAGCGGCAGATGTTGCCGCTCATCCGCTCGCGAATCTCGGCGTCGCTGAGTGTCGGAGTCGCCGCGACGTCTTCGGTAACGTGGCTCGGCCAGCCGGCCTTGGCCTCGCTCAGCATCCCGACCGACGAGCAGATCTGGCCCGGCGTACAGTAGCCGCACTGGAAGCCGTCATGCTCCAGGAACGCCGCCTGCATCGGGTGGAGCTTGTCCCCGTCCGCCAAGCCCTCGATCGTGGTGATCGGGTCGCCCTCGTGCATCGCTGCGAGCGTCAGGCAGGAATTGATCCGCCGGCCGTCGACCAGGACCGTGCAGGCCCCGCACTGGCCGTGATCGCAGCCCTTCTTGGTGCCGGTGAGCGCGAGGTGCTCGCGCAGAGCGTCGAGGAGCGTCGTGCGGGTGTCGAGGACGAGATCGTGCGGTTGGCCATTGATGGTGAGCCGCACCGGCATGGTCTGCGGAGCCTGATCGCCCGGCGCCGCCGCGGACATCGCGGGACTGGGCCGGAACCCGAGGGCACCGAGTGCGCCGGCCACCGCACAGCCCTCCACCACGGCCCGCCGCGTCAGCGCGAGCGGCTTCGTCGGAATCGCGTCTGTCATGCTGCCATCCAGCCCGTGCACCGCGCGTGGGACGCCGCGCGCAGCTTGGAATCTGGTGCGCCAACGTCCGGCCGGATGGATTAGATCCTGTCCAGACTGCGCCCGTTCAGCGCGGCTCCGCCGCTACGGGCGCTGGACCCAGGTCGTGACCCGATCGCTCCCTCCTTGCTTCGCTGCGCTCGCGAGAACGGGGACGCCTTGGAACGCGTCCCGCTGCGAGCGTTTGGGTTGATCGGACCACGACACCGGAGCCTCGCCTCATGGCTATCCCGACCCTGCCGCTCAACGACGGCCGACACATCCCGCAGATCGGCTACGGCTGCTGGCAGCTCTCGGATATCCAGGCTCCGGATCTCGTCGGACAGGCCCTCCGCGCCGGCTATCGTCTGATCGACACGGCCGCGGCGTACGGCAACGAGGCGGGCGTCGGGCGCGGCATCCGGGACGCGGGGATCCCCCGCGAGGAGATCTTCGTCACCACGAAGCTCTGGAACGACCGCCAGGGCCGCGACAAGGCGCGGCGCGCCTTCGACGAGAGCCTGCGGCAACTCGGTCTCCCCTATGTCGACCTGTACCTGATCCACTGGCCGTGCCCGCAGCGTCGCCTGTTCGTCGAGACCTGGAAGACGCTGATCGAGCTCCGGAAGGAGGGCCGCGCGAAGTCCATCGGCGTGTCGAACTTCTCGCCCGAGCATCTCGCCACGCTGATCGGCGAGACCGACGTGGCCCCGGCCGTCAACCAAATCGAGCTGCACCCCTATTTCCAGCGCAAAGAACCGCGCACGGAGGACGCCCGTCACGGGATCGTGACCGAGTCGTGGAGCCCGCTGGGCCGGGGCAAGGAGCTGAACGACCCGGT
This sequence comes from Methylobacterium sp. 190mf, assembly GCF_900107945.1. Taxonomy (NCBI): domain Bacteria; kingdom Pseudomonadati; phylum Pseudomonadota; class Alphaproteobacteria; order Hyphomicrobiales; family Methylobacteriaceae; genus Methylobacterium; species Methylobacterium sp. 190mf. The sequence goes on along the minus strand of NZ_FNVI01000004.1, from coordinate 207,031 downwards.
CATCCTCACAATCGCGGAAGCGCACGGGAAGACGCCCGCCCAGGTGGTGCTCCGCTGGCAGATCCAGATCGGATGCGTGGCGATCCCCAAGACCGCCACCCCGCGGCGCATCGCCGAAAATATCGCGCTGTTCGACTTCGAGCTCGGCGCGGACGAGATGGCGCGGATCGCCGGCCTCGACCGGGCCGACGGCCGGATCGGACCTGACCCGGCGACCTTCTGCTGAGCGCTCGAGCCTTCGGCGGCGCAGCGTAACATCGCACCGCAAAAGATTTATGCTCACAGCTAGCATATCTGGACAGGCGCGTCCGGCCCCCATAAGTTAGACGGCACAATGCTCAAACTGAGCATAATGGAGGACGCCATGACGGCGACCGTTGCACCCGTCTCCCACACGACGATCCCGGGCCTGCCCCTTCCGGATCTGTACGCACGCGTCAGCCGGCACGTCCCCGCGATCGAGTGGCCGGCGCTCGCCCCCGACATCGAGGCGATCCTGCGCCTGAAGCGGGAGCGCAACGCCGTGATCCTGGCGCACAACTACCAGGCGCCCGAGATCTTCCACACGGTGGCCGACATCGTGGGCGACAGCCTCGCGCTGGCCCGCGAGGCGGTGAACGTGAACGCCGACGTGATCGTGCTGGCGGGCGTCCACTTCATGGCCGAGACGGCCAAGCTCCTGAACCCGAGCAAGACCGTGCTCATCCCCGACATGGGCGCCGGCTGCTCGCTGGCCGATTCGATCACCGCCGCAGACGTGCGCGGCCTGCGTGCCAAATACCCGGGCGTGCCGATCGTGACCTACGTGAACACCTCGGCGGCCGTGAAAGCCGAGTCCGACCTGTGCTGCACCTCCGGCAACGCCGTCGCGGTGGTGAAGTCGCTGAACGCCCCCCGCGTCCTCATGATCCCCGACGAGTTCCTCGCGCAGAACGTCCAGGCCGAGATACCGGAGGTCGAGATCCTGACCTGGGCCGGCCATTGCGAGGTGCACGAGCGCTTCACCCCGGCCGACATCCGCGACGTCCGCGACAGCTATCCCGGGGTGACCGTGATCGCGCACCCGGAATGCCCGCCGGACGTGGTGGCCGAATCGGACTTCTCGGGCTCCACCGCGATGATGATGGACTTCGTCGTCGAGAAGCGGCCGAAGCAGGTGGTGCTCGTCACCGAGTGCTCCATGGCGGACAACATCGCGGCGCAGAACCCGGACATCGAGTTCATCAAGCCCTGCAACATGTGCCCGCACATGAAGCGGATGAGCCTGCGCAACATCCGGCGGTCGCTCGAGACGATGACCCACGAGGTCACGGTCGACCCGGCGCTCGCCGACCGCGCCCGGGCCGCGGTCGAGCGCATGCTCGAGGTGCGCACACGATGAACGCGATCTCCCCGAACAGCGCCGACCGCGTCGTCGTGGTCGGCGGCGGCGTCGCGGGCCTCAGCGTCGCGCTGCGCCTCGCGCCCCGCCCGGTGACGCTGGTCACGGCCTCGGCCCTCGGCCTCGGCACCGCCACCGGCTGGGCCCAGGGCGGGATCGCGGCCGCGGTCGGCGCCGACGACGCGGCGGCGCTCCACGCCGCCGACACGGAGGCCGCCGGCGCCGGGCTCACCGAGCCCGACGTGGCGCTCCGGGTCGCCGCGGAGGGCCCCGCGCTGATCGACTGGCTCGTGCGGATCGGCGTCCCGTTCGACCGCACCGACGACGGCGCGCTGGCCCTCGGGCTCGAGGCGGCCCACGGCCGCCGCCGCATCGTCCGCTCCGGCGGCGACGCCACCGGCGCCCGCGTCCTCGAAGGGCTCGTGCGGGCCGTGCTGTCGGCGCCGTCCGTGGAGGTCGTCACCGCGCGGGCCTGCGACCTGCTCCGGGACACGCGCGGGGCGGTAGCCGGCATCGTCGCCGAGCGCGACGGCGCGCTTTTCCGCATCCCGGCCCGCGCGGTGGTGCTCGCCACCGGCGGCGTCGGCGCCCTCTACGCGGCGACCACCAACCCGCCGGGCGCCGTCGGCCGCGGGCTGGCGCTCGCCGCCCGGGCCGGCGCGGTGATGCGCGACATGGAGTTCGTGCAGTTCCACCCGACCGCCATCGCGGCCGGCGCCGACCCGATGCCGCTCGCCACCGAGGCCCTGCGCGGCGAGGGCGCCCGCCTCATCGACGAGACCGGCGCCGCCGTGATGGCCGGCATCGCGGGCGGCGACCTCGCGCCGCGCGACGTGGTCGCCCGCGGCATCTTTCAGGCGCTGCAGCGGGGCCGCACGGTCTATCTCGACGCCCGCGGCGCGCTCGGCGCCGCGATGCCGACGCGGTTCCCGACCGTGGCGGGGCTCTGCGCCGCCGCCGGCATCGACCCCGCCGTGCAGCCGATCCCGGTCCGCCCGGCGGCGCACTACCACATGGGCGGTGTGAAGGTGGACGCGTACGGCGCCACCTCGGTGCCGGGCCTCTACGCCTGCGGCGAGGTCTCCTCGACGGGCCTCCACGGCGCCAACCGGCTCGCCAGCAACTCCCTGCTGGAGGGCCTCGCCTACGCGCGCTTCATCGCCGACGGGCTCGACACGCCGCCGCCCGCCGCGATCGTGCCCGAGGCCGTGTCTGTCCGTGCCGCCGGCGACCTGCCGGCGATCCGCGCGCTGATGGAGCGCAGGGTCGGCGTCGTGCGCGACGCCGCCGGCCTCGAGGAAGCCGTCGCCGTCCTCGAGGCGGGGGCTGAGACCTGCGACGCCGCCCTCGTGGCGCTGCTCATCGCCCGCGGCGCGCTCGCCCGCCGGGAGAGCCGCGGCGCCCACTGGCGCAGCGACTTCCCCCATCTCGCCGCGGCCGCGCACACCGAGGCCGCGCTGGCCGACCCGATCGCCGCGACCCCGTCCGCCGAGGAGGCGCTGACGCCATGACCCAGTCGGTTCTCTCCGATGAGATCCTCCCCCTGCCGCGGCTCCTCGTGGAGCCCGTGGTGCGCGCCGCCCTGCTGGAGGATCTCGGCCGGGCCGGCGACATCACCACCGACGCCATCGTCCCCCCGGGCGAGCGGATGCGCGGCGTGATCGCCTCCCGGCAGGACGGCGTCATCTCGGGCACCGACGCCGCCGCCATCGCCTTCGCGCTGGTGGACCCGGCCGTCAGCGTGACGGTCGAGCGCGGCGACGGCGCCCGCGTGGCGCCGGGCGACGTGGTGCTGCGCCTCGAGGGGCCGGCGCGGGCGATCCTGACGGCCGAGCGCGTGGCGCTGAACCTGCTCTGCCGGATGTCGGGCGTGGCCACCGCCACCCACGGCCTCGTCGAGGCCGCGCGCCCGCACGGCAAGGCCTCGATCGTCTGCACCCGCAAGACGACGCCGGGCCTGCGCGCCCTGGAGAAGCACGCGGTCCGGGCCGGCGGCGGCTCGAACCACCGCTTCGGCCTCGACGACGCGGTGCTGATCAAGGACAACCACGTGGCGGTGGCCGGCGGCATCGTCCCGGCGATCGAGCGCGCCAGGTCCCGGGCCGGCCACTTGGTGAAGATCGAGTGCGAGGTCGACAGCCTGGAGCAGCTGGAGGAGGCCCTGTCGGTCGGGATCGACGCGGTGCTCCTCGACAATATGGGGCCCGACCTGCTCCGCCGCGCCGTGGCGATGATCGACGGGCGCGCCCTGTCCGAGGCGTCGGGCCGGATCACCCGCGAGACGGTCGGGGCCGTCGCGGCCTCGGGGGTCGACCTGATCTCCTGCGGCTGGATCACCCATTCGGCGGCGATCATCGACCTGGGGCTCGACGCCGCCTGATCGGCGGGCCCCGCGCGCCGCCGGCGCGGCGGGGCCGAAGCGGTCGCTCGACTGTCATCACGTTCGGGTGACAAGTCTTCGCCGCGGTCGCTCGGGAGATCTGCCGAGTCTATCGCCGCGCGACCGACTCGCTAAGATTTCGGCCAACCGCGACGCCATCGACCGGACCCAACCGTGAGCCAAGCCCTGCCTTCCGCGGCTGCCCCGGCGGTCGATCGTCCGGCGGCGCCGGTGGCGCGCAAGCCCGGCGCGGTCCGGCACGGGCCCGGCGGCGCGCTGATGCTGGGCGCGCTGGGCGTCGTGTACGGCGACATCGGCACGAGCCCGCTCTACGCGTTCAAGGAGGCCGTGAAGGCGGCGACCGCCGGCGGCGCCTCGGTTGCTGCGGCGGCCACCGGCGCGGTGTCGCTGATCCTGTGGTCGCTGATCCTGATCGTGTCGCTGAAATACGCGGTGCTGATCCTGCGCGCCGACAACCGCGGCGAGGGCGGCATCGTCGCCATGCTGGCGCTGCTCGGCGCGCGGCACGCCCGGCCGGGGACGTGGAAGGCGCTGCTGCTGGTGGTCGGGCTGATCGGCGCGGCCCTGCTCTACGGCGACGGCGCGATCACGCCGGCGATCTCGGTGCTGTCGGCGATCGAGGGGTTGAAGATCGACGCGCCGTCACTCGGGCCGTACGTCGTGCCGATCACCCTCGCCATCCTGGTCGGTCTGTTCCTGGTCCAGCACAAGGGCGTCGCCGCCATCGGTCGGGTGTTCGGACCGGTCATGCTCGTCTGGTTCGTCGTCCTGGTCCTGCTCGCGGTCCCGAGCATCCTGCACGCGCCGGAGATCCTGGCGGCGGCCAACCCGTTCCGGGCGGTGGACTTCCTGATCCATGCCGGCTGGCATGTCAGCTTCCTGATGCTCGGCGCGGCCTTCCTGGCGGTGACCGGCGGCGAGGCGATGTACGCCGATCTCGGCCATTTCGGCGCCCCAGCGATCCGGATCGCGTGGTTCGGCCTCGTGCTGCCGGCGCTGCTGATCCACTATTGCGGCCAGGGCGCGCTGATCATCGCCGACCCGAGCGCGATCGAGAACCCGTTCTACCGGCTCGCGCCGGACTGGGCGCATTACCCGCTGGTGGCGCTCGCCACGATGGCGACCGTCATCGCCTCGCAGGCGGTGATCTCGGGCGTCTACTCGCTCACCCAGCAGTCGATCCAGCTCGGCTTCATGCCAATGATGCGGGTGGTGCACACCGATGAGGACGAGCGCGGCCAGATCTACGTGCCGGCGGTGAACTGGCTGCTCGCCGTGGCGACCCTGACGGCCGTTGTGGTGTTCGGCTCTTCCGACGCCCTGGCCGGCGCCTACGGCATCGCGGTCTCGGCGCTCATGGGCATCACCACGCTGCTCGCCGCGCTGATCGCGCTCCGCTGGGGCTACAACCCGGTCCTGGTCCTCGCGGTCAACGGCTTCTTCCTCGGCATCGACCTCGTGTTCTTCTCCGCCAACAGCGTGAAGCTGTTCGAGGGCGGCTGGTTTCCGCTGCTGCTCGCCGGCGTGGTGGCCTTCCTGATGCTGACTTGGATGAAGGGCAACCACGTCCTCGAATCCGTCCGCCAGACCATGCGCATGTCCGAGGCCTCCTTCCTCTCCAGCCTCGGCTCGCACCCGCCGGTGACGCTGCCCGGCACCGCGGCCTTCCTGACCGCCGCCACCGAGGGCATCCCGATGGCGCTCGGCCGCCTGCTGGAGCGCAGCCGCTGCCTGCACGAGCGGATCCTGCTGATCACCGTCGTCTACGAGGAGGAGCCGGTGATCCCGGCGAGCGAGCGGGCGCAGGTCACGCTGGTGGCGCAGGGGATCCGCAAGGCGATCTCGAAGTACACGCCCGGCATGGAGCGCGTCGTGCTGCGCTACGGCTTCATGCAGACCGCCTCGATCCCCGAGGGGCTGCAATGCGCGGTGGCGAGCGGGCTGCTGCCGCCGGAATACCTGGAGGACATGACGTATTTCGTGGGCCACGAGGTGGTGATCCCGTCGCCGACCCATCCCGGCATGGCGCCGTGGCGGGAGGGCCTGTTCGCCTTCATGAAGCGGAACGCCGAGCGCACCGGCGCCCATTTCGGCCTGCCGACCCGGCAGATCGTCGAGGTGGGCACCGAGATCGAGATCTGACCGGCCGCGGCGCGCAGGGACGCTGCCCGAGGCGCGCGTCGGAGGCCGGGGCCGGCCGTCTTTCGCATTGAAAACGGCCCCGTTCGCCAGCATATCGCCACCGCAATTTCCCCACAGCGGAGGCATCACCCGTGAGCGAGACGATCGAGCGGCACGAATTCGGGGCGGAGGTGGGACGCCTCCTCGACCTCGTCGTGCACGCGCTCTACTCCGACCGCGAGATCTTCCTGCGCGAACTCGTCGCCAACGCGGCCGACGCCATGGACCGGCGGCGGTTCGAGGCCCTGACCTCGGCGGCGAGCGCGCTGCCGCCGGACGCCAAGGTCCGCATCGCGCCCGACAAGGAGGCGCGGACCCTGACCGTGTCGGACGCCGGCATCGGCATGACCAAGGAGGATCTCGCCACCAACCTCGGCACCATCGCGCGCTCCGGCACGCGGGCCTTCTCGCAGACGCTCGAATCCGCCAAGGCCGAGGACCGGCCGAGCCTGATCGGCCAGTTCGGCGTCGGCTTCTACTCGGCCTTCATGGTCGCCGACCGCGTCACCGTCACGTCGCGCCGCGCCGGCAGCGACGAGGCCTGGACCTGGGCCTCGGAGGGACAGGGCAGCTACACGCTGGAGCCGGCGACGCGGACCGAGCCCGGCACCGACATCGTGCTGCACCTCAAGGCGGATGCCGACGAGTACCTCGAGCCCTACCGTCTCGACCATCTCGTGCGGAAATGGGCCGACTTCATCACGGTGCCGATCGCCGTCGTGCGCGACGGCAAGGACGAGTCGGCCAACCAGGGCACCGCGCTCTGGCGCAAGGCGAAGTCCGAGGTCACCGAGGAGCAGTACGAGGAATTCTACCACTCCATCGGCATGAACTTCGACAAGCCGTGGGCGACGCTCCACTGGCGCGCCGAGGGGCAGCTCGAGTTCTCCGCGCTGCTCTTCATCCCCGGTTCGAAGCCGTTCCAGGCCCTCGAGAACGAGCGGCAGAGCAAGGTCCGGCTGCATGTCCGGCGGATGTTCATCACCGACGAGGCCGAGCTGCTGCCGCCGTGGCTGCGCTTCGTCCAGGGCGTCGTCGACACCGAGGACCTGCCGCTGAACGTCTCCCGCGAGATGCTGCAATCGACCCCGGCGCTCGCCCGGATCCGCCGCGCGGTCACCGGGCGCGTCGTCTCCGAACTCACCACCCGCGCCAAGGACGCGGAGGGCTACCAGTCCTTCTGGGAGAATTTCGGCCCCGTCCTCAAGGAGGGCATCTACGAGGATTTCGAGCGCCGGGGCGAGATCGCGCCGCTCCTGCGCTTCCGCTCCTCGGCGGTCGAGGGCTGGACCTCGCTGCCCGACTACGTGTCCCGCATGAAGGACGGCCAGGAGGCGATCTACTACCTCGTCGCCGACGACGCCGAGGCGCTCAAGTCGTCGCCGCAGCTTGAGGGCTTCCGGGCCCGCGGCCTCGAGGTGCTGCTCCTCTCCGACCACGTCGACGCCTTCTGGCCCGATCAGCTCGGCACCTTCGACGAGAAGCCGCTCCGCTCCATCACCAAGGGCGGCCTCGACCTGTCGAAGTTCGCGCCGGAGGGCGAGCAGCCGGAGGCGCCGGAGGGCATCGACGCCTTCGTCGCCGCCGTGAAGACGGCCCTCGGCGCCGAGGTCTCGGACGTGCGCACCACCGACCGGCTCGTCGATTCGGCCGTGGTCCTCTCGGCCGGCACCGGCGGACCCGACCTGCAGATGCAGCGGCTCATGCGCCGGGCCGGGCGGGCCGGTGCCGGGCAGCCGGTCCTGGAGATCAACCCGCGCCACCCGCTGATTCGGGCGCTGGCCGCGGCACCCGAATCGGAGGTGCCGCCGGCCGCCGGCACGCTCCTCGACCTCGCCCGCATCCAGGACGGCGACAGCCCCCGCGACCCAGCGGCCTTCGCCCGCACGGTGGCGGCGGCGCTCGCGGCCGCTCGGGGCGCGTAGGACTACGGAGACCCGCGCCGCGCGCTGCTAGGACGGCACGCGCGGCGTGTGTCTCCACACACATCCGTTCGGGATGATTGTGGGTTCGGTTGATCATTCGGAAATGGTCGAGCCATAACTTCGCCACCGGTCGGGATCATTGCCCGGCCGAAGGCGCGGGCGCGGTGGGGGCCGCAGGCGTCTGAGCCGAACCCTCTCGCGCGCCTCGGGCGCGCCTCACGGACGCTGCATGAACCCGGTCGAGGCTGAAGCCGGCAACGGACAGGCGGTCGCGGCGGCGCGGACCCGGGCCCACGCCCGGGCGTACCGCCACAGCGGACGCGTGCGCACCATGCGCCGGCTGATCCCGGTGGTCGCCGGCGGCGCGGTGGCGCTGCTGCTGGGCTACCTGTTCAATCCCTTCGCGGCGCAGCTGCCGGGCGTCTCGGTCGGCCCGGTGACGCTGGCCGGCTCCAAGGTCCGCATGGAGAACCCGCGGCTCTCGGGCTTCCGCCAGGGCACGCGCGGCTACGAGGTGACGGCCGACGCCGCCCTCCAGGATGTCCGCAAGCCGAGCCAGATCGAGCTGCAGCAGATGCGCGGCCACATCGCCACCGACGACCAGGGCGGCATCGCCCGCCTCTCGGCGACGTCGGGCCTGTTCGACACCGCCCGCGAGGCGCTCGACCTGAAGGACGACATCCGCATCTGGACCGACAAGGGCGAGGAGGCGCGCCTGCGCTCCGCCGCCGTCGCGTTCAAGACCGGCTCCATCAGCTCGCAGGAGCCCGTCACCGTCTCGAGCGCGCGGGCCAACGTGAAGGCCGACACCCTCGACGTCGTCGAGAACGGCAAGCGGATCTCCTTCGTGGGCAACGTCCACGTGGTCATCGTCAGCGACGCGCCGGGGGAGAAGCCCCAGGCCCGCATCCTGACCTCGGACGCCGAAGCCGCGGACGGTGCCCGATGAGCGCCGCCCGCCTCCTCTGCGCCGCCCTGGCGGCCGGGCTGGTCCTCGCCGGTCCGGCGCTGGCCGAGAAGCCGGCGCGCAAGGATTCGCCCTTCGGCAATATCGGCGGCGGCGGCAAGGATCCGATCAAGATCGACGCCGACCGGCTCGACGTGTTCGACCGGGAGAACAAGGCGGTCTTCGCCGGCAACGTCGTGGCCGTGCAGGGCGACAGCACCATCCGCTGCTCGACCATGACGGTGACCTACAAGCGCGGCAAGGACGCGCCGGGCAAGGACGCGCCGGGCAAGGGCGCCAAGGGCGATGCCAAGCCTGAGGCGCGGGACGAGGGCGCCGACGCGGCGCCGCGGAACCCCGCCGAGAACGGGATCCAGAAGGTCGACTGCGCCGGGCCGGTGACGGTGGTGCAGAAGGACCAGGTCGCCACGGGCGATCACGCGGTGTTCGACCAGGACGCCAAGCGGATCGTGCTGACCGGCAACGTCGTCCTGAGCCAGTGCCAGAACGTCACCCGGGGGCAGCGGCTCGTCTACGACATGAACACCGGGCGCGCGAACATGGACCCGGTGGCGGGCGGCCGCGTCTCGGCCCTGTTCGTGCCCGGCGAGAAGTCCGACGCCAAGGACGGCAAGGCGAAGGGCTGCAGCCAGCCGCCGCCCAGGCCGAAGGCGCAGGTCGATTGAGCGGCGCCGTGGCGTTCCAGGCGGGCCCGCAGGAGCCGGCCCGGACGGGCTGGCTCGGCCGGCTGTTCGGCCGGCGCGCGCGGCAGGCCGAACAGCCGGCCGAGGCCGACGGCTGGTCCGCGGCCGAGGAGGGCGGTCTCGGCATCCTCAGCGTGCGCGGCCTGCGCAAGAGCTACGGCGCCCGCACGGTCGTCCACGAGGCCGGCCTCACCGTGCGCACCGGCGAGGCCGTCGGGCTGCTCGGGCCGAACGGCGCCGGCAAGACCACGATCTTCTACATGATCACCGGGCTGGTGGCGGCCGATCGCGGCCACATCACCCTGGACGGCCTGCCGATCACGCACCTGCCCATGTACCAGCGGGCGCGGCTCGGGATCGGCTACCTGCCGCAGGAGGCCTCGATCTTCCGCGGGCTCACCGTGGAGGACAACATCCGGGCGGTGCTGGAGGTGGTCGAGCCGGACCGCAAGGCGCGCGCGCGCAAGCTCGACTCGCTGCTCGAGGAGTTCGACATCGCGCGCCTGCGCAAGTCGCCCTCGATCGCGCTCTCGGGCGGCGAGCGGCGGCGCTGCGAGATCGCCCGGGCGCTCGCCTCGTCGCCGACCTTCATGCTGCTGGACGAGCCCTTCGCGGGCATCGACCCGATCGCGGTCGGCGACATCCAGGACCTCGTGAAGCACCTGAAGCAGCGCGGCATCGGCGTGCTGATCACCGACCACAACGTCCGCGAGACGCTGGGCCTGATCGACCGCGCCTACATCGCCCATTCCGGCCGCATCCTCACGGAGGGCACGCCCGAGGAGATCGTGGCGAACCCGGACGCGCGCCGGCTCTATCTCGGCGAGGATTTCCGGCTCTAGGCCGGCCGCGCCCGCACGGGCAGGGCGGCCGGTCGCTCAGCCCTTCCAGTTCTTCAGCGCCGCGAAGGGGCTGTCCGAACCCGCGGGCTTCTCCGGGTTCAGTACCGGCTCCACCTGGGCGATCGCGTCCGCCATCGAGAAGGCCGAGCCGCTCTGGAGCCGGCCGCCCGCCGCGTCGCGGTGGCCGCCGCCGCGGAACAGGCGGGCGCCGTCGAGCGCCGTGCCGTCGTTGGACCGGAACGACAGCGTGCCCATCCGCTGGACGTTGACCACGCGCTTGGCCCGGCCCGCGTCCATGATCAGGTCGGAGACCCGCTGGAAGGTGCCCGAATCGAGGGCGAAGGACAGGAGCGTGCCGTCCTTCAGCGGGCGGAACAGGGAATCCGAGCGGGCGAGCGCCCGGGCGAGCCGCATGCGCGTCGTCAGCGCCGGGTCGTCGTCCGGCGCGTCGCGCAGCAGGGTGTCGACCACGCCGGCGCGGAGCGCCGAGGCGCGGCGCTCCAGCTCGGCCGGGCTCGCCCCGTCCCGCAGGGCGGCGGCGGCCGCGAGCAGGATCTCGGACACGAACCGGTCGTGCCAGGGATGTCCGACCGGCACGTAGCTCGACACGACCTCCCAGAACAGCTCGTCCAGGGCGAGGCCGCCCCGGAAGGCGGGGCTCTCCTTGCGCCACAGGTCGAGGGCGTCGACCGCGGTGAGCAGGCTCGACAGGTCGGTCGCGGGCTCGTGCGCGGCGAACAGGGCCCGGTGCTCGAAGGCCATCCGCGTGGCGCAGATGTCGTCCTCGATCAGCACGGCGATCTCGGGGTCGCCCAGGTCGATCCGGTGGAGCGCCGGCCGCTCGGCGTCGGGCGCCGCGTCCAGGCCCAGGCGCCGCATCTGGTCGAGGGAGGAGGCGTGGTGGTCGAGGACCACGAGGCGGTGCTTCTGCCCGTCCTCGCGGCGCCGGTTCATCGCGGCGAACTTCTTCAGGCCCGCGATGGTCTGCTCCTCCAGGCCGAGGTCGGTCATCAGCAGGATCTCGCGCTCCGCCGCGCGGCCGAGGCGCCGGATCTCGTCCTCGAAGACCGGGCCGACATCGCTGTAGCGGGGCACGTGGACGACGCGCTCGACCGGGGCGCAGGCGGCGGCGACCGTCGAGGCGCCGTAGCCGTCGAGGTCGTGGTGGGTGATCTGGATCAGGCGCAACGGGCGGACTCGGAGGGTGACGGAGCGGCCCGTCTACGACGCCCGGCGCCGCGAGGCGAGGGGCGGCGGGCCTTCCGTCCGGCGGCGTTCGGTGCAGAATGCTGCGAGGCCGCCACGAGTCGCGAAGGACCGGCCGGCCGCGGAGACCCCCAAGGGGCCCGTCATTCGGGGAGGACACGATGGCCCTGGCCGCAACGCCGCGCGTGCGCCGCATCCAGACGATCTCGCTCGCCCTGCTGGTGACGGCGGGCGTCGTCAATTACGTCGACCGGGCCACCCTGGCGGTGGCCAACCCGCTGATCCGCGAGGATCTCGGCCTCTCGATCCCCGACATGGGCCTGCTGCTCTCGGCCTTCCTCTGGGCCTACGCCTTCGCGCAGCTGCCGGCCGGGGCGCTCGCCGACCGGCTCGGCCCGCGTCTGACGCTGACGCTCGGCCTGACCTGCTGGTCCTTCGGCCAGATGCTCGGCGGCGCGGTGACGTCGTTCTGGCAGTTCGTGAGCGCGCGGATCGTCCTCGGAATCGGCGAGGCGCCGCATTTCCCGACCTGCGCCCGCGTCTCCCGCGACTGGTTCAACATCCGCCAGCGCGGCACCGCCACGGGGATCTGGAACTGCGCCTCCTCGCTCGGGACCTTCCTGGCCCTGCCGCTGCTGACCTTCCTGATGGTGAGCTTCGGCTGGCGGGCGATGTTCGTCATCATGGGCGCGGCCGGCCTCGTCCTCGCGGCGATCGTCTACCTCGTGTTCCGCAACCCGCGCGAGACCGACCTGACGCCGGGGGAGCGGGCTTTCCTGGAGGAGGGCGATGTCCCGAACGCCAGCCGCGCGGTCACCTGGAGCGCGTGGCGGCGGCTCTTCGGGTTCCGCACCAGCTGGGGGATGATCGTCGGCTATTTCGGCTGCATCTACATGACGTGGCTCTACACCGCGTGGCTGCCGAGCTACCTCGAGATCGAGCGGCACTTCACCCTGCAGAAGACCGGCCTCGTCGGCTCGATCCCCTTCGCCTTCGGCGTGCTGGGCGGGATCCTGGGCGGCCGCGTCGTCGACGTCCTCGTCCGCCGCGGCGTCGACCCGATCCGCAGCCGCAAGATCCCGATGGTCGGCTCCCTGGTGGCGACCGCCGCTTTCACGGTGGTGGCGGCGCTGACGCCGAGCGACACCCTCGCGATCGCCTGCATCTCGGCCTCGCTGTTCCTGGTCTACATGAGCTCGTCGTCGGCCTGGGCGATGGCCTCCGTGGCGGCGCCGGCCAGCTGCACGGCGTCGCTCGGCGCCATGCAGAATTTCGGCGGCTACATCGGCGGCGCCCTGGCGCCGACCGTGACGGGCTTCATCGTCGGCGGCACGGGCCATTTCTCCATGGCCTTCATCACCGGCGCCGTGATCGCCCTGGTGGCGGCCCTGGGCTACTGGACGCTGATCCAGGATCCCATCGCCGACGAGGGGCCGGAGAGCCCCGCCGTCGGCGCGCTCGGGGCCGCGCGCTAGGCCGAGCGGCGGCGCCCTCCCGCGTCACCCCGCGCGTCACCCCCGCAGGTTCGGCGCGGCCAGGATCAGGTCGCGCAGATGCGTGCGGGCCGTGAAGCTCCGGCGCATCAGGTCGACGAAGGTGGCGGCCGGCCCGTCCCAGTCGTGGCGCGCCGCGTGGGCCCGCGCGGCGCAGGCGTCGAAGGGCAGCCGCCCCTCGATCGCCGCGCCCATCAGCTCCGCGAGACGGTCGACCCGGTCGGGGGCGTCCGGGTCGAAGTAGCTCGCCGCGCTGCCGCCGGCTTCCGGGATGGCCGTCAGGCTCGAGGCGATGACGGGCGTTCCCCGGGCGAGGCTGTCGAGCACCGGGATGCCCCAGCCCTCGCCGCGGCTCGGGAAGACCAGGGCGGCGGCCCGGGCGTAGAGGTCGGACAGACCCCGGTCGTCGATGCCGGCGATGTGCACCGCGTCCGGCGTCCGGGCGAGGCGGTCGAGGGTCTCGGGCCGCTCGCCGTCGCCCTTGCCGACCACGATCAGCCGGGCCGCGCCCTGCGGCAGCCGCGCGAATGCGTCGAGGACGAGGCCGAGATTCTTCCGCGGCTCCAGCCGGCCGACCATCAGCAGGTAGGGGCGCCCGTCGGCGAGCGGCGTCCGCTCCGTGACCACCTGCGGCGGCGTGGAGCCGCAGCGCACCTCGGCGATGCGCTCCCGCGCGATGCCGTAGACGTTGGCGATGGAGTCGCGGCTGTAGTCGGAGATGGTCAGGACCAGCTTGGCGCGCCGCGCCGAGAGCCGGGTCAGGATCTTGTTGCGCCAGCGCATCGACCACGGGAAGAACTCGGGGTGCGTCTCGAACAGGATGTCGTGGACCACCACCACCTGCCGGTCGCCCGGCACAAACGGTGGGGCGATGTAGGTAGTCAGCAGCGTGTCCAGCCGGTCGCGCAGGAACAGCCATGGCCAGACCAGCGTCAGCCGCACGGTCGCGGGCACGCGGGGCAGCCTCTGATGCTCGATGTTGTTGCCCGAGACGATGCGGGCGCAGGCCTCCGGATCGCCGGAATAGACCACGTAGGTGGCGTCCGGGTGTCGGGCCGCGGCTCGCCCGATGATGTTCACGAGCCAGGTCCGGCTGCCCTGCGGCTTGCCGGTGAGCACGTGCGCGTCGATGCCGATGCGAAGCATGTTACGGGCTCCTGTAGGCGCCGAAGGTCGGGGCCTCGCCGGGGGCGTAGGCCTGGCCGGCGATGTCGCGGGTGGCGCCGAGCGGGATGCCGGCGCGGTCCGGAGGTGCCGTCAGGGCGAGCCCGCCGGCCATGGGGTTCGCGGGGTCGCGGAAGGCGGGCGTGCCGGTGAGGTCGGGGCCCTGGCCGTTGAGCGGCAGGTTCGCCCCGTCGCCGGTGGCCTGCGTGCCCCAGCGGTAGAGCGGGGCGCCGACGGCGCTGCCGACGAAGTTCGGCCCGATCGCGTTGTTGTTGTCGGTGGTGGTCGCCTCGACCACGATCGCGGCCACGTTCGGCCGGGTCGCGTAGGCGATGTTGTTGAGCACCCGGTTGTTCGACGTGCGGTCGACCTGCTTGGTGTAGTCGGAGGCCAGCACGATCTCGCCGCGATAGACGTGCTTGCCGCCGGAATCGCGCATGTTGCCGGTGGTCGTGTTGTTCACCACCGTGTTGGAGCCGGCGTCGAACAGGTTGATCCCGGCGCCGTCATTGTCGGCCGCGACGTTGAACGCGACGATGTTGCCGTCGCACCACTGGTCGATCTGGATGCCGTTGCCGTCCTGGCCGGTGGTCTCCTTCTGGCCGGTGACGATGTTGTACCGGATGATATTGCGGTCGCCGGCGTCCTGGGCGGCATCCTTGGCGAAGACGTGGATGCCCGAGGTGCCCGACATCCCCACGCCGTTGCCCGAGACGCGGTTGCCCTCCACGACGTAGCCAGAGCCGTTGATCTCCATCCCGTGGATGCCGTTGCCGGTCACGGTGTTGTCGAGGATGTAGCTCGGATCCTCCGCGGGCGCGTTGATCACGTCGACGGCCACGCCGTGGGTCTGGTTGTCGGCGAGCGTGTTGCCGGTGATGCGGTGACCCGCCCCGGCGCCGTCGCCGATCCAGATCCCCAGACCGGAGCGGGACACGGTCGAGCCCGCGACCGTGACGTGGCTCGATCCCCGACGGATGATGAAGCCGGAATTCACCGCGCCCTGCACGGTCAGGCCCGTGACCGTGACGTAGGTGGCGCTCTCGAACACCACGGAGTTGGACAGGCGCGGCTGCGTGCCGGGTTCTGCGGCCACCGTCACGGGCGCCGCCGCGGTCCCGCGGGACCCGACGAACACGACGTCGCCGTAGCTGCCGCCGCGGACCAGCACGCTCGATCCGGGACCGAGATTGGCGAAGGGCACGTCGGCGAGCCCCGCCACCGTGGTGTAGCCGGGTTTGGTGCCGCCGGCGGGATCGACCAGGATGTTCTGCTGCACCTGCGCGCCGGCCGGCCCGCAGGCGGCCAGGATCGGCAGAACCAGCGCCGACAGGGCGCCGACGAGGACCGTGCGGGGCCACTTCATGCCGCGAGCGCCCGGGCGATGGCGAGGCGCTTGCGCCGCTGGAACAGCCGGCGCCACACGCTGCGGCCGGCCTCGGGGCTGATCCGCGTCAGCGCGCGCGCCGCCATCTGCCAGCCGGGCAGGAGCGCCTGCGGCATGGCGAGGTCGGCGACCCGGTGGCGCGCCGCCGCGCCCAGCGGCGGCGGCCCGACGAGGCCGAGCCGGCCGAGATCCGCCACGAGGTCCGGGCGCTTGCGGTACCACAGCACCAGCGCCGCGCCCTCGCGCTCGGCGATCCGCAGGTAGGCCGCCTCGTCCAGCAGGTGGTGGTGGTAGCCCAGCGCCTCGGGCGCGTAGAACAGGCGCATGCCGCGCCGGGCCAGCCGCTCGCCGAGCTCGATGTCCTCGTGCCAGAACAGCTTCGGGTCGAAGCCGCCCGCCTCCTCCAGGAAGCGTCGGTCGACGCTGACGTTGCAGGTCAGGAACGCGTCCCAGCCGACCTCGTCGCGGCCCGCCAGGGCGTCGTAGGAGGCGTCGTGGTGGAGCGCCGAGAAGGGCGAGAAGGGCAGGGCGGGGTCGATGGTCATCCGGCCGAGGATCGCGGTCTCCCGGCCGCCCCGCCGGGCGTGGGCGAGGCGGTGCGCCTCGACGAGGCTCGGGACCGGGATCGTGTCGTCGTTGACGATCAGGAGGCGCTCGCCCCTCGCCGCCGCGATGGCGCGGTTGCGGGCGGCGTTCGCCCCGGCATTCTCCTGGCGCAGGTGCACCACGGGGATCCGGGCCGTGGCGACGGCACGGCTGACGACCGTCCCGGTGTGGTCGGTCGAGCCGTCGTCGCAGACGACGATCTCGAAGGGCGCGTCCGTCTCCTGCCGGTCGAAGGCCCTCAGGCACAGACGCAGCGTGTCGGCGCGGTTGTAGGTCGGGATGATGACCGAGAGCACGGGTCGATCGCTCATGAGGAGGCTTCCGGGAGCGGGAGGTCGAGGGGATCGGTCGGGGCGCGGCGCAGGCACAGCCACCCCGCGAGGGCGGCCGAGAGGACCGCGGCGGCGGGCACCGCCGCGGGCGCCAGGGCGGCGGGACCGGCGGCCCAGGCGAGGGCCGTGAGGAGGGCCGGCGCGGCGAGGATCGGCACGTCGGCCAGGGCGAGGGGCGGTCCGGCCTCCCGCCAGAAGGCCTGCGCCAGGACGCCGAGCATCGCGGCCTCGGCGAGCAGCGCGGCGAGGCCCGCGCCGAGGAGCGGATCCCAGGGGATCAGCAGCGTGCAGGCGAAGAGGTTCGTGGCGCAGGCCGCCGCGCTCCCGCGCACCGCGAAGCCGGTCCGGCCCAGCGGGACGAGGCCCGCGAACAGGATCGTGGCGGCGATCAGCAGGACGCTCATCCCGGTGGCGATGCGCAGCACCGGGACGGCGCCGCCGAAATCCGGGCCGAAGGCGAGGCGCACCAGGGGCTCCGCGAGGGCGCAGGTCGCCACCGCTCCGGCGCAGGATGCGGCGAGGATCGGGACCAGGGCGCCGCGGACCCGCGCGCGCAGGGCGGTCGTGCCGGCGCGCGACCGTCCGTCGACCAGGGGCCCGACGGCGCGCCCGAAGACCGGCACCAGCGGGGCGCACAGGGTGATCGCCACCGCGGCGCCCAGCTCGAAGAACCGGAAGCCGGCCGTGAATTGGCCGAGCTCGGCCGCGCCCGCGAAGGCGGCCAGCATGATCAGGCTGATCCGGCCGTTGAGCGAGCCGAGGGCGTTCGAGACGCCCACCCCCGCCGCGGCCCGGATCGTCGCGAGCGCGTGCGGCAGCGAGGCGGGACGGGCGGGCACGAGGCGCAGCGCCAGCGCCAGCCCGACCGCGCCGTACGCGATGCCGGCCGCCACCGCCACGAGGCTGAGCGCCGCCTCCGGAAGCTGCAGCCAGAGCGCGAGTGCCGTCCCGCCGATCAGCAGGGCGGCGTTGGCGAGCGACGGCCAGACGGACCAAGCCGGCCGGCCGCAGACCTGGAACAGGGCGTCGAGGAAGCGGGCGGCCGCGAGCGGCATCAGCAGGGCGGCGAGCGCCAGCGCGGGCCGGATCGCGTCCGGCAGCATCGGCAGGACGCCGAGGAGTGCGGCACCCGTCCCGAGGCCGAGGACGAGGCGCGCCGACAGCATCCGGCCGAACTCCGCCGCCCGCATCTCCGGCCCGACCGCGCCGAGCCGCGCCCCGAAGGTCAGCGTGGTGCCGAAATCCGCCGCGATCAGCGCCACCGCGAGGATCGCCAGGGCGAGGCCGTAGCGGCCCAGCGCCGCCGGGCCGGCGAAATGACCGACCATCACGAAGGCCGCGAAGCCCGCCGCGAGATAGACGCCGCGCCCCGCCGCCTGCCCGAGCAGGTTCGCGCCGTAGCGCAGCCCGCCGGCGCGCCTCCGTCCCGACAATCGGTTTACCAAGCGAAGCATCTCTCGGTGAAGCCTGACTGAAAACTGCGACCTACGATTGCATCGTGGCAGGCTGCGTATGGCTTGCAACCGCAAGCTCAATTTATGGTTGCAGAGTTGTCGCGTTGGGAAAAACCGGAGGACTGCGTATGTCCGAGACAGCCGCTGGACCGGATCTGTGTCTCTCGCGCGGAGCGGACGCGGAGGCGGGGCGTCTCCGGTGGGTCGAGGTGCG
Source organism: Methylobacterium sp. 190mf (assembly GCF_900107945.1). Taxonomy (NCBI): domain Bacteria; kingdom Pseudomonadati; phylum Pseudomonadota; class Alphaproteobacteria; order Hyphomicrobiales; family Methylobacteriaceae; genus Methylobacterium; species Methylobacterium sp. 190mf. The sequence goes on along the minus strand of NZ_FNVI01000004.1, from coordinate 188,795 downwards.
GGCTGCCCTGTCCGCCGACCGCGATCACTGGCGCCGCCGCGGCGGCGGACCGGCACGCCTCCGCCGGGGCTACCACGCGGTCTGGCTCTACCGCCTGTCCCGCTACGCCCACGAGCGCGGCTGGCGGATGGCGGCGTGGCTGCTGTGGCTGGTGAACGGCTGGTGGACGGGCGCCGACATCCCGCCCTCCAGCCGCATCGCCGGCGGCCTGTTCCTGCCGCAGCCCTACGGGACGGTCATCGCCGGCGCGGTAGGCCGCGACGCCGCCTTCGGGATCCAGGCCTCCATCGGCGGCCTGCTGAAGGAGCCCGACCAGGACATCGGCGGCGGCCCCGGCCTGCCGGTGCTGGGCGACGACGTCGTCCTGGAGGCGGGCGCCATCGTGCTCGGCGCGGTGCCGATCGGTGACCGGGCCCGGATCGGCCCGCGGACCATCATCCTCAAGCCCGTCCAGGCCGACGAGGAGGTCATGCCGCAGCCCTGGCGGCCGCTTCCCGGCCGGGGGGTCGCGGCGTGAGCAGCCCGATGACCGACCACGTCACCCTGCCGGGCCTGCGGCGCCTCCTGGCGGCCGACTTCGCCCGCGTCCTGCGCCAGACGACGGGCGGCAAGCCGACCTCGCGGCTGCGGCGCGCGATGCACCTCACGCTGCCGGCCATGCAGGTGGCGATCCTCCACCGGACCGCGCACTTGCTGCACGGCCGGGGCTGGCGCCGCTGCGCCGCCCTGGTTGCGGACCTGTCCCTGCGGCTCACGGGCGCCTGCCTGCATCCGGGCTCGCGCCTCGGGCCCGGGCTGTTCGTGCCGCATCCGGCGCGAGTCGCCTTCTGCGGCACCGGGGGCGCCGACCTGACGCTCCTGCCCGGCACCCTGGTCGGTCCGCGGGACTGGGTCTTCCCGAGCCAGCCGTTCCCCGCCGACGGCCCCAGCCTCGGCGACGGCGCCGTGGTCGGCGCGCACGCCGCCGTGCAGGGGGCGGTGACCATCGGCGCGGGCGCGACGATCGGGATCGGGGTCTGCAGCCTCCGGGACGTCCCGGCCGGCACCGTGACGATGCTGGTTCAGCGGCAGCTCCGCAGCGGCAGGCGCGGCCCGGAGGCGGGCCGTGGGCGCTAGATCCGGAAGCGCCGGGCCGGTGCCCGCCTCACGCGCGCCCGTGCTCCCGGCGGACGGCCGGCCGTGCCTCCCGGCCCTGGCGCCTGGGCGCCAGCTGGCGGCGCAGGACGCGCTCGTAGGCGTCGAAGATGCCGCGCCACGTGAACGCCTCGCCGTGGCGGCGACGGGACGCCTCGCCCATGACCGCGAGGCGGCGCGGCCCGGCCCGGACCAGGCCGAGGATGCCCCGCCGCAGCTCGGTCTCGTCACCGAAGTACAGCGCCTGCGGCCCCGCCACCCAGCGGTTGAACGGGTTGTCGTGGGCGAGGATCGGCGAGCCCGCCCCCAGCGCCTCGACCAGCGACGGGTTGGTCCCGCCAACGGTGTGGCCGTGGATGTGGAACCGGGCGTGGAAGCGGAGTGCGGCCACGCGCTCGGCCTCGTAGATCGCGCCGGCGAAGATCACGTCCGGCCCGCCCGCCGCGCGGACGGCGCAGTGGTACGGGTCGGACTCCGCGAGCTTGCCCAGCACGAGCAGCGGCAGGCCCGGCCGGACCTCGCTCCAGGCCCGGACGATCTGGAGCACGAGGTTCTCGGGCACCACCCGGGCGATCAGCAGGCCGTAATCCCGCGGGCGCAGGCCGAACGTCGCCAGCGGCTCGGTCGAGGCCTCCAGCACCGGGTCGGCGCCGTACGCGATGGTGGTGATCCGGGCGGCCGAGGTCCGGCGGGCGAGGTGCAGGGCGATCTCCGGATGGTCCGCCACGAGGTGGGTCGAGAACAGGCTGCCGAGCCGCTCGTTCAGCCAGAACCAGGCCTTGGCGGGCTTCGACCAGCGGTCGCGCTTCCACTCGATGCCGTCCATGTTCATCACGCTGCGCTTGGCGGTCAGCCGGTAGAGCAGCGAGAACACCGCGGTGTTGTAGCCGAGCACGAGGGGCAGGGCCGGCCGGAAGGCCGCCCGCAGGGTGCATTTCAGGTCGAACACGATCGTCGAGACGGCGCCGTCGCCCCGGACCGCGACCGGGATCAGCAGGATCCCGCGCCAGACCATCGGGGGCGCCGGCTCGCGCACTTGGCAATAGACCTCGACCCGCCAGCCGCGCGCCACGAGCTCCAGCGCGAGGCGCTCCGCCAGCGTCTCGAACCCCCCGTGCGCCGCCGGCACCCCGCGGGTGCCGAGGATCGCCACTGTCGGGCGCCCGCCCGATCCCCCGGATTTCATATGCGCCGTCGGCGCAGCACGTTCAGAGGAGCCTGAGGCATGGTCACGGTCGAACAGCGTCTGTTCCGGGAGATGGGAGCCGGGGGCTATTCCCGGCACGACCACCGGATGGAGTACATCGTGCGCGTCAACGCGCTGCTCCGCTCCGACATGCGGGTCATGGAGTTCGGCGCGGGGCGCGGCAAGTGGAGCGATGACCCGGTCCCACTGCGGCGGCACCTCGGCGACTTCCGGGGGCGCTGCGCCCAGGTCGTCGCCTGCGACGTCGACGAGGCGGTCCTCGGCAACCGGTCGGCCGACGAGGTCCGGCTGATCGGTCACGACGGGGTGCTGCCATTTCCGGACGGGAGCTTCGACCTGATCTCGGCCTTCTCGGTCCTCGAGCATATCGAGCACCCCGAGGTCACCGCGGCGGAGCTCGGCCGGGTGCTCGCGCCGGGCGGCTGGCTCTGCGCCTGGACGCCGAACCGCTGGGGCTATGTCGGGATCGGGGCGCGGCTCGTGCCGAAGCGGCTGCACGCCCGGGTGCTGCGCCTCGTCGAGCCGCGGCGGGTCGAGATCGACTCGTTCGTGCCGCTCTACACGATGAACACGGAGGCGGCGCGGAAGCGGCTTTTCCCAACTGACCGGTTCGAGCACTTCACCTACAGTTTCGACGGGCAGCCGTTCTATCATGGCGAGAACATCGTCCTGGGCAAGTTCTGGGAGCTGCTGTTCCGGCTCACGCCGGGTCCCTTCAAGGGCTACCACATGGTGTTCATCCGCAAACGGCCGTGACGGTTCATCGCGGTCGGAGACGAAGACTGCGCAGGTGCCCGGAGAACCTGCGCATGTCCTCGGCCTTGCGGGCGAGGTCCGGCTGCCGGCGCAGCCGGGCCGCGACACCGTAGGCCACGGCCCGCAGGGTGAAGCCGAGCCGGAGCGGGCCGGAGAAGAAGGCGGGCGACGACAGGAGCCGCCCGGCATTGCGCAGGCTGTAGATGGCCGCCAGCCCGTCGAGCCAGCGTGCCGAGCGGGCGCTTCCCGAGCCGCCCTGGAGATGGGTGACGGCGATGTCCGGGCGGTAGGCGACGCGCAGGCCGGCATCGCGCAGTCGGCAGCCCCAGTCCACGTCCTCGCCGTAGAGGAACATCGGGCTCTCCAGGCCGCCGATCGCGGCGATCGCCGAGCGGCGCAGCAGCAGGCAGGCCCCGCAGATCCAGTCGACGTCGAGCGCCCGCGCCCCCCTGGCCTGGCGGCTCACGAGGTAGAGGCCGCGCAGCCCGAGGCGGCCCGACAGGCCGGCGGCGTGCACCAGGATCGAGAGCGGGCGCGGCTCGTAGCCGGCGTCACCGACCTGATGCGTCCCGTCCGGGAAGGTCAGGCGCGGGCCGACCGCCCCGACATCCGGTTGCGCGTCGAGATGGTCCAGGAGGCCCGCGAGCGCGTCCGGGTCGTGCAGGAACGCGTCGGGGTTGAGGAGCAGGATCGCGGTACCGCGCGCGTGCTCCAGCGCGCGCGCGTTGCCGCCCGCGAAGCCGTGATTGGTCGGCTCGGCGATGACCCGCACCCAGGGAAAGGCCCGCGCGACGCGCTCGGGCGTCCCGTCGGTGGAGGCATTGTCGACGAGGATCACCTCGTAGGGGCGTCTCACCCGGCTCGCCGCCAGCAGGTCCAGGCAGGTCTCGATGTCCCGGCCGGCATTGTAGGTGACGATCAGGACGCTGAGGCTGACGGCGCTCACGGACGGTCTCCGTACGCTGCGAGGGATGGGCGACGCCCGGACGGCACGGGGATCCGCTCCGGACGCGCGCGCGCCGCGCCGATCGGGCCCGTCGACGCGACCGCCCGGGACGCTGCGACGGCCCTGCGCCGCTGCGCCGCCCGCACCCCGGCGATCAGCCCGAGGCCGGTGTAGAGCAACTCGGCGATGCCGAGATTCAGGCGGAAGCCCGGATCGACCAGCCCGTGCAGCAGGTGCGCGATCAGGCCGACCGCGCAGGCGGCCGCGATCGCCGCGAGCGGATCGCCCACCGGGGCGCGGCGGGCGGCGCGGAAGCCCCGGGCGATGCCGATGCCGAAGACCAGCGCGAAGGCCGCGTAGCCGACGACCCCGACCTCGGTGAGGATCAGGATGTGCAGGTTGTGCACCACGTGGTTCGACCGGTCGAACAAACCGGCGAGCCGGGACAGGCCGGTCCTGTCGAGAACCGCGAACTGGTTGCCGAAGTTGTTCAGGCCGACGCCGAAGATCGGGAACTGCTCGAACAGGGCGAGGGCCGCGGCGTTCAGCGGGCCGCGCTGGGCGGCCGAGCCGCCGTCGTCGGCGGTGAGCCGCTCCCAGATCAGCGGGCCGGCGTAGAGCGCCGCGACGGCGCCGACGATCGCCAGCAGGCCGAGGACGATCAGGCTCGTCCGGGAGAACAGGCGGTCGCGGTAGACCAGCAGGATCAGGAGGGCGGCCGAGACCGGGAAGGTCAGCCAGGACGCGCGCGACAGGGTCAGGACCACGCCGACCAGGGCCGAGGCGGCGCCCGCCGCCCCCGCGAGGCGCAGGAGCAGCGGGCCGCGCGACAGGGCCAGCGCCAGGGCGAGCGGCCAGACGAACTCGTAGTAGTAGCCGAGGATGTTCGGGTGGACCTTCAGTCCGCCGGCGCGGCGCTGGGCCGAGAAGTTGATGTTCTCCTCGACGATCTGTTCCTCGCCCAGCACCGACAGGCCGAGTTCCGAGCCCGAGACGTATTGCAGGCCTGCCACCGCGGTCTGGACGAGGCAGAGGGCGCAGATCGCCAGCGCGAGGGTCCGGATGTCGCCCTCGGACAGGTTCGAGACCGCGACCGAGACCAGGAGGAGGCCGGCGAAGCGCCACGTGTCGAACCAGAGATAGGCCGGGTCGGTGGCGTTGGAGAGCGAGAGCAGCCCCGCGATCAGGAAGCCGAGCTGCGTCAGCACGAGGGGCCGGTCGAGCCGCAGGCCCGGGGCGTCCTCCCCGAGTCCGGTGAGCTTGGCGACGATCAGCGCCGTGGCCACCAGCAGGGCGACGCTCACCGTCAGGCCGGCGCCGCCGCCGATGCTCGGCAGGTACTGTCCGACGGCCTCGAAATGCTGGAGGAAGCTGACGTCGAGCTTGACCGTCAGCCCGACCGCGAGGGCGACGAGCAGGAGCGGCGTGAGGCGATAGAGCCGCCCGACGATCAGGGCGCCGACCCCGCCGAAGGCCGCCGCGAGGCCGACGACGGCGAATTTGAGCGGCGCCGCGCTCAGGGCGATCGCCCCGGCCGCGGCCGCGAAGCCGATCCCGGCGAGCGGCAGGACCCGCAGCGCGCGGACGGGCGCCGCGCTCATCCGAGCCACCGGTAGAGCCATCGCGGGATCGGCCGCCGCGTGCGGTTCAGGACGACGCCGAGCGGCGCCCCGCCGGCGGCCTTGAGGTCGGCCAGGGCGCGCTGCGCCACGGCCCGACGGGTGCGCTCGGCGCCGATCACCACGATGAAGCCGTCCACGAAGGGGGAGAGCGCGGCGGCGTCGCCGATCTCGGTGATCGGCTCGCAATCCACGATCGCGAGCTCGAAGCGGTCGTCGACGAGCGCCAGGAAATCCTCCACGCGGCCGTCGTCCAGGGTCGCCTGGCGGATGGCCGACGGGCTGCCCGCGGGCACGACGCTGAGGTTGTCGGCGACCGGGTGGACGCCGCGGCTCGGGGCGACCGTGCCGGCGACGATGTCGGCGAAGCCCGGCTGGCCGGTCAGGCCGTAGGCCTCCGCCAGCGACGGGCGGGACCAGTTCGCCTCGATCAGAACGGCGCTGCGGCCCCGCCGGGCGTAGGCGCCGGCGAGTTCACGCGCGAGGGTGCTGACGCCCTCGCCGGGCTGGACCGCGGTGAGGCCGACCCGGCGCACGCGCGCCTCGTGCCGGGTGAGCTGGACGAGGGCCGGCTCCAGGATCGCCGGATCGATCTTCGGCGCGATGGCGGCGGCGATCATGCGGCGGCTCCCGTCTGCAGCGGCACCGCGGCCAGCACCGGCACCCGCAGCGAGCGGGCGACCTCCGACGCGCTGCGGTAGGTCTGGGCCAGGATCTCCGCCAGGGCGACGTAGGCCAGGGCGGCGAGCAGGCCGAGACCGGCCGCGAGCCCGAGGATCAGCGGCCGGTTCGGGCCGGAGGGCAGCCGCGGCGGCACGGCGCGCGCCACGAGGGCCGAGGAGGTGACGGCCTGCGCGTCGAGACCCGTGCCGGTCTTCAGAGCGTCGATCCGCTTCTGGGTCTCGGTGATCTCGTCGGTGAGCAGGCCCTTCTGCTGGGTCAGCCGGCCGTAGGCCAGCGCCGCGTCGCTCTGGCCGATGGCCGCCCGGCGGCGGGTCTGCTCGATCCCCGTGATGCTCTGGATCTTCTCGGCGAGGATGGCGAGCTTCGCCGTGTCGGCGGCGAGGAGCGCCTGATACTTCTGCCGGGCCAGGGCCGCGAGGTCCCGATCGAGGCTCACGAACTCGGGGGCGGTCGGCCGGAACCGCACCGCCAACTCGGCGCGCTTCGTCCGCAGGTCCGCCCAGCGCTGGTCGAAGGCCGTGACCGTCGGGTCCGCGTCGGGCGGCGTCGGCTGCCAGCGGTCGGGTCCGGCCTCGCGGGTGCGCTTGAGCCGGGTCTCGACCACCTCGCGCTCGATCTGCGCCGCCGATTTCTGCTTGGCGAGGTCAGCGAGGGTGCCGAGGTCGTTCTGCTGCTCGATCTCGAAGCTCGCGGTGTTGTTGCCCTTGAGGTAGGTCGAGAGCTGCGCGTCGATGGCGGCGAGGTCGGCCCGGGCGCGCTCCAGCTTGCTCTGGTAGAACGAGGCGGGAGTCTCGTCGGCGTAGACCTCCACGTGGCGGCGCTTGTAGGCGTCGAGCAGCCGGTTCAGCGCCTGGGCGGCGAAGTGCGGGTCCGTCCAGGTGAAGCCCGTGAGGATCACGTCCGTCTCCTTCACGAAGACGACCTTGAACGCCGCGAAATACGCCTCGTAGAGCTTCTCGTCCGGGGTCAGGTGGCGCAGCAGGCCCACCGCCTCGAACGGGATCCGCACCGTATCGACGACCCAGGTCTTGACCGCCTTCGCGCTCCGCACGGCCTGACGGCCCTGGTAGATCAGCCAGTCGGTCCAGTCCGCCGGGCGCGGCCCGAGGTCGCCGGTCGGGGTGATCGCCTTCAGCGTCGCAAATTCGTCGCGCACGATGCTGGGATCGCGCAGGATCTCGATCTCGTTGTTCACGTTCTGCGCGCGCTCCGAGAACATGTAGTTCTGGTTCGCGCCGCCCTGGAGCGGGGCGCCCGCCTTCTCGCGGCCGAGACGGATGATCAGCTTGGCGTCGGCCGTGTACTCGGCCGGCGTCAGCAGCAGGTAGATCCCGGCGCCGAGGATCGCCGCGACGAGGATCAGCAGCGCCGGCCGGATGTGCCGGAACAGGGCCGCGAGGGCGTCGCGGAGGTCGAAGGCCGGGCCCTCGACCGCGTCGGCGGCGGTCAGGTCGCTCTGCCTCACGTGCCGGACCTCACGGTGGCGCTGGTGGAGGTGCTGGCGGACGGGCCGGTGATGTAGTTCACGCCGAAGCCGGTCCCGTTGAAGAGCAGGATCTGGCGCACCACGAGGTCCACCGCGCGGGCGGTCTTGGCCAGCAGCGAGGGCGGCACGTAGACGGTGGCGTTGGGCGGCACCACGATCGAGTCCGCCAAGCCCGGCTGGCCGATGTCGACGATGCGCACGCTGCCGGCCGCCTCGGCGTCGAAGCGGATGATCCGCACGGCCTCGCCGGCCGCGGTCGGCAGGACGCCGCCGGCCGAGCCCAGGACCTGCGCCAGCGTCCGCGGCCCCTGCAGGGTGACGGGACCCGGCGCGCGGACCTCGCCGAACACCATGGTGTTGGCCGGGACGAGGCTCGCGAGCCGGACGCTGGTCGTCACCGAGGCCAGCTGGTGCTTGTAGGCGGCGTTCAGGCTGCCCATGACCTCGTGGACGGTCCGGCCCGCCGCCTGGACCGGAGGCACCATCGGCAGGTTGATCTTGCCGTCCGGCTCGATCGCCAGGACCTTCACGCGGCCCATGTCGGCCCGCTGGGTGAGGTCGCGGAAATCGTCGGTGACGGTGCGGAACCGGCGCAGCATCAGGGTGACGACCGGATCGATCAGCACGTCGTCGTAGGTGCTCTTGATCAGCGCGGCGGCCGCCTCCGGCGACAGGCCGGCGACCTTGATGCCGTTCTTGCCCGGCAGCGAGATCCGGCCGTCCGGCCGGACGATCACCGTACGGTTGTATTCCGGGTGCGTGCGGAAATCGACGTCGAACTCGTCGTTCGGGTTCAGGCGGTAGGTCGGCTGGACGACGCTGGAATCGATCAGGAACGAGACTTCCAGGTTGTCGCCGACGTTGAGCCGGTAGTTCGCCAGCCCGAGGCGCATGGTCCGCCCGACCTCCTCTTGGGCGGCCGCGACCAGCGCGGCCGGGAGGCCCTCGGTGACCGAGCCGGTCTGAGCCACGTCGAGGCCGGAGCGCGCCGCGCTCTGCGGGCGCCCGGAACTGCAGCCGGCGAGCAGCGGCGCGCAGGCGACGAGCGCGAGCGCGACCGCCGAGGCACCGGATGGCCGGCCGGGACGCCGTCGCGCGACACCGAGGAACGCAGACAGGGTAAACGCCATCGACCTTCAGCCGCATCCTGCTCGAGTGCGCTCGTCCCATCACAACTCGTGATCGAACCGCGCACCGCGATACAATCGCCAAGCTTGGTTAACGAGGCTTGAACCCGGCTCTCGGCAACTCTATCAGAAGTTGTGTGTGGCAAGCCGTGGCAAAGTGCTGAGCCTCGCCCGCCCCGTAGAGGGGGGCGGGTTCCGGCGCAGGCCGAACGCGTGTGCGCGGCCGGGGCGCAGTCGTTCCCGCCGCCGGCGGGTCGATGCGCGGATCCCGCCGCGGCGGTGCCGTCTCCCGACAAGTCCCGCGCACGCTCCCGCCGATCTAAACCTGTAATTAGAGGGATGCTTGCCCGGATTTAAGAACCTGATCTATAGTTCGACGGTATGGAGCCGTACCGAGCGAGGACGAGAGTTCGACAAGCCGGCGCGGGGCGCCAGTATCCGGCGCGGCGGAGGCGCGTCACATGTCGGGCGTGAGGCCGGATCTCTTCGCCCGCCTGCACGACGACCTGGAGTCCGGCTTCCGGGAGGACCTCGAGGAGGCCGTGATCGATCCCGCGCGCTGGCCTGACTTGGCCGAGCGCGTCGTGCGGGCGTCCGGCAGCGAGGGCGCCCTCCTTCTGCGCTCCGACCGGACCGGCCTCGAATCGCTCTGCACCGCCTCCCTCGCCGACGCCTCGCGCCGCTACTTCGACGAGGGCTGGCACCGCGACGACCATCGCCTCCGCGGCATCCCGCTCATGCGGACGCGCGGGATCGCGGTCGATCAGGACTTCACCACGCCGGAGGAGATCGCGCGCCTGCCCTTCTACCAGGACCTGCTGGCCTCCCGCGGCCTGCGCTGGTTCGCCGGGATCGGCTTCTCCGTGAAGGGACGCCTGTGGTGCCTCTCCCTGCAGCGGACCGTGGAGCAGGGACCGTACGAGCTGCACGAGCAGCGGCGCCTCGCGACCCTGTCGCCGCTCCTGCAGCGCGCGGGCCTGCTGACGTCGATGGTCGAGCGGGCCCGGCTCGCGGGGCTGACGCAGGCCTTCGAGCTGATCGACCGCGCCGCCCTGATTCTCGACGCCGACGGACGGGCGCTCCGCTGGAACGACGCGTTCGGCGTCCTCCTCGGGCGCGACCTGAAGCTCGCGGGCGGTCGCCTCACCGCGGAGGATCCGGAGGCGGCGCGGCAGCTCGAAGCCCTGGCGCGGCCCTCCGGCCGCCCGCCGATCTCGGCGGTCGTCGCGGCGCGACGGGACGGGCCGCCGCTCGTGATCCACGTCGTGCCGCTGGTCGGGCCGAGCCGCGGCCTGTTCGCCGGGGCGAGCACGCTGCTCCTCGGGAGCGTGCCCGGGGCCCCGGCCGCGCCCGCGACCGCGATCCTCCAGGCGGCCTATCGGCTGACCCCGGCGGAGGCGCGCCTCGCCCAGGCGCTGTCGAGCGGGATCTCGCTGGCCGAAGCCGCTTCGCGATTCGCGATCACCGCGGCGACCGCGCGCTCGCAGCTGAAGGCGATCTTCGCCAAGACCGGAGCGACGCGCCAGTCGGATCTCGTGCGGCTCGTGGCCGGGCTCGCGCGCTGACGGGTCACGGTTCCGAGAGGCGCGCGGCCCTGTCGCGTCGGCGCCGGAACGGGTGGGGCCGGCCGCCGGTTGCCGCAGGAACGACAGGAGATGTCTCGATGACGAATCGGATCGCACTCGTTTCCGCCCTGGCCGTCGCGGGCCTGCTGGCCGGCGCGCCCGCCCAGGCGAAGGGCTGCCTCAAGGGCGCCGTGGTCGGCGGCGTCGCCGGGCACATGGCCGGACACGGCAAGATGGGCGCGGCCGCGGGCTGCGCGATCGGTCACCACAACGCCAACAAGAAGGCCAAGCAGGGCTGACCGTCCCGACGCCGTCTGCTTAGACGGCGATCGGATCGGCCAGAGGGTGATGACCAAGTCATCGCCGCTTCTCCGAAGCCGGATTCCCAGCGGAATCCGGCTTCGCTGCGTTCTGGGCCATGGCGCCAGCGAGATCGGTTCGCGCGGCACCTGACCTTCTCACCCAGATGACGGGACCGTCGGCGCGGCGCCCGCCGACCCGGACCGCCCGCGCGTCCACGTCTCCAGTCGCCCTCGCTCCACCCTTTCGCACCGCGTCGCGCTCGGCCCCCGCCCGCAAGCCCCGCGCAAGCCGGCCGTTGACCTTACTTTCGAGCTATTCTAATTAAGAACTGTGGAGGGCGCGCCGCCGAGGCGGTCCCCTCCCTCCGAGATACCCGATGGAGAGACCCGATGGCCGGTTCCGCGAACGCCGCTTGCGAAAGCTGCCGCTTCTTCGACGATCACAAGCTCAACGGTGCCCAGGCGCAGGGTGACGAGGGCCTCTGCCGCTTCAATCCGCCGGTCAGCCAGCCGGCCCCCGAGTCGAAGGGCCTCTGGCCGGTCGTGGCCTCGAAGGACTGGTGCGGCCACTTCACGGCCGAGATGTCCGCCGCCGAGTAAGTCATCGCATCCTCGAGTCGTGCGGGATCTGCGCCGAGGCGCCGGTCCCGCCGAGGCTCCGCCACCGTCCGCGGGATCGAGCCGCGCCCGGCTCGTGCGGGGCAGATTGCCGGAGCCGCGCCGCCTCGCGTAACCTGCGGCCGTGACAGACGTGATACGCCCGGCCACGGAGGCCGACCTTCCCGCCATCGCGGCGATCTACGGCGACGCCGTCGCCTCCAGCACGGCCAGCTTCGAGACGGAGCCGCCGACGCTGGCCGAGATGACGCGCCGCTTCGAGGTGCTGCGCGCGGGCGGCTTTCCCTACCTCGTGGCCGAACGGGACGGCGCGGTCGCGGGCTACGCCTATGCCGGCCCCTATCACCAGCGCGCCGCCTATCGCTCGACCCTCGAGGATTCGATCTACGTCGCCCGGACGGCCCGCGGCGGCGGAGTCGGCCGGCGCCTGCTCGCCGCCCTGATCGCGGCGAGCGAGCAGATCGACTGCCGGACCCTGGTCGCCATCATCGCCGAGAGCGGCTCACCCGCCTCGATCGCGCTGCACGCGAGCCTCGGCTTCACGCCCGTCGGAACGCTCGCGGGAGTCGGCCACAAGCACGGGCGCTGGCTCGACGTGACGCTCATGCAGCGCAGCCTCGGACCCGGCCGCAGCCTTCCGCCGACCCGGATCTGACCGTCCAACGCGCACCGATCCCAGTATCGCCGGGTCGATTCCCGTCCAGAGTCCCGGCTGAGTTGTCATGATGCGGACAACTTCGCGCGGGAGAGGGCGGGCATGACGCGCACGCCGTCCGGTTCTCGGCGCGGGCGCGATGACGCGGAGGGAGCGATCCTTCCTGCGCGGAAGCGGCACACGCGAGGACGGGCGGTCAAGGCTCCATCACGACTCGCGAGGGATGGGAGTTCGGGTATGCGGTTTACATCGATCGGTCGCCGGGTAGCGCCGCTCGCGATCCTGGCGCTCTCGGCGCTGGCGGGCACGGCCCAGGCCAAGACGCCGACCGATCCCAGCGGCACCTATCTCACCGAGGACGGCCGCGCGCGCGTGCGCCTCGAGAAGTGCGGGACCGCGGGTGACCGGCTGTGCGGATACGTGGTCTGGCTGAAGGTCCCGCTGAACGACAAGGGCGAGCCGCGGATCGACTTCAAGAACCCCGATCCCAAGAAGCAGGCCCGGCCGTCCCTCGGACACCAGCTGATCCTGGGCCTGAAGCCGAATGCCGACGCCCATTACGAGGGCAAGATCTACAATTCCGAGGACGGCAAGTCCTACGACGTCACCATCTGGACCGAGACGGCCGGCGAGCTGACGGTGCGCGGCTGCCTGATCGCGTTCCTGTGCAAGTCGCAGACCTGGACCAAGGTGACCGATCTCGCGCCGGGCCAGCTCCCCGGCCCGACCAACGGTGCGAACGGTCCGCGCAGCGATCCCGAATACGCCACCGCCGCCCCGAAGCCGACCGCCAAGGCCGGCGCGAAGCCGGCTCAGAAGCCGGCCGCCGAGGCGCCCAAGGAGGAGTGACCGGCGCGGACCCGCGCGTGGCCGGCCCTCACTCGGCCAGGGCCGCGTAGGTCAGGACGCGCAGCTCGCGCCGGATCGGCAGGGCCGAGGACGGGACGAGCTGCGTCATGAGCACCACCGACAGGTCCTCGGCCGGGTCGATCCAGAACGCCGTCGAAGCGAGGCCGCCCCAGGCGACCTCACCGGGCGTGCCGAGGATCTGGGCCCGGGCGGGGTCGAGCATCACCGAGAAGCCCAGGCCGAAGCCGATGCCGGTGTAGGAGGTCTCGGCGAAGCGCGGCGTGCCCATCGCCGCGAGGTCGCCCGGCAGGTGATTCGCCAGCATCAGGTCGACCGTCTTGCGGCCCAGCAGGCGCGCGCCGTCGAGGGTGCCCCGGTTGAGGATCATCCGGCAGAAGCGCTGATAGTCCGCCGCCGTCGAGACGAGGCCGCCGCCGCCCGACGCGATGGCGGGCGGGCGCGCGAAGGCCGTGTCCACGGAATCGTCGAACAGGCGCAGCTGCCGCGCGCGGTCGTACGCGTAGGTGGCGCAGAAGCGCGGCATCAGCTCGGGCCGCACATGGAAGTCGGTATCGACCATGCCGAGGGGCCCGATCACCGCGTCGCGGAGATGGTCGGCGAACGGGCGGCCGGTCAGCGCGGCCACGTACTGGCCGAGCACGTCGGTGGCGACGCTGTAGTTCCAGGCGCTGCCCGGCTGGGCGAGGAGCGGCAGCTTCGCGACCCGCGCGGTCATCTCGGCGAGGGTGCCCTCGCGCGCCAGGAAGTCGACGCCCTGCTCGCGGTACTGCGCGTCGACCAGGGTCGCCTCCATGAAGCCGTAGGTCAGCCCGGCCGTGTGGGTCAGCAGGTCCCGCACGGTGATCGCCCGGCGGGCCGGTTCGGTCTCGAGCTTCGCCCGGTTGCCGCCCACGGCGACGCGCATCTCGGCGAACTCGGGCAGGACCCGGGCGATCGGATCGTCGAGCTGGAACAGGCCCTGCTCGTAGAGCTGCATCACCGCCACCGAGGTCAGCGGCTTGGTCATCGAGTAGATCCGGGTGACCGTGTCGAGGGTGAACGGCGTTGCCCGGGCGAGGTCGGCCTGCCCGCAGGCGCGCGCGAAGGCGATGCGCCCGCGCCGCGCCACGGTGACCGACAGTCCGGCCAGCCGGCCGTCGCCGACGAGGCGGTCCATCCACGGCACGATCCGGGCGAGCCCCTCCGGGCTGAACCCGGCGCCGGTCGGATCGGTCTCGGTCAGCGCGGTCATGCGGTCTCCTCGTGGTGGCCTTTCGCGAACGTAGAAGGGGCGGGGGACGAAATCACCAGCCCATCGTTCCGGGACCGCCCTTGAACGGGCCGACGATGCCGGGCGTGATCCAGCCGCCGTAGAAGTTTCCCGGTTGCGGCGTCACCGGGTCCGCCCCGACGAAGCAGGCGTCCATCGGGCCGGCGTAGAACGCGACGTAGCCGGCGATCGCGCGGAAATCCGGGGTCGGATCCGGGTAGGCCCAGGCCGCCCCGGGCACGAGACGGTCGCCGCCGCGCGCGTCGAACAGGACCGCCTGTCCCTTCCACTCGCAGATCCCGCCGCTCCGCCGGTTCACGAGCGTCCCGTCCGCGATGTCGGCGGGCGGCAGGTAGTAGGTCGGCGGGTGCGAGGTCTCGAGCACCCGGAACCCGGAGCCCGTCTCGGCGATGACGCGGCCGCCGAGCACGACCCGCAGCCGGTCCGGGACGGATTCGAGCCGGGGCGGCCGCGGATAGTCCCAGACGCTCTCCTCGCCGGGTCCGACCGGATCGGGGACGGGCCGAAAGGGCGATCCGCGCATGGAGAACCTCGTGCTGTGCCGGTGCGGATTCAGATAGGGCAGTGCCGCCGGCGTTTGTCGTCCGGCGCGCCCGTGCTAGCCCGTCGCCGACACTCGAGCCCGGGATCGCCCGCGATGGACATCGCCCTCTTCCTCGACTTCGACGGCACGCTCGCCGAGATCGCGCCGCGTCCGGACGCCGTGCGGGTCGAGCCCGGCCTCGTGGAGGATCTGGAGCGGCTCCGGGCGCGACTCGGCGGCGCCCTCGCCATCGTCACCGGCCGGCCGGTCACGGTGATCGACGGCTTCCTGGCGCCGTCCCGGTTGGATGCGGCCGGTCTCCACGGCGTCGAGCGCCGGGTCGCCGGCGCGCTCACGGGCGGCCGCGCGGAGGACCATCCGGATCTGCGCCGGCAGGTCGCGCGCCTGCAGGCCGAGACCGCCGCGCTCGCGCAGGTCCTGATCGAGGACAAGGGCGCCTCGGTGGCGGTCCACTGGCGGCTCGCGAACCCGGACGATGCCCTGCGGGCCGAGACGCTGGTGAAGGGCACGGCGGAGGCGCTCGGCGCCGAATACCGCCTGCAACTCGGCAAGGCGGTCGGCGAGATCGTCCCCGCGCAGGCCACCAAGGCCCACGCGATCCGCACCTTCATGGCGCAGGCACCCTACGCCGGACGAGTCCCCGTCTTCTTCGGCGACGACCGCACCGACGAGATCGCCTTCGCGTCGATCAACGAAGACGGCGGCGTCGCGGTGCGCGTCGGTGACGGGGAGACCGTCGCCCGGCGGCGCCTGCCCGACCCCGCCGCCGTCCGTGCCCTGCTCAGCAACTGGGCTGCCGGTGGCGCGATCGACCCGGACGCGCTGCCGCCGGCCTGACTCGCCGCGCTGTCCAAGGGGAGGTCGCGATGTCGGGGCGTTCCGTCACGGGCTGGCCGCGCCTGCTGCTGCGGCTGGAGGGGGGCTGCATCTTGGTCGCCGCCCTGCTCGCCTATGGTTGGCTCGGGCCGTCGTGGTGGCTCTTCGCGGCGCTGCTTTTCGTCCCCGACCTGAGCATGCTGGGCTACGCGGCCGGTCCCGTGGTCGGCGCCGTGCTCTACAACGCGGCCCACACGCTCGCGCTGCCACTCGTCGGCCTGTCCCTGGCGATCGCTTCGGGCCATCCCGAGGCCGTCGGGCCGGTCCTCATCTGGCTGGCCCATATCGGCCTCGACCGCGCCCTCGGTTCCGGTCTCAAATACGGCAGCGGCTTCGGTGATACCCATCTCGGCGTGATCGGCCGGCCGCGTGACAAGACGATCGCGCAATCCTGAGCGGCGGACACCGCCGATTGGGACTTGCCCGCGCGGGGTCGCGCGGCCGATGAATCGCCGGAGCCGTGTTGGACGCGAGTCCCGTCGCGGCGGGCCAGAGAGCAGAGGCTAGTTGCGATGTTCGAGTTTCCGGTTCTGGTCGGCGACATCGGCGGGACGAACGCGCGATTCGGTCTGATCGAGAAGTCCGGCGACCAGCCCCGCCTCCTCGCGCACGAGGCGACCGCCGACCATCCCGATCCGTCGAGCGCCATCAAGGCATCGCTGGCCAAGGGCGGCGGCCCGGCACCGCGCTCGGCCATCCTGGCGATCGCCGGCCGGGTCGACGGGCCGGAGATCCAGCTGACGAACGCGCACTGGAAGATCGCCGGCCAGCGCATCGCCGAGGATTTCGGGCTCTCCTCCGCGACGGTGGTCAACGACTACGTGCCGGTGGCGGCCGGCGCCGCCGATATCGAGCCGCACGACCTCACGCCGGTCGGCCCCTGTCCCCCCGTGCCCGGCGGCGCCCGCGTGGTGCTGGGCCCCGGGACCGGCTTCGGCGCGGCCGCGCTGGTCCCCTATGCGGCGCATCTCGCCATCGTCTCCACCGAGGTCGGCCACACCGATATCGGTCCGGCCGACGCCTTCGAGGAGAAGGTCTGGCACGCGCTGGAGCGGGTCGAGGATCGGATCACCGTGGAGACGGTGCTGTCGGGGCCGGGCCTGTCGCGGCTCCACGCGGCCGTCGCCCATGTTCGGACCGGGCAGCCGCACGAGAAGATCGAGCCGGCCGCGGTCACCGAGGCCGGTCTCAGCGCCACCGATCCGCACGCCGCGGAGACGCTCGAGCTGTTCGGCCGGGTGCTCGGACGCGTCTGCGGCGACCTCGCGCTGACCTTCCTGGCGACGAGCGGCGTCTATATCGGCGGGGGCATCGCGCCCCGGATCCTCAAGGTGCTCGAGGAGAGCGGTTTCCGCACCGCCTTCGAGAAGAAGGCGCCCTTCGCCGAGATGATGCGCCGGATCCCGACCAGCGTGATCACCGTCCACGATCCCGCTTTCCGGGGCCTAGCGGCCCTGGCGAACGAGGGCGCCAAGTTCGTCTACCACGGGCAGGTGTGGCGGAAGGGGGCGTGAGCGCCCGCGGCGGCGTCGGCCGGGCGCGGAGCGAGGCCGGACGGCTTCGCTCCGCGCGCGAACCGCTGTCGCGCCGGGCCGGCCCTCAGGCCGCCGCGAGCGGCTTGGAGACCTCCTCCAGGGACTTGCCCTCCGCGGCGGTGCCCCAGATGCCTCCGACGACCGCCGCGATGAGCATCAGCACCGCGCCGAGGCCGTAGCCGAACAGCACCCAGTCGCGCGAGCCGGTCTCGACCAGCGTGCCGAACAGGAGCGGGCCCGAGACGCCGCCGATGCCGGTGCCGACCGCGTAGAAGGCCGCGATGGCCAGGGCCCGGATCTCCAGCGGGAAGGTCTCGGAGACCGTGAGATAGGCCGAGCTCGCCGCCGCCGAGGCGAAGAAGAACACCACCATCCAGGCCGCGGTCTGGCCGACCGGCCCGAGCACGTCGAGGCGGAACAGCAGGCCGACGCCGGCAAGGAGCAGAGCGGAGATGCCGTACGTGAAGGCGATCATCTTGCGCCGACCGATCGTGTCGAACAGCCGCCCGAGCAGCAGCGGGCCGAGGAACGAGCCGAGCGCGAAGGGCAGCAGGTACCAGCCGACATGGTTGCCGGGCACCTGATAGAAGCGCTCCAGCACCAGCGCGTAGGTGAAGAACAGCGCGTTGTAGAAGAAGGCCTGCGCGATCATCAGCGCGAGGCCGACCATGGTCTCCTTGCGGCTCGTCACGAACAGCGCCTTGAACACCTCCGACAGCGGGGTGTGGTCGCGGGTGCGGACCTTCATGCGCTTGCTCTCGTCCACCGGCGGCAGGGTGACGCCCTCGTCGGTGAAGCGCTTCTCGATTCCGGTGACGACGCGGTCGGCCTCCGCGGCGTAGCCGTGGGTGGCGAGCCAGCGCGGGCTCTCGGGGATCCAGGTGCGCAGGAGCAGGATCACGAGGCCGATGGCGCCGCCGGTGAAGAAGGCGACGCGCCAGCCCCAGGCCGGGTCGATCACCTCGGGCTTCAGGAGCACGATCGACATGAACGAGCCGAGCGCCGCGCCGATCCAGAACGAGCCGTTGATGACGAGGTTGGTCCAGCCGCGGACGCGGGCCGGGACCAGCTCCTGGATGGTCGAGTTGATCGCCGTGTACTCGCCGCCGATCCCCGCGCCCGTGAGGAAGCGGAAGAAGCAGAAGCTCCAGATGTTCCACGACAGGCCGGTAGCCGCCGTGGCGACGAGGTAGAGGGCCAGCGTGATGAAGAACAGCTTCTTCCGGCCGATCCGGTCGGTGAGCCAGCCGAAGCCGATCGCGCCGGTCACGGCGCCCACGAGGTAGCAGGAGGCGGCGAGGCCGACGTCGAACTCCGAGAACGACATCGGCGGCTGGCGCAGCGCGCCCACCAGGGAGCCGGCGAGGGTCACCTCGAGGCCGTCCAGCACCCAGGTGATGCCGAGCGCCACGATCACGAGGACGTGGAAGCGGCCCCAGGGCAGCCGGTCCAGGCGCGCGGAGATGTCGGTGTCGATCACGCGGCCGATCTCCGCGCGCTCCGGCGTCCCGGATCCCCCCTCGACCTTGCTCGCCATGTCCGCGTGTCCTCCCGAATCGCCTGTTTAACCGTGCCTGGACAGCGGGCATTTACCGCGACTGTAGGCAGGTGTTGGGAACGGGTTGGAAATCGATTCGGTTCGATTTCGTCTTCACGTGCGCGGCGCAGAACGGGGAGGTCCACGCGGTGCCCCTCCCATGCCCTCCTGCTCCACCCGGTCTCGCCGATCCTGGCCCCGCTACGCCCTGCTGGCCGCGATGACGCTCGGCGGGCTTGCCACCGCACCCACCGAGGGGGCGGACCGGCACCTCGAACGGCCCAAGCCCCGCGTCGCGATCCAAGCGGCCGAGCGCTGGCGCCTGCGTCCGACCGAGCCCGTCGTGGCGGCGACCACCGGCAGCATCCGCAAGCGGGCGGAGACCGCGATCCCCGAGGACCGGCGCAACGTCCGCCTCGTCTACCCGGCGCTGATCGAGGCGCGCTGACCGCGCCGGCGCCCGACCCATCTCGACGATCTGGATCCCGTCAGGCACAGCGCCTGCTTCGCCCGCGCGTGGACGGGCGGAGCGGTACGGTGCGGAGGATGCGGATGGCGGAGGCGATCGCCCTGGTCGGGTGCAAGGGGCCGGATCAGGAGGCGGAGTACCTGCGGATCCTCGCGGCGGCCATGCCCGAGGAGCGCCTGATCCCGTTCCGGTCGATGGACGACGCGGCCCGGGCGGCCGCGCGGGTCGCCGTCGTGGCCAACCCCGATCCGGCCGAGGTCGCGGCGCTGCCGGGTCTCGTCTGGGTGCAGAGCCTGTGGGCCGGGGTGGAGAAGCTCGTCGGCGCCTTCGACCGGCCGCTGCCGATCGTCCGCCTCGTCGACCGCGAGATGGCCCGCACCATGGCCGAGGCCGTCCTGGCCTGGACCTACTATCTCCAGCGTGACATGCCGGCCTACGCCCGGCAGCAGCGGGACCGGGTCTGGCGCCCGCACGCCTACCGCAAGCCGACCGACACCACGGTTGGCCTGCTCGGCCTCGGGGCGCTCGGGACCGCGGCGGCGGAGCGGCTGACCGGAGCCGGCTTCCGCGTCGTCGGGTGGAGCCGCAGCCCCAAGGCGGTGCCGGGCCTCGACACGGTCCACGGCGCCGACGGTCTCCCGGCGATGCTCGGCCGGTGCGACATCCTCGTCTGCCTCGTGCCGCTCACGCCGGAGACGCGGGGGCTCGTGAACGCCGAGCGCCTCGCGGCCCTGAAACCCGGCGCCGCGCTGATCAACTTCGCCCGCGGACCGATCGTCGTCACCGAGGACCTGATCGCCGCCCTGGACAAGGGCCACCTCGCCCACGCCGTGCTCGACGTCTTCGCGGTCGAGCCCCTGCCGGCGGAGTCGCCGCTGTGGTCGCATCCCGGGGTGACGGTGCTGCCGCACGTCTCGGGGCCGACCGACATGGATTCGGCGGCCGCCACGGTGGCGGCCAACCTGCGGGCCTATCGGCGGACCGGCCAGGTGCCGGACGGCGTCGACGCGGCGCGCGGATACTAGGGCGCGCGCCTCACAGCTTCGGGAATGTCGCCGCGAGGTGGTCGATCAGCACCCGCACGGCCGGCGGCAGCCCGCGCCGGGTCGTGAAGACGATGTGCACGATCCCGGGCTGACCCTGCCAGTCCGGGTAGACGGGCACGAGCCGGCCCGCCGCGACCGCGTCGGTGCAGGCGTGGTCGGGCAGGAACGCGACCCCCAGGCCGTCGGCCGCCGCGTCGCAGAGTGCGGCGAAGTCGCCGCAGGTCAGGCGCGGTTCGTGGCGCAGGGTGAAGATCGTGCCGTCGCGGTGCTCAAGCCGCCACTCCGCCTCGCCGGGATCGTCGCGGGTGCCGAGGGTCGGGACCGCGCCGAGCGCGGCGATGTCGGGGCCGAGGCCGCGCGCGACCCGCGGCGCGGCGACCAGGATCCAGCGCGAGGTTCCGAGCGTGCGCATGGTCAGCGACGCGTCGCTCGTGAGGTCCCGGCGGACCCGCAGCGCCACGTCGATCCGCTCCTCGATCAGGTCGACGGGCCGGTCGGTCACGACCAACTGCAGCCGCACCTTGGGGTAGCGGACGAGGAAGCCGCGGACGCGCGCCGCGACGATGTCGGTGAGGCCCGTGGGACAGCTCATGCGGATCCGCCCGTGCGGCTCGGTCTGCGCCTCCGCGACCAGCGCCTCGGCCCGCTCCGCCTCCAGCATGATCGCTCGGCAGCGCTCGTAGAAGCCCTGGCCGACCTCGGTCACGCGGAAGCGCCGGCTCGACCGCTCGATCAGGCGG
The DNA here is from genome assembly GCF_900107945.1 of Methylobacterium sp. 190mf. NCBI lineage: Bacteria > Pseudomonadati > Pseudomonadota > Alphaproteobacteria > Hyphomicrobiales > Methylobacteriaceae > Methylobacterium > Methylobacterium sp. 190mf. The sequence goes on along the minus strand of NZ_FNVI01000004.1, from coordinate 167,809 downwards.
GCGCCCAGGCGCGCCTCCAGGGCCGCGATGCGGCGGCTCAGCTTCGATTTTGGCTGGTGCAGCGCCCGGCCCGCCGCCGCGAAGCCGCCGTGCGCGACGACCTCGGCGAAGTAGACGTAGTCGTTGAGATCGGCGCGGATCATCGTTCCTCCCGTGGAACGCTGAGTGCCACATTCGCCGACTACCCGCATCATCGTTCCGGCGGCATGTCTCCGACCAACGGCGCGCACGGTGCCGAACAGCGGAGAACGACGATGACCGGCAGGTTTCAGGACAAGGTCGTGGTGGTGACTGGCGGCACCAGCGGCATCGGGCTCGCCGCGGCCCAGGCCTTCGTGGCCGAGGGGGCCTCGGTGTTCATCACGGGCCGCCGGCAGGAGGCACTCGACGCGGCGGTGAGGCAGATCGGCGGCCGGATCACGGGCGTCCGCGGCGACATGGCGAACCTCGCCGATATCGATCGCCTGTACGACGCGGTCCAGCAGAAGCACGCGCAGATCGACGTGGTCTTCGCCAATGCCGGCGGCGGCAGCTTCGCGCCGCTCGGCGCGATCACCGAGGCGCATTACCAGAGCATCTTCGACACCAACGTGAAGGGCGTGCTCTTCACCGTGCAGAAGGCGCTGCCGCTCCTGCGGGACGGCGCCGCGATCGTACTCACCGGATCGACCACCGGCAGTTCGGGCACGCCCGCCTTCAGCGTCTACTCGGCCACCAAGGCGGCGGTGCGCAACTTCGCCCGGAACTGGATCCTCGACCTGAAGGACCGGCGCATCCGCGTGAACACGATCAGCCCGGGCGTGACCGAGACCGCCGGCCTCGACGAGCTCTTCGGCGGCGGCGATCAGGCGGCGGCCACCAAGGACGTCCTCGCCGGCCAGATCCCGGCCGGCCGCGTCGGCCGGCCCGAGGAGATCGCCCAGGCGGTGCTGTTCCTCGCCTCGGACGCGGCGAGCTTCGTCAACGGCGTCGAGCTGTTCGCCGACGGCGGGCAGGTCCAGATCTGAGGGTTCGGGGCGGCCGGGACGCGACACCCGGTCCCGGCCGCCCCCGTGAACCCTGGCAATGGCCGGCGGTTAAAGGCCCGGCCCTCCGGTCCCGCTTCCTCGCGGGCGGGCGCCGGGAAGGACAAACGGTTTCCATGGGCTGGCCGCGCCGCATCCTGATCACCGCCGGACTCGTGACCGTCGCGGCCGGCGTCGCCCTGGGCGTCGGCCGCTTCAGCTACGCGCCGATGCCCGACCGGGCGGACCTGCTCAACCCGGACCGCTACCCGATCCAGACCGCCTTCGACATCCTCGGCCGCCGCGTCTCGCGCGCGGAGGCCGACCGGCTCAGCGGCATCGAGGCCGGACGGAAGGCGCTCTCGCCGAAGAGCGGTGCGGTCGCGATCAATCCCGCCATGGTCGAGCGCGGCCGGCAGGCCTTCTATCAGGAGACGTTCGGCAACGAGGTCTTCCTCACCGACGTCATGGGCATGCTCGACGGCGGCCTGACTCCCACGCAGGTCGCCCTGGCGGTGGCCAAGCTCGGTGGCCAGGGCACCACCGATCTCAAAGTTGCCATGGCCAGGGACGTGCGCGTCGGCGACCGCGTCTACCGGGCGGGCGAGCTGGTCCCGACCGGGCTCGACGTGCCGAAGGGCGGCGCCTTCATCATCGGGATCAAGACCTTCTACGACCGCGGCCACCTGCGCATGGGGATCACCTGCGCCCTGTGCCACGCGGCGGTCGATCCCGGCACCGGCAGGGTCGTAGAGGGTGCGCCCAACACCGACCTCAATGCCGGCCTGCTGATGGCGCTCGCGAAGAACTCCTCGGCCTACTTCATGCACGCCAGCGTGCCGGAGGCCGATGCCAAGCCCCCCGCTGATCCGCAGCATACCGGCTCGACCGGCACGGGGCCGGCGCTCCCGGACGCCGCTTCCGTCGAGGCGGCCACGAAGGTGCAGGTGGCGAGCTGGCCGCCGGGCAGCTTCGACTCGTCCGCCGACCGGGTGACCAACCCGACCTCGATCCCGTCGAGCTTCTCGGCCCACGGCGAGCCCTACAGCTGGAGCGGGCGCGAGGCGATCGGGCCCTTCGCGGGCCTGTCCTCGCTCAACAACAACGTCCACGCGGCCAATTCCGACACGACCCAGCTCGCCGCCGCCGCGCCCTGGCTGTTCGGCATGGATCCCGAGACGTATCTCGGGATCGTGCTGCGCGGCTCGGCCACGGATGCGTTCCGCTACAAGCCCGACGGCGGCCGGAGCCCGTCGGAGGTGCTGCGCAGCGTCGATCCGACCCCGGCCTCGCCGGGGCTGAACAGCTACGCGGTCCTGCCGACCTACCCGGCGACCAACTACGTCACCGACAACGGCCTGTTCACGTCCGTGCCCGGGGAGCCGGTCAACCACGCCAACAACGCCATGTCGGCCTTCCAGAACCTGCTGCACCCGCCGGCCGCCGGGCAGGATCCCGACCGGGTCCGCGCGGGCCGCGCGGTGTTCGAGAAGGCCGGCTGCGGCAGCTGCCATTCCGGCCCGGCGCTCACCAACCACCGGGTCGTCCCGGAGGCCGAGATCGGCACCGAGCCGACCCGGGCGCGGGCGGGCGCCAAGATGGAGGCGCGCCTGTCGGCGCCGGCGATGTTCGCCGCCGACACGCCGTTCCCGACCCCGGCCGACCCGGTCATCGTCCCGATGCCGCTCGCGGGCGACGCCCTCGCCCAGGTGCAGCTCGCCTGGGGGCAGGGGGGAACGGAGGGCGGCTACAAGGTGCCGAACCTCGTGGGCCTCGCCTGGACGGCGCCGTACCTGCACGATTCCGGCGTCGCGGTCGGTCCCGATGCCGAGGGCCAGCTCGGCGTCCCGGGCACGCTGTACCGGGGTGTCGCCCCCGATCCCGCCAACAGCCTGCGCGCCCTGGTCGACCGGGATCTCCGGGCGAAGGTGATCGCCGCCAACGCGGCCTCGGACACGGCGCGGATCGCCCGCGTGACCGGCAAGGGGCACGCCTACTGGGCGGATGCCGGCTCGGGCGTCTCGCGCGAAGAGCAGACGGCGCTGATCGCGTACCTGCTCTCGGTCGATCGTCTGACGGAGCCGGCCGCGACGCCCTGACCGCGCCGCCCGCGAGCCGGATCTCCCATGTCGCGGACCCTCACCCCGGTCTTGGTCAGCCTCGGCCCCTGTTACCCGGCGCTGTGAAATTTCATCGTCCTCGCGGGCGGGGCGAAGCGATCCAGCAGCGCCGCGCGCGCCGATGTCGCGCTGCCCTGGGTTGCTTCACTGCGTTCGCAAAGACGCGGCTCAGATCACCGCCTCGATCAGGCCGCGCCGCTTGGCCTCCTCGGCCTCGAGGTACCAGTTCGACGGTGCCTTCTCGAGCACCTCGTCGAGGGTGACGTCAGAGCCCTGGATCAGGTTGGCGAAGCCCTCGTTCTGGATCTCGATCGAGCACAGGATCTCGTTGAGCGTCGCCTCCACGGAGGCGATGCAGGTGGTGAGCGGTCCTTCGACCTGAAGCTGCTTGTTCATCTTGCGCTCGTGGATCATCAGCCGCGTCCCGCACGTGAGATAGCGGTTGGGCCGGGCGAAGAAGCTCATGAAGGTCGTGCCGGCCGAGTAGATCGCGGCCTTGCCGAGAAACACGAATCGCCGGTTCGGATCCATCGCGCTGTTGAAGCGGATGTCCTCGCCCATCATCCGAGCGACCTCCGGGTCGCCGCCGAGCGTCGTCAGCTCGACGACGACGAGGTCGCGGTCCCCCGCCGCGTCGAGCTGGCGGCGGAAGTCCTTGTACATGTCGTAGTCGACCGGTCCGGAGAGCAGGACGGCCGGGGCCCGGAAGGCGGTTGGGCCGAGGGGAGTCGTGTCCATGGTCCTCCTCATCAATAGAGCGGCCCAGACCCACTTCTCCCGCGGCTCCGGCCCGGCGATCAGCGCGCCGGGTCGGGCGCACCCTGGCCCTTGCCCACGAAGGGGATGCCCTCGATCGGGCATTCCTCCGTGCCGACGCTCTGACGGGTAATGGCCCGGACGGCGTCGCGGGTCCCGTCGGGATCCTCGATCCAGCGCCGGTAGAAATCGTAGGGGCATTCCGACATCCCGTGCCGGTTCTCCTTCGAGTTGATCATGCCCGTGTAGCCGCGATGCAGCAGCTTGAAGAGGTGGTTCTCCGACTGGCCGTGGGCGCGGAAGTCCCGGATCAGGAATTTCGATAGGGCGGCGTACTGGATGCCCATCTCCTCCTCGCCGCACTCGCCGAGCGTGCGGCCGTCGAAGCCGATGATCGCGGAGTGGCCGAAATAGGTGTAGACGCCGTCGAAGCCCGCCGCGTTGGCCACCGCCACGTAGGTGTTGTTGGCGAAGGCCATCGCCTTCGAGATGACGACCTGCTGCTCCTTGGCCGGATACATGTAGCCCTGGCAGCGGATGATCAGCTCGGCGCCCCGCATGGCGCAGTCGCGCCAGATCTCGGGATAGTTGCCGTCGTCGCAGATGATCAGGCTGATCTTCAGCCCCTTCGGCCCGTCCGACACGTAGGTGCGGTCGCCCGGGTACCAGCCCTCGATCGGGGTCCAGGGCATGATCTTGCGGTACTTCTGCACGATCTCGCCCTGGTCGTTCATCAGGATCAGGGTGTTGTAGGGCGCCTTGTGCGGGTGCTCCTCGTGGCGCTCGCCGGTGAGCGAGAACACGCCCCAGACCTTGGCCTCCCGGCAGGCGGCGGCGAACACCTCGGTCTCCGCGCCCGGGACCGTCGAGGCGGTCTCGTACATCTCGGCGGCGTCGTACATGATGCCGTGGGTCGAGTATTCGGGGAAGATCACGAGGTCGAGGCCGGGCAGGCCGGTCTTCATGCCGACGATCATCTTGCCGATCGCCTTGGCGTTCTCCAGCACCTCCGCGCGGGTGTGCAGGCGCGGCATCTTGTAGTTCACGACGGCGACGCCGACGCTGTCCTGGCTGGACGAGATGTCTCCGTGCATCATGGCGTGATGTCCTCCTGACCTTGATCGTCCCCCCGGTTGAGGGCGGCTCAGTGGCTGATCATCCAGGGCCGCGCCTTCGGGAAGCTCTTGGCGGCGGCCGGAGCGGCGCTCGCTTTCTTGGGTGAGCAGCAGCCGCAGCCGGCCCCGTGACTGCCCGAGCGCCGGGGAGCGTGGCGGCTGCGCTCGTTAGTGGCGTGGGCGGCCCGCAGCCCCGCATCCATGCCGGCGATGCGCGGCGCGGTGAGGAAGGCGCGCTGGCTCGTGCCGCCGCAATCCGGGCAGGCGTGCGGCTCGCGGAACTCCGCCATCGGCCGCATCACGGTGAAGGGCCCGCAGGCCTCGCAGGCGTAGTCGTAGACGGGCATGGGTGCTTCCAGCAGGGTCTTGAGAGGTGCGAACGGTGCCGACGGATCGCGGGTCCCCTCTCCCGCACGGGAGAGGGGGCAGGTCGCGTCCGGTGAGACCGAGGTGCCCACCGGACGACCGGAGGGTCAGAGATCCGGCGAGAGCGGCATCTGCACCGAGCCGTCGAGGAACTTGGTCGGTCCGTCGGCGCCGGGGTTGATGTCGAACTCGAAGATCTTGGTGGGTATCCAGAGCGTCGCGCAGGCGTTCGGGATGTCGACGACGCCCGAGATGTGGCCCTGAACCGGCGCCGTGCCGAGGATCGAGTAGGCCTGCGCGCCCGAGTAGCCGAACTTCTTCAGGTACTCGATCGCGTTCAGGCAGGCCTGCCGGTAGGCGATGTGGACGTCGAGGTAGTGCTGGCCGCCGCTCTCGTCGACCGAGATGCCCTCGAAGATCAAGTGGTCGTCGTATTTCGGCGTGATCGGCGACGGCTTGAAGATCGGGTTCTTGATCCCGTACTTGGCCATGCCGTCCTTGATCAGCTCGACCTTGAGGTGCACCCAGCCGGCCATCTCGATGGCGCCGCAGAAGGTGATCTCGCCGTCGCCCTGGCTGAAATGCAGGTCGCCCATGGAGAGGCCGGCGCCGGGCACGTAAACCGGGAAGTAGATCTTCGAGCCGCGCGACAGATCCTTAATGTCGCAATTGCCGCCGTGCTCGCGGGGCGGGACCGTGCGGGCGCCGGTGGCGGCGGCCGCATCCTTCGCGTCGCCCTTCAGGCGGCCCATATGGGCGGTCGGGCCGAAGGGCAGGGTGGCGAGCGCCGGCACCCGCTCCGGATCGGTGTCGTAGAGCGCCTTCTCGCGGGTGTTCCAGGTCTCCAGCATCTTGGGATCGGGCAGGCAGCCGATCAGGCCGGGATGGATCAGGCCGGGGAAGCGCACGCCCGGGACGTGGCGGGATTTCGTGAACATGCCCTCGAAGTCCCAGATCGACTTCTGGGCCTGCGGGAAGTGCTCGGTGAGGAAGCCGCCGCCGTTCTTCTTCGAGAAGAAGCCGTTGAAGCCCCACTGGCTCTCGGGCTTGGCGCCGATGTCGAGGAGGTCGACCACCAGAAGGTCACCGGGCTCGGCACCCTCGACGCCGATCGGTCCCGAGAGGAAGTGCACGATCGACAGGTCGATGTCGCGCACGTCGTCGGCGGAATCGTTGTTCTTGATGAAGCCGCCGGTCCAGTCGTAGGTCTCGACGATGAAGTCCGCGCCGGGCTTCACGTAGGCGACCATCGGGATGTCGGGGTGCCAGCGGTTGTGCACCATGTCGTTGTCGTAGGCCGATTGCGTGAGATCGACCTTGATCAGCGTCTCGGGCATCTCGTGTCTCCAGCTCCCTGACTCAACCGGGGCAGGCCCCGTCCGCGCGCCGTTGCGCGTCTCTCACCCGCTCGCGAGCAGCTCTTTCAGTGCGTCGTCGAGGACCTTGATGTCGTCCGGGCTGGTGCCGGGCCCGCCTGCGAAGTGGCCCCACCACGTGTCGATCACGCGCAGCTCCGCGTTCGGCATGGCGGTCGCCTCGATGGCGTTGTCCTCGGGCGGGAAATAGAGATCGGTCGAGGCGGGCATCAGGATCGCCTTGGCGCGGATGGCGCCGAGCGCGGCCTTGAAGTCGCCCTTGAAGGTGTCGTTGGCGCTGATGTCGCCGTGCTGCCACGTCCACAGCATGGCGAGCAGGTTGTTGGCGTCGCGCTCGTAGAACAGGCCTTCCCAGAACCCGATCAGGAAGTCCTCCAGCGAGGCGTAGCCCATGTGGGTGATGTCGGCCTCAAGGCGGTAGAAGGTCTGCGACAGTCCCCAGCCCGCGTAGACCCGGCCGAAGGCGCGCAGGCCCCGGGTCGGCGGGCTCGTGTACCAGCCCTCCGCCCAGGCGGCGTCGGCCTGGAGCGCCGCCTTGGCGCCCTCCAGGAAGACGTAATTATGCCGGGAGCACTTCGCCGAGCCCTGAAACGGCAGGATTCTCGGCACCATGTCGGGGTACATCGACGCCCAGTGGTAGGTCTGGAGCGCGCCCATCGACCACCCGGTGACGAGCACGAGTTTCTCGATGCCGAAATGCTCGGTGACGAGGCGGTGCTGGGCACGGACGTTGTCGTGGGCGGTGACGTTGGGAAAGCGCGGCCCGTTCCAGGGCGCGGGCGTGTTGCTCGGCGAGGATGACAGCCCGTTACCGAACATGTTCGGGATGATGATGAAGTACTTGTCCGGGTCGAGCGCCTTGCCGGGGCCGATCAGCCATTCGTTCTCGGTGTGCTGGCCCGAGTACCAGGTCGGGTAGACGATGGCGTTGTCCTTGGCTGGGCTCAGCGTCCCGAAGGTCTTGAAGGCGAGCTTGGCCGCGCGCAGCGTCTTGCCGCACTGGAGCACGAAGTCGCCGAGCTCGAAGATCTCGTGATCGGCCATGCTGCGCCCCTAAACCGACAGGAACCGGGCGACGGCGGCCTCGTCGATCCCGTCGCGCGGGGCCTCGTGGACGATGGCGCCGTTCTCCAGCACGATCACCCGGTCGGCGACGTCGAGTGCGAAGCTCAGGACCTGCTCGGAAACGACGATGGAGAGGCCGCGCTGGTCGCGGATCGCCTTCAGGGTCCGGCCCATCTCGCGGATGATCGAGGGCTGGATGCCCTCGGTCGGCTCGTCGAGGAGCAGGACCTTCGGGCGGCTCGCCAGGGCCCGGGCGATGGCGAGCTGCTGCTGCTGCCCGCCCGAGAGGTTGCCGCCGCGCCGTCCCTTCATCTCCAGCAGGACCGGGAACATGTCGTAGAGGTCCTGCGGCACCTTCCGGGTGCCGGTGACTGTCAGGCCGGTCTCGATGTTCTCCTGCACCGTCATGGTCGAGAAGATCATGCGGCCCTGCGGCACGTAGGCGAGGCCCTTGGCGACCCGGGCGTGGCTCTTGAGCCCGGCGACGTCCGCGCCCTCGACCTGGATCGAGCCGGCCCTGACCGGCACGAGGCCCATCAGGGTCTTCATCAGCGTGGTCTTGCCCATGCCGTTGCGGCCCATCACGGCGACGATCTCGCCGGGCGCCACCGAGAAGGTCAGCCCGTGCAGGACCTCGCTCTGGCCGTAGGCGGCGTGCAGGTCCTCGACGGCGAGGGCCGGCGTCGCGGACGGGGCCGCGGCCAGCGGGGGCGCCTGGACGCCAGGGATGTGCGCAGTCTGGAGCGACGCCATCGTCAATGTCCCAGGTACACTTCGATGACCTTCGGGTCGTTCTTGACCCGCTCCATCGAACCTTCGGAGAGCACCTTGCCCTGGTGCAGGACGGTCACCCGGTGAGCGATGTCCTCGACGAACTTCATGTCGTGCTCGATCACCAGCACCGAGCGGCCCTTGATGATCTGGTTGAGAAGCTCGGCGGTCTTGATCCGCTCGCCGACGCTCATCCCGGCCACCGGCTCGTCGAGCATCAGCAGCTCCGGGTCCTGGATCAGCAGCATGCCGATCTCCAGCCACTGCTTCTGGCCGTGGCTCAGGAATTCGGCCCGCTCCTTCAGCTGGTCCTTCAGGAAGATCGTCTCGGCGATGGCGTGGATGCGGTCGCGGACCTCCGCGTCCCGCTTGAACGTCAGCGCGCCGAACACCGAGCGGCCGCGGGGGAACGAGATCTCCAGGTTCTCGAACACCGTCAGGTCGTCGTAGATCGACGGCGTCTGGAACTTGCGGCCGACGCCGGCCTGCACGATCGCGCTCTCGGAGAGCTTGGTCAGTTCCTGGCCCTTGTACTTGATCGAGCCGGCGCTGGCCCGGGTGCGGCCGCAGATCAGGTCGAGGACGGTGGTCTTGCCGGCGCCGTTCGGCCCGATGATCACCCGGATCTCGTCGGGATCGACGTAGAACGACACGTCGTTCACCGCCTTGAACCCGTCGAACGAGACCGTGAGCGCCTCGACGGCGAGGAGGTAGTCGGGCGGGGCGGCCTCGGCGCCGACCACGGGGGAGGAGAGGATCGCGGCGTTCATGGCTTGCTCACTCGGCCGGAGTGCCGTGGGGCGGGACGATGGCGGGCGGCGGGGCGCGCAGCCCCTTCACCCGGCGGGTGAGGCGAGGCTCGATATGCTCGCGCCAGATGCCGGCGAGGCCGTTCGGGAAAGCCAGCACCACCGCGATGAACAGGGCGCCGAGGCCGAACAGCCAGAGATCCGGAAAACTCTCGGAGAAGCTGGTCTTGGCCCAGTTGACGAGCAGCGTGCCCCAGACCGCGCCGAACAGCGACAGGCGCCCGCCGACCGCGGCGTAGATCACCATCTCGATCGAGGGGACGATGCCCACGAAGGAGGGCGACATGAACCCGACCTGGAGGGTGAACATCGCGCCGCCGATCGCCGCCAGTCCGGCGGCGAAGCAGAAGGCGAAGACCTTGAACCCCGCCACCGAGTAGCCGGAGAACCGGACCCGGTCCTCCTTGTCGCGCATGGCGACGAGGATGCGGCCGAGCTTCGACTTCTTCACGTACTGCGCCGCCAGGATGCAGGCGATCAGCAGGCCGCCATTGACGAAGTACAGGATGAACTTCGCCGAGTCGGTGCGGATGTCCCAGCCGTGGAGGGTGCGCAGGTCGGTGATGCCGTTGATGCCGCCGGTATAGCCCTGCTGGCCGACGATCAGGATGGTCAGGATCGCGGCAATCGCCTGGGTGATGATGGCGAAGTAGGTGCCGCCGACCCGGCGCTTGAACATCGCGAAGGAGATCAGCATCGCGAACAGGACCGGGACGGCGACCGCCAGGATCAGCGTCAGCGGCAGGCTCTTGAACGGCTGCCAGAACCAGGGGAGGGCGGTGATCTGGTTCCAGTCCATGAAGTCCGGGATGCCGGGAGTCGACTGGATTTTCGTATTCTCGATGCTCGAAGCTTCCAGCTTCAAGTACATCGCCATGCAGTAGCCGCCCAATCCGAAAAAGACGCCCTGGCCGAGGGAGAGGATACCCGCGTAGCCCCAGCAGATCACCAGCCCGAGGGCGACGAAGGCGTAGGTGAGGTACTTGCCGACGAGGTTGAGGCGGAAGCTGTCGAGCACCAGCGGCAGGACGACCAGGATCACCCCGGCCAGGAGGAGCAGGCTCAGCCACTCCACCGGCTTCATGAACGGGTTGTCGTTGACGGTGACGGATTTGGTGAGAGTCTGGACCGGGTTCGTCATCGGGAAAACATCCTCAGCGCCGGACCTTGAGGGTGAAGAGGCCCTGCGGCCTCAGCATCAGGATGCCGACCACCGCGAGCAGGGTGATGACCTTGGCCATCGAGCCGGAGAGGAAGAACTCCAGGGTCGACTGCGTCTGGGAGATCGAGAAGGCCGACGCGATAGTGCCGAGCAGGCTCGCGGCCCCGCCGAACACGACGATCAGGAAGGTGTCGACGATGTAGAGCTGGCCCGAGGTCGGCCCGGTCGAGCCGATCATCGTGAAGGCCGAGCCGGCGATGCCCGCGATGCCGCAGCCGAGGCCGAACGTGTAGCGATCGACCTTCTCGGTATCGATGCCGACCGCCCCCGCCATGGCGCGGTTCGACATCACGGCGCGGACCTGCTGGCCGAAGCGCGACCGGAAGATCAGCAGCGCGACGCTGACGGTGATCAGGATGGTGACGGCCATGACGAACAGGCCGTTGATCGGGATCTCGATCGTGTCGGTGACCTGCACCGAGCCGATCAGCCAGGACGGCAATTCGACGCCGACCTCGCGGGCGCCGAAGATCGACCGGTAGGCCTGCTGGAGGATCAGCGACAGGCCCCAGGTGGCGAGCAGCGTGTCGAGCGGGCGCTTGTAGAGGAACCGGATCAGGCCCCATTCCACCAGCATGCCCAGAGCCCCGGAGGCGAGGAACGCCAAGCCCATCGCGATGAAGAAGTAGATCGGGAACAGCGCCGGCAGGTAGGTCTGGAAGAAGGTCGAGCAGAGATAGGTGACGTAGGCGCCGAGGATCATGAACTCCCCGTGGGCCATGTTGATCACGCCCATCTGGCCGAAGATGATCGCGAGCCCCAGCGCCATCAGCAGGTAGACGGAGAACAGGATCAGGCCTGCGAAGCCCTGCATGGCGAAGATCGCGCCGAGGTCGCCGAGGGAGTAGTCGCCGAGCATGGTTTCGGTCTTCCGCAAAAGGAGTGCGTCTTCTGCCGACTCGTCACGGCCTCCGGGCGAACCGGGCCGTCTTTGCGAGCGGAGCGAAGCAATCCAGGGACGCGCTTCGTGCCGGAAAGTCTCGCTGCCCTGGGTCGCTTCGCTGCGCTCGCGATGACGCTGGGGAGGGGCTAATTTGCCCCTCCGAACGAGGTGACTACTGGTAGCCCTTCGGGAAGGGATCGGGCTTGATCAGCTCGGGGCTGGTGTAGACGATCTCGAACTGGCCGTCGGGCTTCGCCCGGCCGACCCGGGTCTTCGACCAGAGATGGTGGTTCTCGTCGATCTTCACGTAGCCTTCCGGCGCGCCCTTGAACTCGATCCCGGGCGAGGCCGCCACCACCTTGTCGACGTCGAACGAGCCGGCCTTCTCGCAGGCCATCTTCCACAGGAACGGGCCGAGATAGGCCGCCTGCGTCACGTCGCCGATGACCGTCTTCTCGCCCCACATCTTCTTGAACGCGGCCACGAATGCCTTGTTGTTCTCGTTCTGGATCGACTCGAAGTACTTCATGCAGGCGTAGGCCCCGGCGATGTTCTCGCCGCCGATGCCGTCGATCTCGTCCTCGGTCACCGAGATCGTCATCAGCACCTGCTTCGACAGGTCGATGCCCGCCGCCTTGAGCTGCTTGTAGAACGCCACGTTCGAGCCGCCGACCACGTCGGCGAAGATCACCTTGGGCTTGGTGAGCTTGATCTTGTTGATGACCGAGTTGAACTGCGTGTGGCCGAGGGGGAAGTACTCCTCGCCGACGACCTTGCCCTTGAGCACGTTCTCCACGTGCTTGCGGGCGATCTTGTTGGAGGTGCGCGGCCAGATGTAGTCGGAGCCGATGAAGTAGAAGCTGTCGCCGCCCTTCTCCTTGTGGACCCAGTCCAGGCCGGCGAGGATCTGCTGCGTGGCCTCCTGGCCGGTGTAGAAGACGTTCTTCGACTGCTCCAGGCCCTCGTAGAAGGTCGGGTAGTACAGCAGGCCGTTGTACTGCTCGAAGACCGGCAGCACCGCCTTGCGCGAGGCCGAGGTCCAGCAGCCCATCACGGCGGCGCAGTGGTCGTTGACGAGGAGCTTCTTGGCCTTCTCGGCGAAGGTCGGCCAGTCGGAGGCGCCGTCCTCCTGGATGATCTTGATCTTGCGGCCGAGCACGCCGCCGGCGTCGTTGATCTGCTGGATCGCGAGCTTCTCCGCTTCCTGCGCGCCCGTCTCCGAGATCGCCATCGTGCCGGTGACCGAGTGCAGAATGCCGACCGTCACCTCGCTGTCGGTCACCGCGAGGCCCGTGGTGTTGACCGCCGCGGTCGGCGGCGCCGCCCAGGCGGTGCGCGGCAACAGCGCCAGCGCCGGGGCGCCGGCCAATCCCATGAGCAGCCTGCGCCGCAGCGGGGAGCGCAAGCCGTGATCGGCGCCGGTCTCGGTGTCGTCTGCCATGTGCCTGACCCTGTTCGCGTCCGGGCCTTGAGAGGCGGCCCGGATCGACGAGCGCAGGCTAGGTCCTGGGTTGCAGTGCGGCCTATACGCGATTTTGCGTATGGCCGTGGTCTTGCATGCGCCGCACCATCGCGGCGGAATACTTTGAGGTCGGGGTGGCTGAGAGCGCGAATAGTGGGAGCACCGCTCCGGTGCCCGGTCTTTCGCGCGCGCGCGCGTCGCGCGGCCGCCCGTGCGCGACGCTGCCCGGGCACGACGGGCTGATCGTCCCGGCCGGGGCCCGATGAGCGGTCCGCAGCGCATCATCCCCATCCGCCGGGACTACAACCGCTTCGTCGCCGACGAGACGCTGGAGGATTACGCCCTCCGCTTCACCGCCAAGAAGGCGCGGCGCTGGTCGAGCCTCGAGGTGGCGCAGACGGCCCTCGGCTCGATCTCGTTCCTCGCGCTGGAGGCGATCGGCGGGACGCTGGCGCTCACAGCGGGATTTCCCAACACGGTGGCGGCCGTGCTGGTCGTCGGCCTGATCATCTTCGCCACGGCGGCGCCGATCACGGTCTACGCCGCCCGCTACGGCGTCGACATGGACCTGCTCACCCGGGGCGCCGGCTTCGGCTATCTCGGCTCGACCGTCACCTCGCTGATCTACGCGAGCTTCACCTTCCTGTTCTTCGCCATCGAGGCGGCGATCATGGCTCTGGCGCTGCAGCTCTGCTTCGGGCTGCCGCTCGGCGTCGGCTACCTGCTCTGCGCCGGAGCGGTGATTCCCCTGGTCGTCTACGGGATCCGGCTGATCAGCCGGTTCCAGATCTGGACGCAGCCGATCTGGATCGCCTTGAGCCTGCTGCCGCTGATCTTCGTGGCGGCGCAGGGCACGGGGCCGCTGCGGGCGCTCGCCGGCTACCCGGGCCTCGACGGCGGCGGGGGCGGCTTCGACCTCGCGCGCTTCGGTCTCGCCACCGGCGTCCTGCTGGCGCTGCTCGCCCAGGTCGGCGAGCAGGTCGACTTCCTGCGCTTCGTGCCGGAGCCGCGGGGCCCGCGCGACCGCCGCTGGTGGCTCGCCGTCCTCTCGGGCGGCGCTGGCTGGATCCTGCCCGGGATGCTGAAGATCCTGCTCGGCGCCGCGCTGGCGGTCCTTGCGCTGGGGCACGGCGTCCCGGCCGAGCACGCCGCCGAGCCGACCCGCATGTACGCGGTGGCCTTCGGCTACCTGACGGGGGAGGGGAGCCGGGCGGCGCTGCTGCTCACCGGGCTGTTCGTCCTCGTGTCGCAGCTCAAGATCAACCTGACCAACGCCTATGCCGGCTCGATCGCGTGGTCGAACTTCTTCTCGCGCCTGACCCACAGCCATCCGGGACGGGTGGTCTGGCTCGTGTTCAACGTCGCCATCGCGGTGCTCCTGATGGAGCTCGGCATCGACAAGACCATCGAGAGCACCCTGCCACTCTACGCCTCCGTGGTCTCGGCCTGGGTCGGCGCGCTCGCCGCCGACCTCGCGGTCAACAAGCCGCTCGGCCTCTCGCCCCCGGGCATCGAGTTCAAGCGCGCCCACCTTTACGCGGTGAATCCCGTGGGGACCGGCGCCATGGCGCTATCCCTCGCGGCCGGGGGCGCGGCCTATGTCGGCTGGCTCGGCGCGACCCTGCAGCCCTTCGCGCCATTGCTGACCCTGGCGATCGCGTTCTGCGCCGCGCCGGCGATCGCCTGGGCGACGGCGGGGCGCTGGTACCTGGCGCGGGTCCCGAAGCGGGATTGGGGCGCGGCCGAGGTGGTCTGCCGGGTCTGCGAATTGCCCTTCGAGGGCGAGGACATGGCCCATTGCCCGGCCTACGACGCCCCGATCTGCTCCCTCTGCTGCTCGCTCGACGCCCGCTGCGGCGACCTGTGCAAGCCCCACGGGCGCCTGGAGGTGCAGGCGCAGGCCGCCGTCGCGCGGATCCTGCCGGGCCGCACCGCTGCCTGGATCGGCGCGCCACTGGGCCGCTACCTCGCGGTGATGCTGACGCTCTGCGCGGTGATCGGCCTGATCCTCGGCATCGTGCACGCGGGCGCGACGATCGCCCACCCGGAGAATCGCGAGTTCCTGCGCACGGCGCTGACCAGCGTGTTCTTCACCCTGGTGGTGATCCTCGGCGTCGTGGCGTGGCTGTTCGTGCTCGCCCAGGAGAGCCGGCGCGTCGCCCAGGCCGAGACGATGCGCCAGACCGCGCTCTACCAGGCCGAGATCGCCGCCCATAAGATCACCGACGCCAAGCTGCAGGAGGCCAAGGAGCGGGCCGAGGCCGCCAATCAGGCCAAGAGCCGCTACGTGGTCGGGATCAGCCACGAGCTGCGAACGCCGCTCTCCACGGTGCTCGGCTACGCCCAGCTCCTCGAATCCGACCCCGCGATCCCGGCCCACCGGGTCAACGGCCTGCGGGTGATCCGGCGCAGCGCCCAGCACCTGTCGGGCCTGATCGACGGCCTCCTCGACATCTCGCGCATGGAGGCCGGGCGCCTCCAGATCCACCGCGACGAGGTCCGGCTGACCGACTTCCTCGACCAGCTGGTCGACATGGTCCGCCTCCAGGCGCGGGAGGCCGGGCTCGAGTTCCGCTTCGCGCGGCCCGAGATCCTGCCCGCGGTGGTCGCCACCGACGAGAAGCGCCTGCGGCAGGTGCTGCTCAATCTCCTGTCGAACGCCATCAAGTTCACGGAAGCCGGCACCGTCTCGCTGGACCTCAGCTACCGGAGCCAGATCGCGGTGTTCACTATCCGCGATACCGGGCCGGGCATCCCGGAGGCGGACCTCGCGCGGATCTTCGAGCCGTTCGAGCGCGGCTCGACCCCGGCCGCCCGCAGCACGCCGGGGACCGGGCTCGGGCTCACCATCGCCAACCTGCTGGCGCAGCTCCTGGGCGGCGAGATCACCGTGACCGCCGCCCCCGGCGGCGGCACGCAGGCGCGGCTGCGCCTGATGCTGGCCTCCGTGGCCCAGCCCGCGCCGATCGTCGCGCCCGCGCCGGCCGCACCCCCGGAGCGGGCCTACGCGGGCGCGCGCCGCACCGTCCTGGTCGCCGACGACGACAGCGCTCACCGCGCGCTGATGCGGGCGATCCTGGAGCCGCAGGGCATCTCCGTGCGGGAGGCCGGCTCCGGATCCGAGTGCCTCGCGACGGTCGCACAAGGCGGCGTCGACCTCGTCCTCCTCGACATCGCGATGCCCGGGATGAGCGGCTGGGCGGCGGCGGCGGCCCTGCGGCAGGCCGGGCATACCGGCCCGATCGCCATGATGTCCGCCAACGTCCACGAGATCAGCCCGACCCGGGGCGACGACGCCCCGCACGACGCGATCTTCGCCAAGCCCTTCGACCTGCGCGACGTGATGGAGCGGATCGGCAAGCTCCTGCACCTCGAATGGACCGAGGGCGCCGCGCCGGGGCGGTCCGGGGCGGCCGCGGCCGCGGCCGCGGCGGACGTCCCGGGGCCGGGGCCCGAGCATGTCGGCGAGCTCCTGCGCCTCGGCCGGATCGGGCATATCCGCGCCATCGAGGCCAAGCTGACCCAGATGGAGCAGGACCCGACCGTGCCGCCCGCTTTCGTCACCCGGATGCGCGGGCTCGTCGAGGGATACGACCTTCGCCGCTACCTCGCGGTCCTGCAGGAACTCGCCCGCCATGACTGAGGCGCCGAAGGTCCAGCCGCACCGGGACATCGTCCTGGTGATCGACGATTCGCCCGACACGCTGAGCTTCCTCACCGAGGCGATCGAGCGGTCCGGCGCCACCGTGCTGGTCGCCGTCGGCGGCGACCTCGCCCTGACCCTGGTGGACGAGATCACCCCCGACGTGATCCTCCTCGACGCGGTGATGCCGGGCCTCGACGGGTTCGAGACCTGCCGGCGGCTCAAGGCCAAGCCGCAGCTCGCCGGCGTGCCGGTGATCTTCATGACCGGGCTGAGCGAGACCGAGCACATCGTGAAGGGGCTCTCCGCCGGCGGGATCGACTACGTCACGAAGCCCATCGCCCCCGACGAGATCCTGGCCCGGATCCGCGTGCATCTCGCGAGCGCCCGCGCCGCGCAGAGCGCCCGGACCGCCCTCGACACGGCCGGGCGGACCCTGTTCGCGGTCGCCGAGGATGGCACGATCCTGTGGTCGACCCCGCAGGCCGGACGCCTGCTCGCCGGGCTCGGCGCGGTACCCTCCGGCACCCCCGCGCTGCCCGCCGGCGCCCGCGAGTGGCTGCGCGGTTGCCTCGCCGGCGCCGCCCAGCCCCTCGCGCTGACCGATCGCGACGGCGTCGCCTACGCCCTGACCTTCATCGGCCGCACCCCAGACGAGATCCTGCTCCGCCTGTCGCGCGACGCGCTGTCGGCGGGGGTCGAGCGGCTGCGGGTGCGCCTGCCGGTCACCGGGCGCGAGGCGGAGGTCCTCCTCTGGCTGTCCCGGGGCAAGTCGAGCCGCGACATCGGCGAGATCCTCGGGCTGAGCCACCGGACCGTGACGAAGCACCTCGAGAGCATCTACGCGAAGCTCGGCGTGGAGAACCGCACGGCCGCCTCGATCATCGCGGCGCGGCACCTGCAGGATTGAGCCCGCGCGGAAGCCGGTCGGCAGGGTTGCGCCGGCCGCGGATCCCCAAGCTTGTCCACAGGCGTCGATCCCCGGCGAAACGCCTTGGTAAGCCCCGCCGCCCCACGGTCCCGGCTCAGCCCGACAAGCCGAGTCCGGATGCGATGATGACCAGCCAGCAGCTCGCCGACGAACTGAAGCGGATCGCCACCACCCAGGTCAGCGACATCACGCGGGCAGTGAAGGAAGGCCAGAAGTCGATCGCCCTCAATGAGGTGCGGGACATGGCGCGGCGCCTCGGCCTGCTCGCGGACGCCTTCGATCCGAAATCCGCGGCCGAGAGATCCGAGGCCGACGGTGCGAGCGTCGCCGAAGCGGTCGACGACGCCCAGGCCGCCTGACACCCGTTGCCGGCGGCGTCCCGCCGGTCCCCTCCCAGGAGCGCTCCATGGTCCGCGCGCACTTCACCATCCGCCTCGGCAACGCCTCGCTCCCGGCCTCGGCGGCCCAGTGGGTCGAGGATGTCGAGGCCGCCCGGTCGACCGCGCGCACGATCGTGCAGGGGCTGATGCGTCAGCACGGCGGCGACCCACGCCTCATCGAGGCCGCGATGGTGATCACCGGCGACGACGGCGCCGTGCTGCTCGAGATGTCCTTCTTCGACACGCTGTACCTGCCGGTCGAGCCGGTGCCCGACGCCGACCGGCGCCGGCCGCGCGCGCCCCGCGGGGCCGCGCCGCGGGGACTGACGGCCGCCCTCGGCCCGGTCCGGCGCCTCGCCGGCGCGCTGGGCATGCGCGCGCAGCCGCAGCCGCGACCGCTGCCCGGGCGCTGAGACGCTTCAGCCGTAGAGATCGCTGACCACGAAGCCCCGCGGCGCGAGGCGCTCGGCCAGTACGCGCCGGTGGCAGCCGGCCGGATCGCGCTCGAAGCAGAGCAGGCAGATCGGCGACGCCTCGGCGAGCGCGGCGAGTTCGTCGAGCGCCGCGATCCCGGCAGCGGTGTCCAGCACTTCCTCGCAGTAGATCCGGCGCATCAGCGCCGCGTCCCCGGCCCGCGCCGCCTGCCGGCCGGATTTCGGGGTGCCGAGGCTGCGCAGATGCGCGTAGCCGAGCCCGGCTTCGCGCAGGGAGGTGCCGAGCGCGCCCTTCGAGAAGCCGCGCTTGCGCGAGTTCGCCACCGCCCGGACATCCGCCAGCACCGCGACCCCGGCCGAGCGCAGGACGCCGACGAGGCGCTCCGAGTCGAGGCCTTCGTAGCCTATGGTAAAGAGTTGCTTACTCACGGTGCCCCGTCCGGACTCGCGTTGCGGGACCGCGACTTAGCCGTATGCGGCCCTGTGAACCAGCCGGGGATCGACGCCGTATGTCGCGGGGATGCAACGCGTCCCGGAATTCCGCCGCAATGATCGCAAAGCTCCGTTAACCGCGCCAGGGCCATCGAATACGCCTGTCTGTGGCGCATCTTCGGTGGCGGGCTAAACACTGATGTCGCGGATCTACACGCCTTCGCGGTCACCGATCGAAGATCTCGCTCGGGGCCTGATCAGTCGCCTCAAGCCGGCCCGGCGTCTCGCCGGGCGCTTCGCCGCCGCCGCGATCCTGGCCGGCCTCGCCGCCTGCGCGTCGAACAACGACTTCTATCCGACGAAGGGCGACGCCAAGCCCCATCCGGGCGTGGCCAAGGCCAAGCTTCACCCGATCCAGGGCATCGATATCTCGAAGTGGCAGGGCAACGTCGACTGGGCCTCGGTCCGCGCCGCCGGCACCCAGTTCGCCTTCATCAAGGCCACCGAGGGCGGCGACCACGTCGACGAGCGCTTCCGGACCAACTGGGACGGCGCGGCCCGGGCCGGCGTGCCGCGCGGGGCCTACCACTTCGTGTTCTGGTGCCGCTCCGCCCGGGAGCAGATGGACTGGTTCAAGAAGAACGTCCCCAACGACCCCACCGCCCTGCCGCCTGTCCTCGACGTCGAGTGGAACGGCCACTCGCAGACCTGCCCGAAGAAGCTGCCCAAGGCCCAGGCCCTGGCGATGGTCACCGAGATGCTGGAGGAGATGGAGCGCTACACCGGCAAGCGCCCGATCATCTACACCGACATCACGTTCCACAAGGACGTCCTGGAGGGCGAGCTCCCCGATTACCCGCACTGGCTGCGCTCCACCGCGGCCGAGCCGGAGCAGCGCTTCGTCAACCGCAAGTGGATGCTGTGGCAGTTCACGTCCACGGGCCGGGTTCCGGGCGTGCGCGGCGACGTCGACCGCAACGCCTTCTACGGCACCCCGTCCGAATGGGCCTCGTTCCTGACGACCGACTGCGACCCGCGCGAGCACAAGCGGCTCTCCGAGCAGGGGCTCTGCACGGACAAGTAGATGAAAGGCGTCGGCGAAACCTAGGTTAGTTCAAGGACGTAGAGCGCGGGGTATGGCTGACGGGCCCGCGCACCGGCGGGCGAGCCCGAGAGGATCCTGACGGGAGACTCTCCTCCCGCACCTCTCCGTCCCCTATGCCGATCGACTCTGCCGCCTCCACCGGCAACCTGCTCCTCGACGCGCTGCCGGGTTCGGATCGCGCCCTGATCGCCCCCCACTTGGAGCCGGTGACCTTCGCCAAGGGGGATACGGCGCTGGCGGCGGGCGCCGCGGCGAGCCACGTCATCTTCCCCCGCGACCAGACCGTCGTGGCGCTGATCGTCGCCACGCGGGACGGCCGGACGGCCGAGATCGCGAGCGTCGGGCACGAGGGCGCGATCGGCGGGATCATCGGCGAGGGGCGGCTGCCGCCCGCGGTCAGCGGGCTGGCGCAGATCGGCGGCGCGGCTTTGCGCCTCGACGCGGCGCGGCTCCGGCAGGCCGAGCTCGAGTCATCGACGCTCCGCGACCTGTTCGCGCGCTACGCCGACTGCTTCCTGGCTCAGCTGTTCCAGATCGCGGCCTGCAACGCCCTGCACCCGATCGAGCAGCGCTGCCTGCGCTGGCTGCTGTCGCTGCAGGACCGGACGGGCGGCGACACCCTCCCGATCACGCACGAGGTCCTGGCCTCCATGCTGGGGGTCCAGCGGACCTACCTCACGCGGATCCTGCGGGTGCTGCAGGAGCAGGGCCTCATCCGGGTCGGCCGCGGGCGCATCACGATCCTCGACCGCCGGGCGGTCTCGAACGCCGCCTGCGAGTGCCACGCCCGCGTGCGGATGCAGTGCGAGGCGGTGCTCGGCGCGGTTTTCCGGGCCGAGGAGCCCCGCCGGACCGAGCCGGTCGAGACGCTGTCGCGCGCCGGGTGAGGGACCGGCCCGCGATCCGTCGACCACGTCAGGCAACGACCGGCACGCAGACCGGCGCCGCGAGGCCGGGCACCGGCGCCACCACCACGTCGATCCCGTAGATCAGGCGCAGCAGCTCCGGCGTGACCGTCGCGGCGGCGGGCCCGTCGGCGACGAGGCGGCCCGCGTGCAGGGCGATGAGGCGGTCGGCGCAGAGCAGGGCGTGCCCGGGATCGTGCGTCGAGAACAGCACGGCGATGCCGGCCTGGGCGAGGCGGCGGACCTGCCCGAGGACGCGGGCCTGGTTGCCGAAATCGAGGCTCGCGGTCGGCTCGTCCATGACGAGGAGCCGCGGCTCGCCGCTGAGCGCCCGCGCGATCAGCGCGAGCTGGCGCTCGCCGCCGCTGATCTCGGTGTAGACCTGATCGGCGAGATGGCCGATCCCGAGCGCCGCCAGCGCCCGCTCGGCGGCCGCGACGTCCGATGGCCCGGGGGCGGCGAACGGGCCGAGCCGGCTCGCCCGGCCCATCACCACGACCTCGCGCACCGTGAACGGGAAGTACGCCGCGTGCGCCTGCGGCACGGCGGCGATGGTGCGGGCGACGGCTTTCCGCGACAGGCGCGACAGGTCGGTGCCGTCGAGGATCACCCGCCCGGCGCGGGCGGGCAGCAGGCCGAGCAGCGTCTGGAACAGCGTGGTCTTGCCGCCGCCGTTCGGCCCGACGAGGCACAGCACCTCGCCGGCGGCGAGGTCGAACGACACGTCGTGGCCGACGATCCGGCTGCCGTGGCCGAAGGCGAGGTCCCGGACCCGGAGCAGCATCAGCTGAAGCCCCGGCGCCCGGACGCCAGCAGCCAGAGGAAGAACGGCGCCCCGACCAGGGCCGTCAGGATGCCGAGGGGCACCTCGACGATGCCGAGATTGCGGGCGATCAGGTCGACCAGCACGAGGTAGCCCGCCCCGAGAACGAGCGAGGCGGGCAGCAGGCGGCGGTAATCCGGCCCGACCAGCAGCCGGGCGACGTGCGGCACGATCAGCCCGATCCAGCCGATGACCCCGGTCATCGCCACGGCCGCCGCCGTGATCAGGGTCGCGCCGGCGATCAGGACGGGGCGCAGCACCCGCGTCTCCACGCCGAGGGCCCGCGCCTCCGCGTCGCCGAGGCTCATCAGGTTCATGCGCCAGCGCAGCAGCACCAGCGGCACGAGGCCGAGCAGCAGCATCGGCAGGGTGGCGGCGACGTCGCCGATGGTGACCGAGGACAGGCTGCCGAGGAGCCAGAAGGTGATCGCCGGCAGCTGGTTGTAGGGATCGGCCAGCACCTTGAGGAGCGAGATGCCCGCCCCGAGGACCGCCCCCACCGCGACCCCGGCGAGGACCAGCGTCAGGACCGGGTCGTGCCGCCGCACGGCGAGGCCGACGCCGTACACCGCCGCGACGGCGCCGAGCCCGCCCAGGAAGGCCAGGGCCTGGATCGGCGCCACCGGCAGGCCGAGATAGATCCCCAGGACGGCGCCGAGCCCGGCGCCGGCCGAGACGCCGAGGATGTCGGGCGAGACCAGCGGGTTGCGGAACAGGCCCTGGTAGGTCGCCCCCGCGGCCGACAGGGCCGCGCCGACGACCAGCGCGGCGATCACCCTGGGCAGGCGCACCTGCATCACGACCGTCTCCGCCGTTGCCGGAACCCGGAGGGGCAGCCCGAGCAAGCGGTGGCCGAGGATCGCGGCGAGGTCGGCGGGCGCGACCGGGTACTTGCCGACCGCCAGCGCCACGGCGGTCAGCGTCAGCAGGGCTAGCCCGGCCAGCAGCGCCGCGGGCAGGCGGAAGCGGGTGCGCGCCCGGATCGTCTCGGCGGCGGCCGGGACGCGAGTCACCGCGCCGGGCCCGGGGGGCCGCCCGGCGGCGTCGGGCCGAGGAGGGCGACGGCCTGACCGAAATCGAGGTCGACATGGTAGAAGCGGCCGTAGAAGGCGCGCACCACCTCGGGCATCGGCTGCGGGAACAGGTCCGGATGAAGCCGGGCCGCCAGCCAGCGCAGGCCGATCAGCCGGTTGACCCCCGGCGGGGCGTCGAACCACGGGAAAGGGTGGAGCGGCGCCACGTAGACCCGCCCGGTCCGCACGGCCCGGACGTCCCGCCACAGCGGGTCGGCGCGCAGCCCGGCCGCGAAGGCCGGGTCGAGGGTGACGATCACGTCGGGGTTCCAGGCGAGCACCTGCTCGGGCGAGACGTTGCCGAGGCGGCCGCCCCCGTCCTGCGCGACGTTGCGGCCGCCGGCGGCCTCGACCAGCTCGGTGTTGATCGAGCCGGCGAACCCCGTCTCCAGCCCGCGCGGCCCGCGCGCGTAGTAGACCCGCGGTCGCTTGTCCTCCGGGACCATCGCGACGGCGCGGTCCACCGTGTCGGCGAGGCTTTGGGCCTCCGCCGCCAGGGCGTCCGCGTCGGACTGACGGCCCAGGGCCGCGCCGAGCTGCCGATACGCCTCCGGTGTCTTCGCGAAGCTGCCGTCGAGCAGGATGTAGGGGATCCCGGTCTGCGCCTGGACCCGGTCGGCGAGCGACGCGTAGGTCGGCCCGAGGCTGCCCGAATCCACGATCAGGTCCGGTTTGGCGGCCAGCACCGCCTCGACGTTCGCCGTGCCGCCGCGCCCGGTCAGGCGGCCGTAGGCGGGGAGGGCCCGGGTCCGGGGCGCGAGGAAGGGCAGCGCCTCGGGATGCGGGGCGCTCACCCAGCCGGCCATGAGGTCGGGCGCCAGCGTGTAGAGGAGCACCGCGGCCGGCGGTCCCGCGGCGAGCACCCGCCCGACCCGTTCGGGGAGTTCGACCGTGCGGCCGGCCGCGTCCGTGAACGGGCGCGCCGCCGCCCCGCCGGACGCCGCCAGCAGCAGGATCAGCGCCGCGGTGAGGGCGCGGCGGCGCGCGGGTCGCGGCGCCATCAGGCGGATTTCCGCTCCAGGATCTCGATCAGCGCCCCGTCGGGGCCCTCCACGAAGGCGATCCGCAGGCCGGGGCCGCGCTCCGTGATGCCGGTCCGCACGGGCACGCCCCGGGCGGTGAGATCGGCCATCGCGGCCTCGATGTCGGCGACGCGCAGCCCGAAATGCTCGATCCCGAGGCAGGGCGTGGCGGTCGCCGGCGCGATCTCGTCCGGGGCCTGCTCGATGAAGACGGCGAGGCCGCCGAGGTCGAGCACGACGCGCTGCACCGGGTCCGCGCCGACGCGCTTCACCTCCCGGGCCCCGAAGGTCTCGACGTAGAAGGAGGCGGCCGCGACGGCGTCGCGGCTGCGCAGGTGGAGGTGGTCGCAGGCGTAGTGCATCGGCTCTCCGGTTTCAGGTGATCCAGACGGGCGCGGCCCCCGGCCCGGAGGCGCCGTTTTGCGCCGTGTCCGACGATAGGGCCGGCGCGGAGCCGCGGCGAGATCGGCCGCTTGACGTTCGGCCCGAACCCGCAGACTTTCGCCGCCAGAACCGTTGCAGGGATGCAACATCCATCCCACATCCCGGTTGCGAACCCACATCGCACAGCCAACCGCACAGCCAAGAGATCCATGCGCAATCCCTACGACGTGCTGGGCGTGGCCAAGGGGGCGAGCGAGGCCGAGATCAAGAAGGCCTATCGCAAGCTCGCCAAGGACTTCCACCCCGATCGCAACAAGAACGACGCCAAGGCCAAAGACCGGTTCGCCGAGGCGAATTCGGCCTACGAGATCCTGGGCGATTCCGAGAAGCGCAAGCAGTTCGACCGCGGCGAGATCGACGCCGAGGGCAAGCCGCGCGCGACCGGCTTCGAGGGGTTCGGCGGCTTCGGCGGCGGGCGCGGGGGCAATTTCGATTTCGAGAACATGGCGCGCGCGCAGCGCGGCGGCGGCGGCGGGATGGGCGAGGATATCTTCTCGCACATTTTCGGGGAGGCGTTCCGCGCCGGCGGGGCCGGTCCGGGCGGCCAGCGTCAAGCGGCCAGGGGCGAGGACGTCGCCGCGGAGCTGCTGGTGACGCTGGAGCAGGTCGCCAGCGAGGAGAAGCTGCGCCTCGCCCTGCCCACGGGCCGTGAGGTCGACGTCGTGATTCCCCGCGGCGTGGTCGACGGCCAGACCATCCGGCTTCGCGGCCTCGGCCAGAGTGGCGGCCTCCGGGCCGAGCCGGGCGACGCCCTCCTCACCATCCGGATCCGGCCGCACCCGCGCTTCACCGTCGAGGGGGCCGACCTGCGCACCAGTGTCGACGTTCCGCTGGAGGATGCCGTGCTCGGCGGCACGATCCGCGTGCCGACGCTCACCGGCGCCGTCGAGATGAAGATCCCGGCGATGACGAGTTCCGGCCGCACCTTCCGTCTGCGCGGCAAGGGGCTTCCGAAGAAGGACGGCACCCGCGGCGACCTGTTCGCCACGACGGCGATCGTCCTGCCGGAGGGCGAGGACGCGGCACTGACCGAATTCGCCCGCGGCCGCCGGGCGGCCAACGCGGCCTGACGCGCCGGCGTAGCCACCGGGGCGCGCATGAAGGTGCTCGGCGGCGTCCCGGACTTCCGTCGCCGGGCCGCCTCCGCTAAGGAGGCCCCCCGGCCCCGAGAGGGGTCGCGCGGCTTCGGGATCGATCATGGCGGAACACGGGCAGGGCCTTCTGGCGGGCAAGCGGGGCATCGTCCTCGGGGTCGCCAACAACCGCTCGATCGCCTGGGGCATCGCCCGCAGCGCCCGCGCCCACGGGGCCGAACTGGCGTTCACCTACCAGGGCGACGCCCTGCGCAAGCGCGTCGAGCCCCTGGCCAAGGAACTCGACGCCCACGTGATCGGGCACTGCGACGTCACCGAGGCGGCCACGATCGACGCGGTCTTCGCGGAGGCCGCCAGGGTCTTCCCGGACGGCATCGACTTCGTCGTCCACTGCGTCGCCTTCTCCGACAAGGACGAACTGACCGGCCGCTACATCGAGACCTCCGAGGACAATTTCACCAAGTCGCTCCTGGTCTCCTGCTACTCGTTCACCGCCGTGGCCCAGCGCGCCGAGAAGATCATGCGCCCGGGCGGCTCGCTGGTGACGCTGACCTATTACGGCGCCGAGAAGTGGATGCCCCACTACAACGTGATGGGCGTCGCCAAGGCGGCCCTGGAGGCGTCGGTGCGCTACCTCGCGGCCGATCTCGGCCCGAAGAACATCCGGGTCAACGCCATCTCGGCCGGCCCGATCAAGACCCTCGCGGCCTCCGGGATCGGCGATTTCCGCTACATCCTGAAGTGGAACGAGTACAACGCGCCCCTGCGTCGGACCGTGACGATCGGGGAGGTCGGGGAGACCGCGTCCTACCTCGTCTCCGACATGGCGGCCGGCATGACCGGCGAGATCCTCCACGTGGATGCCGGCTACCACGTCGTCGGCATGAAGAATCCCGAGGCGCCGGATCTCACCCTCGACAAGGACTGAGACGGGTCTGTCGTCGCGGCGGCCCGGACCTGAGGCGTGAGCGGCCCGGCGTGGCTCACGCGTCCTCCGCCTCGTCGAACTCTCCCGAGAGCGTGAGCCCGTCGATCCAGGTCTCGCCGTCGCGCTTGATGACGGTGCGCGGCCGGACCTTCCCGTGCTCCGCGATGCCGGCCGCCAGCCGCTCCGAGTGCGTGACGAGCCAGACCTGCGTGCGCTCCGCGGCCCGCGCGATCAGCCGCGCCAGCGGATCCATGAGATCGGGATGCAGGCTGGTTTCGGGCTCGTTCAGCGCGATGAACGGCGGCAGCCGGTAGCCGAGCAGCGCGCCGGCCAGGGCGAGGTAGCGCAGGGTGCCGTCCGACAGTTCCGGCGGATCGAAGGTCCGGCCCGGGAAGTCGGGGAAGCGCAGGCCGAAGCGCGCGTGACGGCCCGGCTCCGGCAGCACGAGCGCCGCGCCCGGGAAGGCGCCGTCGACGGCCTCGTCGATCTCGGTCGTGTCCTCCCGGATATGCGCCAGGGTGGCGAAGACGGCGGCGAGGTCCGCGCCGTCGGACGCGAGGGTCGGCGTCGTCACCGCGAGGCAGGGCCGGCGCAGGGGCGACTCGGCATCCGTCCGGAAATCGTGGTGGAAGCGCCACCCCGCCAGGGCGAGGCGGACCACGGCGATCTCGGGATGGCCGGTGGCGTCGAGGAGGCTGCCGAGGGCGGTCTCGGTCGGCAGCAGGTCACCGCCGAGGGTGCGCTTTCGGCCCTCCGCGTCCCGGACGAAGCCGCTCCGCCCGTCGCGATCGAGGATCACGGCCGCGCGGCCGCGGGTGCGGACCGTCAGACGCTCGGCCTTGACCTGCGGCTCCTTCCGGAAGGCGGCGCCGAAGGTCGTCCCGCCGACCTGCTGCACCAGCCCGATCTCGACGGCGTAGACGAATTCCTGCCCGATCGTGTCGTGGCGCAGGGTGGCCGACAGGCGGATCCGCGCCGCCTCGCCCTGCCGCCGGCGGCCGGCCCAGAGGGCGGAGTCCATGCCGCCCTCGGCGGCGAGGTCGCGGGTGAGGGTGCCCCGGGCGGCGGCCTGCAGCAACTCCAAAGACCGGTAGAGGTTGGTCTTGCCGGTGCCGTTGCCGCCGACGAAGACCGACAGCGCGTCGACCGGGAAGCCGATCCGCCGCAGCGAGCGGTAGCCCGAGATCGCGACCTCTCGAACCACCAGCATCCCGGATTCTCCCGCGTCAGTCGGGGACCGTCAGATCCGCGATGCCTTTGGCGGCCTCGGGGAATCGCGGGTCCATGGCCTCCAGCGTATCCGCCACGGTCCGGGCAATCACGTAGTTGCGGAACCACTTGTGGTTGGCCGGCACTACCAGCCAGGGCGCCTCGGGCGTCGAGCAGCGGCCGAGGGCGTCCGCGAAGGCCTGCTGGTAGGCGTCCCAGGATTTCCGCTCGACCAGGTCGGCCGGGTCGAACTTCCAGTGCTTCTCGGGGTCGGCGATCCGGGCCTCCAGGCGCCGCTTCTGCTCCGCCTTGGAGATGTGCAGGAAGAACTTCACGACCGTCGTGCCCGACTCGGTGAGCAGGCGCTCGAAATCGTTGATCCGGCCGTAGCGGCTCTGCCAGACCGCATCCGGCACGAGGCCTTTCACCCGCACGACGAGCACGTCCTCGTAGTGGCTGCGGTTGAACACACCGATCATGCCGCGCCCCGGCACCCGGGCGTGGTAGCGCCACAGGAAGTCGTGATCGAGCTCCTCGCTCGAGGGCACCTTGAACGAGGCCACCGCGCAGCCCTGGGGGTTCACCCCCTTGAGCACCGACCGGATCGTGCCGTCCTTGCCGCCCGTGTCGATCGCCTGGAACACCAGCAGGAGGCTCCTGGCGCGCTCCGCGTAGAGGCGCTCCTGGAGGGCGACGATGCGCGCCCGCTCCTGGGCGAGGGCGTCCTTCGCCCAGTCCTTGTCGAGACCGCCGACGTCGTCGGGATCGACCGTGCCGAGATCGAAGGGCGCCCCCGGTTCGACCGCCACGATGCCGGGCGCCGGGCGGATCGGTACCGGCCCGTGCCGGCCGAGCGCCGCCGGGACGGATTCGGCCACGCTGTCGACGCTGCCGGCCCAGCGGGCCGTCGACGGGCGGTGATCCACGGTGGCGCCATGCAGATCGGCCTCACCTGTCATGCCGTCACCGCGTTTGTGGCCGCGATGATGCTTGCCGTGCTTCTTGGACATGGGGCAGGACCTAGTTCCGGATATTGCCGACCGCCGGCGAGAACGGCCGGTAGTCCAGGCTGTTCCGGACGCCTGTGCAGGACGGGGTTGAGACGGTTGGGTACGATCTACTTCATCCGGCACGGCCAGACCGCCTGGAACGCCGAGGGGCGCCTCCAGGGCGGGCGCGACACCGACCTCAATGCCCAGGGGGAGGCACAGGCCGCGGCCGTGGCGGAGCGCCTCGCCGCCGCGGCGGGGCCGGCCCTGGCAGAGGCCGATTTCGTCGCGAGCCCGCTCAAGCGCACCCGGCGCACCATGGAGATCCTGCGGGGCGCACTCGGCCTGCCGCCCGAGGCGTACCGCGTCGACCCGCGCCTGCGGGAGATCGGTTTCGGCAGCTGGGAAGGCTCCACCTGGGCGGAGATCCGCCGCCGCGACCCGGCCGGGGCCGCCGGCCGCGACCGAGACCGCTGGCACTACCGCCCGCCCGGTCTCGGCGCGGAGAGCTATGCCGGCCTCGTCGAGCGCGTCGGGCCGATGATCGCGGGGCTGGAGCGGGACACGGTCATCGTCGCCCATGGCGGCGTCGCGCGGGCCGCGCTGGTCGCCCTCGGCCACCTCGACGTCTACGCGGCGCCCCGCCTGGGCATCCGCCAGGGCGAGGTCCTGATCCTCGAGCCCGGTGGCTGGCGCTGGGCTTGATCCCGTGCGCCGGCGCAGTGCAAAGCCGCCTCGATAACGGCATGATCGGCAGGCTATAGGGCGGCGGCCAGGACAGGCGCCGGCCCGAGCGGGCGGCCAGCGGAGCAGCGGATGAGCGACGTCGCCGAGAAGACCCGGCCCGGACCGACGGCCGGGGAGCCCGCGCCTCTCGGAGCCGCGGCGGCGATCCTGCGCGGCGACCACCGGCCCGACCTCATCCGCGACGAGGTCCTGGCCGAGATCTTCCTGCACGCGGCCGAGACCCGGCCCGATCATCCCTGCCTGGTCGACGGCGCCGGCGTCGGCGCCGGGGGCGTTCACCCGCACCTGACCTACGCGGAGGTCGCCGCCCGGGCCGGCCGGATCGCCGCCGGCCTCGCCCATCGCGGCATCGGGCCGGGTGACATCGTCGGCCTCTGGATGGCCCGTGGCCCGGACCTCCTCGTGGCGCAGATCGGCATCACGATGGCGGGCGCGGCCTGGCTGCCCTTCGACGCCGAGGCGCCGGCGGACCGGGTGGGCGTGTGCCTCGCCGACGCGGGCGCGAAGGCGCTGCTGGTCTCCCCGGCGCTCGCCGCGGCGGCGCCCGACGTCGCCCCGGCCCTGACGCCCGCCGATCTCGACTCCGGGACGCCCGCCGGTGCGCCGCTGCCCGATCCGCGCGCGGCCGGGCTGACGCCCGAGCACCCCGCCTACCTGATCTACACCTCGGGCTCGACCGGCGTGCCCAAGGGCATCGTCATCAGCCACGCCAACATCTGCCACTTCCTGCGGTCCGGGAACGCCCTCTACGGGATGCGCGCCGACGACGTGGTCTTCCAGGGCGCCTCGGTGGCCTTCGATCTCTCGATGGAGGAGATCTGGGTGCCGTATCTCGTGGGCGCGACCCTGTTCGTGGCGAGCCCCGCCATGATGGGCGACCTGGAATCGCTCCCCGGCATCCTGGAGGCCGAGGGGATCACGGTGCTCGACACCGTCCCGACGCTCCTGGCGATGATCTCCGGCGACCTGCCGCGAGTGCGCCTCGTCCTGCTCGGCGGCGAGGCGCTGCCCGAGCCGCTGATCGCCCGCTGGGCGACCGGCGGCCGCCAGCTGTTCAACACCTACGGCCCGACGGAGGCCACCGTGGTGGCCACCGCGGCCGAGATGCGGCCCGGCGAGCCGGTGACCATCGGCGGCCCGATCCCGAACTACTCCGTCTACGTCGCCGGCGAGGATCTGACCCTGCTCGGCCGAGACCAGCAGGGCGAGCTGCTGATCGGCGGTCCCGGCGTGGCGCGCGGCTACCTCGCCCGTCCCGAGCTGACGGCGGAGAAGTTCATCGCCAACCCGTTCGCGTCGGACGGGACCGACCCGGTGCTCTACCGCTCGGGCGACGCGGTCTCCCTCGACGCCGCCGGCCGGATCGTGTTCCACGGCCGGATCGACGACCAGGTGAAGATCCGCGGCTTCCGCGTGGAACTCGGCGAGATCGAGTCCCGGATCCGGGCGGCGCCCGACGTCAACCAGGCCGCCGTCGTGCTGCGGAACGACGACGGCGTCGACCGCCTCGTCGCCTTCCTGATCCCGGAGCGCGGCCGGTCCATCGACGCCGCCGCCCTCCGCCGGACCCTCGCCGGGCAGATGCCGCCCTACATGGTGCCCGGCCATTTCGAGGTGGCCGAGACTTTGCCTCGGCTCACGTCCGGCAAGGTCGACCGCAAGGCGCTCAAGGTCGCCCCGCTCACGGTGGTCGCCGCCGACGGCGAGCAGGAGACGCCCGCCAACGAGACCGAGGCGGCCCTGGTCGCCGCCGCCAAGCAGATCTTCGGCAACCAGCCGATCGCCCTCGAGGGCGACTTCTTCGCCGATCTCGGCGGCCATTCGCTGCTCGCCGCGCGCTTCGTCTCGGCGGTGCGCGAGAACCCGCCGCTGGCCGGGATCACGCTGCCGGACGTCTACGCCCTGCGCACCGTGCGGGCGATGGCCGACGCGCTCATCGCCCGGACGGGCGGCATGGGCGCCGGGGCCGCGACCCGCGACCTGAGCTTCGCGCCGCCGCCGCTGCTGCGCCGGGCGCTGTGCGGCCTCGGGCAGCTGGTCGCGCTGCCCTTCGTGATCGCGCTGGCCACCGCGCAGTGGCTCGGCATGTTCGTGACCTACCTGCTGCTCACCGGCGGAGGCCTGAGCTTCTTCGCCGAACTCGGCGTACTGCTCCTCGTCTACGTGGCGATCAACGGCGTGACCGCGGTCGCGGCGGTCGCCGGCAAGTGGCTGATCCTCGGCCGGACCAAGCCGGGCCGGTACCCGCTCTGGGGCACCTACTATTATCGCTGGTGGCTCGCGCAGCGGCTGGCGCCCCTCGTCCACGTGAAGTGGCTCCAGGGCTCGCCCGCGATCGCCGTCTACCTCCGGCTGATGGGTGCGAAGGTCGGACGCGACACGCTCATCTCCGACATCGAGATCGGCGCGGCCGACCTCCTGACCATCGGGGACGGCGCGTCCCTGGGCGGCCGCCTCGTCATCGCCAACGCGGAGATCGTCGGCAACGAGCTGGTCATCGGCAGGGTCGAGATCGGCGCGGACGCGGCGGTGGGCACCTCCTGCGTGATCAGCCACGACGCGGTGATCGGGCCGCAGGCGGAGATCGCCGACCTCACCACGATCCCCACGGGCTCGCGGGTGGGCGCGGCCGAGCGGTGGGACGGCTCGCCCGGCCGCAAGGTCGGGATGGCCGACCCCACGGAGCTGCCCGCCCCCGCCGAGGCCTCCTTCGCGCGCCGCGCGGCGTTCATGGCGGCCTACGTGGTGCTGCTCGGCGCGATCCCCGCGGTGGGTCTGCTGCCGATCTTCCCGGCCTTCTTCATCTTCGACCAGATCTCGGACTCGCTCTCCGACATCACCGACATCGACTACCACTGGTACCTGCCGATCCTCACCTGGCCGACCGCCATGCTGATGACCGCCGGCACGGTGCTGCTGATCGCCGGCATCCGCTGGGTGGTGCTGCCGCGGACCCGCTCCGGCACCTACTCGGTCCACTCGCTGTTCTACCTGCGGAAATGGTCGCTGGCGCTCGCCGTCGAGGTCACCCTGGAGACGCTCTCGTCGCTGTTCGCGACCGTCTACATGCGGGCCTGGTACCGGCTGATGGGCGCCAATATGGGCCACGGCGCCGAGATCTCGACCAACCTCGCGGGCCGCTACGACCTCGCCGAGGTCGGCGCGAAGAACTTCATCGCCGACGAGGTGGTGTACGGCGAGGAGGAGATCCGGCGCGGCTGGATGCACCTGGAGCCGGTGCGCACCGGCGCCCGGGTCTTCGTCGGCAACGACGCCGTTGTGCCGCCCGGCGCCGTCATCCCCGACGACGTTCTCATCGGCATCAAGTCGAAGCCGCCCGAGAACGCCGCGATGAGCCCCGGCGAGACGTGGTTCGGCTCGCCGCCGATCCGGCTGCCGGCCCGCCAGAAGGTCGATCTCGGCTCGACCGCCCAGACCTACGAGCCCGGCGCGTGGCCGAAGATCCGGCGCGGCGTCTTCGAGGCCTTCGCGACCTCGTTCTCGCCGATGCTCTACATTACCCTCGCGATCACGGCGATCGACTGGTACTTCTACCCGGCCATCCTGGAGCAGGACTGGTGGGGTCTGGCTTACAGCTTCGTCGGTGCGAGCGTCGCCATCGCGCTGATCCAGTCCTCGGCGGTCATCGCGATGAAGTGGCTGCTGATGGGCGTCTACAAGCCCGGCATGCAGCCGATGTGGTCGTGGTGGGCGATGCGCACCGAGGCGATCGCGGTGGCCTACTGGGGGCTCGCCGGCAAGGTGCTGCTCGAGCACCTCCAGGGCACGCCCTTCCTGCCCTGGGTGCTCCGGCTGTTCGGCGTGAAGGTCGGCAAGGGCGTCTGCATGCTCACCACCGACATCACCGAGTTCGACTGCGTCACCATCGGCGACTACGCCACGATCAACCGCGTCTCGGCACTGCAGACGCACCTCTACGAGGACCGGATCATGAAGATCGGCCGCGTCGTCGTCGGGCGCGGCGTCTCGGTGGGTGCGTTCTCGACCGTGCTCTACGACACCAAGGTGGGCGATTTCGCCCGGCTGCGCCCGCTCACCATCGTCATGAAGGGCGAGTCGATCCCCGCCAACACCGAGTGGGAGGGCGCGCCCGCGGTCCCGGTGATCCACCGCGCCTGACGGGCGGGCCGCACCGCGCGTTCCGGCCCCGGCGTTCCGGGGCCGTGCGGGGGCGGGCCCGCGCCGAGGTCAGAGTCGGCGACCCTGCGGCACTCAGCACGGGAGACCCGGCAAGCTCCGGGACGAATATGCCGGTGTACTAGCACCCTCGTCCCGGTTGGCCGTTCTAATCTAGCTTACAGTGGCTTCCGGCAAGATAGAGCGATATACTCTGCCGGCGCGTATCGTTGCTCGGCCATAGTGCGACACGGGGGCGGGGGCGGCTAACGTCCGGGTCGAGGATAGACAGGCGTCCGTGCAACTCGATCCCGCCACCCTGCTGGTCGTCAGCGCGGCGACGACCTTCCTGGTCGGCACGCTCTTCATGGCCTCGTGGCGGCAGGCGCCCGAATCCCGGGTGCTCGCCTACTGGGGCGCGGCGCATCTCGTGGGCGCGGCCGGATCGGCCGGCCTCGCGCTGCGCAACCAGATCCCCGACCTGATCTCGGTGGGCTTGGCCAATGCCGTGGTGCTCGCCGCCTACGGCCTCATCTGGAGCGGCGTCCGCTCCTTCGAGCATCGGGAGCCGCGGGTGGGCATCGCCATGGCCGGCGCCCTCGGCTGGTGCGTCCTGTGCCTGATCCCGACCTTCTACGCGTCGATCGAGGCCCGCATCATCTACGCCTCGGGGACCGCGGCGCTCTATTGCTGCGCCGCGGCCGCGGAGATCTGGCGCGGTCGCGCCGAGCGGCTCGCCTCCCGGATCGCCGCCGCCACCATCCTGGGACTGCACGGCAGCTTCTACATCGTGCGGATCCCCGCGACGCTGGTGGCGCCCCCACAGCCGGGTCTCAGCCCGCTCGCGTCGCACTGGGTGGCGATCCTGTGCTTCGTCACCCTGATGTTCTCGATCGCCTCGGCCTTCACCTTCATGGCGCTGGTCAAGGAGCGGGCGGAGCGGGAGCAGCGCATCGCCGCCTCCACCGACGCGCTGACGGGCGTGCGTAACCGCCGGGCCTTCGCCAGGGCCGCCGCGGACGCGATGGCGCGGCACGGCGACGCCGCCCTGCTGCTGTTCGACCTCGACCGGTTCAAGGCCGTCAACGACCGCTTCGGCCACGGGGTCGGCGACGCGGTGCTCATCGGCTTCTGCACCATGGCGTCGACCCTGCTGCCGCGGGAGGCCCTGCTGGGCCGCCTCGGCGGTGAGGAGTTCGCGTGCCTCCTGCCGGACGTCTCGCCCGCCGAGGCTCTGGCCCGAGCCGAGGAGCTCCGCCAGACCTTCGCGCAACTCGCGGTTCCCGAGCTTCCGGCCCTGCGCGTCAGCGTCAGTATCGGGATCGCGCAGGCGCGCCCCGGCATCGCGTTCGACCTGCTGATGCAGCGGGCCGACGCCGCGCTCTACGCCGCCAAGAATGGCGGACGGGACCGGATCTCCGTGGCCGATCCGGTCGCCACTCGCGCGGCCTGAGGCCCTGCCGGGCCGGCTCACGCGAGGGCGCGCGCCGCCTCCGAGACCTTGCGCACCGAGGCGTCCACGACGCTCGCCGAGGAGGCGATCTCCGCCATGGCGGTATGGATCGCCGCGACGCCCTGCGCCGCCGACTGCATGTTCTCCGTCATGTCGCGGGTCACCGCGGCCTGCTCGGTCACGGCCGACGAGACGCTGAGCGAGATCGCGCTGAGCTGCTCGATCGTGGCGCCGATCCCGTCGATCGCCGAGACGGCTCGGGAGGTCTCGGCCTGCACGGCGGCGATCTGGGTTCCGATCTCGCCGGTGGCCTTGGCGGTCTGCTCGGCGAGCGCCTTCACCTCGGCGGCGACGACCGCGAAACCCTTGCCGGCCGCTCCGGCCCGGGCGGCCTCGATCGTGGCGTTCAGCGCCAGCAGGTTCGTCTGGTCGGCGATGGACCGGATCAGGCTCACCGCCGCCCCGATCCGGTCCGCGGCGCCGGTCAGCCCCACGACGATCGCCCCCGCCTCCTCGGCGCGGGAAACGACCAGATCGACGGAGGATTTCGCCTGCATCGCGTGACGGCTGAGTTCCTCGATCGAGGCGGCGAACTCCTCCGAACCCGCAGCGACCGCATCGACGTTGCGGCTTGTCCGGCTCGAGGCCTCCGCGGTCTCGTCCGCCTGCCGGACCACCCGGCTCATCGAATCGCGGATCGCCGCGATGTCGGCGTCGATCGCGCGCTGCCCCTCGGCCCGGCGCTGGCGGTCTTCGACCTGCCGGGTCACGTCGGTAGCGAACTTCACCACCGCGCAGGGCTTGCCGTCGGCGTCGAGGATCGGGTTGTAGGCGCCGAAGATCCAGACGGTGCGGCCGTCCTTCCCGATCCGCCGGAACTCGCCCGCCTGGTACTGGCCGTTGCCGAGCGCGGCCCAGAACGCCGTGTAGTCCGGGCTGGCCGCCTCCGCCGGCGCCATGAACATGCGGTGATGCCGCCCGCGGATCTCCTCCAGCGTGTAGCCCATCGTGGACAGGAAGTTGCTGTTCGCGTCCGTGATCGTCCCGTCGAGGGCGAAGCAGATCACCGCCTGCGAACGGTTGAGCGCTTCGACCTGACCGGCGTGGAGCGCGTTGCGGGCGCGTTCCGCGGTGATGTCGGTGGCGAGCTTGACCACCTTGGTGGGCTTGCCGCGGCGGTCGAGGATCGGGTTGTAGGAGCCCTGGATCCACACGGTGTGGCCGGCTTTCGTCACCCGCGGAAAGGCACGCGCCTCGTGCTGATCGGCGCGCAACCGGTCCCAGAAGGCGCTGTAGTTCGGACCGGACCTGTCGGCCTCAGGCACGAACATTCTGTGATGCTGGCCCCGGACTTCGTCGAGCGTGTAGCCGACGAGGTCGAGGAACACGGCGTTCGCGTCGGTGACGGTGCCGTCGAGGTCGAATTCCACCCGCGCCATCGTCCGGTCGATCGCCGCGAGGAGGGCATCGTCGCGTGAACCAAACATCGCCATCGGAGCCCGTGCCCGCCTGATCTGTAAAGTGCGGACGATCATGAGGAGACGCGCTTAAAAATCCGTCAATGGCGTGCTCTCGTCATGAAACGGGCTCAATGAGAGTTCGAGAAAGTTGTAGGAGCGCAGTCGATCGTCGCAAAATGCATTTATACAAACGACAAAGATAACCGAGATATAAATCACTTTTGCGCCATTATCGGTCTTCGAGCCTATGCATCGACTGATGGACGTTCTCGACTGGTCATGGCTGGAGGCGGTCCGTCGGGTTGTTCGGCGCGCGGCCTGCGTTAGGAGGAGCGTCGAGCGCCGGCGGTCCGAGACGATCGGGGCGGGGACAGCTCGCGACACGGCACTGCCTGGAGACCCGACATGGACGAGGCGACACGGATCGATCGCCTGGAGATGCGCCTGACCGAGCAGGATGCGACGATCGAGGATCTGAACCGGACCGTGACCGAGCAGTGGCGGGTGATCGACCGGCTCGTCCGGCAGCTCGACGCGCTGCGGGAGCAGGTGGAGGAGGCGGCCGCCCGCGCGGCGCCGCGCGGGCCGGAACCGCCGCCGCCGCATTACTGAGGGGAGGGGCCGGCGCGCCGCGGCGCGCCGGCCGGTGCGTCAGAAATTCGCCTGCGTGACGAACTTGGTGACCAGGTAGGCGTCGAGGGCCTCCGGGCCGCCCTCGCTGCCGTAGCCCGAATCCTTGACGCCGCCGAACGGCGTCTCGGGCAGGGCGAGGCCATGGTGGTTGATCGAGATCATGCCGCTCTCGACCGCATTCGACACCCGCGCCGCGCGCTCGGCGGAGCGGGTGTAGGCGTAGGCCGCGAGCCCGTAGGGCAGGCGGTTGGCCTCGGTGAGCGCCTCCTCGTCGTCGGAGAACCGGTTGATCATCGCCAGGGGGCCGAAGGGCTCCTCGTTCATGATCCGGGCGGTCAGCGGCACCTCGGTGAAGACCGTCGGCTCGAAGAAGTTGCCCTGGTTGCCGATGCGCTTGCCGCCCGCCCGCAGCGTCGCGCCGCTCGACTCGGCGTCCGCCGCCAGCGCCGTGACGGCGTCGAGGCGCCGCCCGTGGACCAGCGGTCCCATCTTGGTCTCGGGATCGAGCCCGTCGCCGACCTTCACCGACTTGGCGAAGGTCGTGAAGCCCTCGACGAAGCGATCGAAGACCGAATCGTGCACGAGGAAGCGGGTCGGCGAGACGCAGACCTGGCCGGCATTGCGGAACTTCGAGGGGGCCAGGACGGCCACCGCCTTCTCCACGTCGGCGTCGCCGAACACGATCGCGGGGGCGTGGCCGCCGAGTTCCATCGTGGCGCGCTTCATGTGCTCGCCCGCGAGCGCCGCGAGCTTCTTGCCGACCACGGTCGAGCCGGTGAACGAGATCTTCCGGATGACCGGGTGCGGGATCAGGTAGGCCGAGATGGCTTCGGGATCGCCGTAGACCAGCGAGAGCGCGTCGCCCGGGATGCCCGCATCCAGGAAGGCGCGGACCAGGGCGGCGCAACTCGCCGGCGTGTCCTCCGGGCCCTTCAGGATCACCGTGCAGCCGGTGCAGAGCGCCGCCGAGATCTTGCGGACCGCCTGATTGATCGGGAAGTTCCAGGGCGTGAAGCAGGCCACCGGCCCTACCGCCTCGCGGACCACCGCCTGCAGCACGCCGTCGGCGCGGCCCGGGATGACGCGGCCGTAGGCGCGCTTACCCTCCTCGGCGAACCAGTCGATGATGTCGGCCGCCGCCAGGGTCTCGACACGCGACTCGGCGAGCGGCTTGCCCTGCTCCAGCGTCATGATCCGGGCGATCTCGTCGACCCGGGCGCGCAGCAGGTCGGCCGCCTTGCGCATCATCTTGGCGCGCTCGAAGGGCGCGACTTTGCGCCAGGTCGGGAAGGCGCGGGCGGCAGCCGCCAGGGCCTCGTCGAGATCCGCCGTGGTGGCGACCGCGCACTGGCCGATCGTCTCGCCCGTGGCGGGGTTCAGGACCCCCAGGGTGTCCCGGTCGGCACCCGCGCGCCAGCGCCCGGCGATGTGAAGCTCGGTATCCGGATACATCGGTCGATTCCCGCTCGGCCGCACCATCGGCCGCAGGCGGAATGTGGCGATGTGGCGCGCCCCGGCAATCCCCGCGGCGGCATGGCTGGGGCCGTCTGTATTCAGGCGGCGGCGCGGGCGGGCTCCGGCGCCTCGACGAGCGTCGCGGTCCCGTGGCGGGCGCGCAGGGTCGCGCCCTTCGGGACCACCCGCCAGCCCTCGCGGCAGCCGTCGATCGGCTCCGACACCACCACGATGCCGCCCGGCCCCTCGCGGTAGTACAGGCTCGGCGGCCGGCCGTCGCAGGCCCAGCGATAGGCGGTCAGCGTCTCGCCGTCCGTGAGCAGCGCGGTGAAGCGCAGCGGCTCGCAGACATTCGCCGACTCCATCAACTCGCGGACGGTCTTCAGCGTCCGCGCCATCGCGCCGACGGGGTCCGCCTCAAGGCCGTTGGCGAGCGCCAGGAGGAAGATCGCCTCCGAGTCGGTGCTGCCGCGGCGATGGTCGTAGTAGGAATCCGGGATCAGCGCCTCGAGGCGCCGCTTGATCCGGTGGTAGCCGCCGATCTGGCCGTTGTGCATGAACAGGTGGCGGCCGAACACGAAGGGGTGGCAGTTAGCCCGGGCGGTGGCCGTCCCGGTCGAGGCGCGCACGTGCGCGAAGAACGTCCGCGCCCGCACCTGCCCGCAGAGGTTCACGAGGTTCTCGTCCGACCACGCCGGGGAGATGTCGCGGTAGACACCCGGCTCGGGCCGCTCGGCGTACCAGCCGATGCCGAAACCGTCGCCGTTGGTCTCGGTCTTCCCCTCGTCGGCGTGCAGCGACTGGTGCACCAGCGAGTGGGTCGGCGCGCAGACGAGGTCGGAGAGGAAGACCGGCTCACCGCTGTAGGCGAGGAAACGGCACATGTCGGACGATGATCCTTCAGCTCTGGGCCGCGTTCGATCCGGCGAAACGCCCCGCGCGGGTGGAGACGTTCCGCCGCAGGACGTTAACAGTCGGTCCACTCCAGTGAACAGTTTCTTAACCGCCCGGAAACTGCGCCATTTTCGTGCGTTCCGCATGAAAATGGTGCCGCCTGTCCGCAGGGCAGGCATTCGCCTCCGGAGCGACGCGACTCTTGTGAGCCGCCTCATGAAGGATCAGCATGGCCGAATCGGGGAATCAGAAGCTCGCCGTACAGGCGGCCACCCGACGCGGGGCAAGGCACCGGCAGCAGGAGACTTTGATGGATCGCGCAACGCCCGATAGTTCCGCCCCCGTGGCGCTCGTCGTGGAGGACGATGCGGCTGTGCGCGATCTCGCGACGGCGGTGCTCGAGGAGACCGATCTCGGCGTGATCGCCTGCGAGAGCGCCGAGGCGGCCCTCTCGGTGCTGGAGCGGTCCGACGTGACCGTGGCGCTGCTCTTCGCGGACGTGCGCCTTCCGGGCGCCATGGACGGCGTGTCGCTGGCGCAGGCGGTCAAGCGGCGGTGGCCGGACGTGCGCGTGGTCGTCACCTCGGGCGCGAGCCGGGATGCGCGGCTCCCCGATCAGGCGGTCTACATGCAGAAGCCCTGGCGGGCCCTCGACGTGCTGGTCCAGGCCGAGCACGCCACCATGGCCGCCAAGGCGGCCTGAGCTGGCGGCCTGAGCGCTTAGCGCTCGAAGCTCTTCACGTCATCGCGAGCGCAGGGCCCCGGCTCGGCGCTACAGGCGCGACCTTCCTCCTCTCCAGACGGATCTCGGGCCTGCCCGAGATCCGTCCCGAGAAGCCCGACTCGGGGCAAGCTCGACTCGGGTGGAGAGGGGACCCGCGCCACGTGCGGCTCGCGTGCCCGGGCGCCTTCATCCGGACGCGACGCAAAGAAAAAGCCCGGCCCTGCGCGCGCAGGCCGGGCTCTCTCATGACTGACGTGGTGTCGCTCAGGCGGCGGGAGCCGGGCTGACCGGGGTCTGACCGGCGGCGTTGCCGCCCTGGCCCTGCGCGGCGGACGGCGACGGGAAGCCGGGACGACGGCCGCCGGCGGGGAAGCGGGGCTTCGGCTTCGGCGCGGCGATCAGGCCCTCGCGGATCGCGGTCTTGCGGGCCTGCTTGCGGGCGCGGCGGACGGCCTCGGCCTTCTCGCGAGCCTTGCGCACGGACGGCTTCTCATAAGCCTTGCGCTGCTTCATCTCGCGGAAGATGCCCTCGCGCTGCATCTTCTTCTTGAGGACGCGGAGCGCTTGATCGACGTTGTTGTCGCGAACGAGTACCTGCAACGGACTTGATCCTCTGGACCTGAAGTTCTGGGTTCACGCGGCCCGCCGCCGATCTGGAAACCGGCAACGTCCCTCGCCCGGTTTGAACCCGGGAGGGACGGGAACGTCGGTTTCCGAATCGGCGTGGAGCTCACGCCTTGACGGGGCTATTACACCAAGCGCGCACCAGTTCCAACCTGTCCGCGCGATCCATCCGCGCCTGCGCCGTGCTAGGTTGCGCGGATGAGACACGACGACTCGCAGCAATTCGCCAGCGACAACTATTCCGGCATCTGCCCGGAGGCCTGGGCTGCGATGGAGGCGGCCAATCGCGGCCACGCCCCGGCCTACGGCGAGGACGCTTGGACCGCCCGGGCGGCCGACGCCTTCCGGGACCTGTTCGAGACCCCGTGCGAGGTGTTCTTCGCCTTCAACGGCACGGCCGCCAACGCGCTGGCGCTGGCCGCGCTGTGCCAGTCCTACCACAGCGTGATCTGCGCCGACTCGGCCCATGTCGAGACCGACGAGTGCGGCGCGCCGGAATTCTTCTCGAACGGCTCG
The DNA here is from genome assembly GCF_900107945.1 of Methylobacterium sp. 190mf. Lineage (NCBI taxonomy): Bacteria > Pseudomonadati > Pseudomonadota > Alphaproteobacteria > Hyphomicrobiales > Methylobacteriaceae > Methylobacterium > Methylobacterium sp. 190mf. The sequence continues at coordinate 126,805 of NZ_FNVI01000004.1, read as the reverse complement.
AAGCTGCTGACCGTCCGGACCGAGGGCGGCAAGCTCACGCCGGAGGCGATCCGCGGGCTGGCGCAGAACCGCAGCGACATCCACTTCCCGCGGCCGCGCGTGGTGACGATCACGCAGCCCACCGAGACCGGGCAGGTCTACAGCCTCGCCGAGCTGCGGGCCCTGTCGGCGACTTGCCGCGAGCTGGGCCTCGCCCTGCACATGGACGGGTCGCGCTTCGCCAACGCCTGCGCGAGCCTCGGGTGCAGCCCCGCCGACATGACGTGGCGCTCGGGCATCGACGTCCTGTGCTTCGGCGGCACCAAGAACGGCATGCATGCCGGCGAGGCGGTGGTGTTCTTCGACGCCACGCTCGCGGAGGATTTCGGCTACCGCTGCAAGCAGGCCGGCCAGCTCGCCTCGAAGATGCGCTTCCTCGCGGCCCCCTGGGTCGGCATGCTGGAGAGCGGCGCGTGGCTGCGGAACGCGGCCCACGGCAACGCCTGCGCCCGCCGCTTCGCCGAGGCGGTCGGCGGGCTGCCGGGGGTGCGAGCGCTGTTTCCCGTCGAGGCGAACGCGGTCTTCTTGACGATGCCGGCGGCCACGATGGAGGGCCTGCGCGCCCGGGGCTGGCGGTTCTACACTTTCATCGGCGGCGGGGCGCGCTTCATGTTCGCCTGGGATGCCCGGACGGAGCGGGTCGACGAGCTGGTCGGCGACCTGCGCGCCCTGGCGGCCGCCGCGGCCTGAGCGCGCGGACAGAGGGGCGCGGAGCCAACCCGTTGAAGGTGTTTCGCGCGCTGATGTCGAGATCCGCTGAGGAGCATCGATACGTCGGCACGACATGCGCTTGGTCGTCCTTGCGAGCGCAGCGAAGCGACCCAGCGTCGCGCGACGCCTGCCGAACTCGTGCGGCCCTGGGTCGCTTCGCTGCGCTCGCGATGACGGAGGGGCTGAGAGCCCGGGCTCGCGAGTGCTGGGACGGCGCGACGCTGCGACGGCTCGCTCCCTACAGCAGCGCGAGATCCGCCGGGTCCGCGCTGGGGAAGATCCGCCGCAGGCTCGCCTGGTCGAGCCCGTAGAGCCGCCGGAACAGGCCGCCCAGCAGGCCGCGATAGTCGGTGAGCACCGGATAGTCCCGGTTCTGGAACAGGTGCGCCTCGTCGGCCCGCACCTGCGGTCCCGCGATCCGGCCGCCCCGGACGCCGCCGCCGAGGATCCAGTAGACGCTGCCGTGGCCGTGATCGGTGCCGCGGCTCCCGTTCTCCCGGAAGGTGCGTCCGAACTCCGACAGCACCACCACCACCGTGTCGGACCAGCCCGGCCCGATCTCCTCGACGAAGCCCGAGAGTCCGCGCCCCAGCTCGCCGAGTCGGTCGGCGAGGTAGCCGGTGCCCGCGCCCTGGTTCACGTGCGTGTCCCAGCCGCCGACATCGACGAAGCCGAGGTTGAAGTTCTCGCGCATCAGGCGGCCGATGCGCCGGGCCGACAGCTCGAAGCCCTTGGGCGAGACCGCCCCGCGGTCGGCCTGCCCGGCATGATCGGAGATCGTGTGGTAGACCGCGTCGCGCACCCGGAACCCCTCGGTCACGGCGGCGGCCAGCTTGGTGTCGCTGTACATCGCCGCGATGAGGCGGGCCTGCCGGTCGTCGATGCCGGGCTTGCCGACCCCGTTGATGGCGATGTTGGGCACCGTCTCGCCGCCCCGGAAGATGAGCGGCATCTGGTCGGTGAAGGCGATCGGCCGGACCCGGGTCAGCTCCGCGGCGAGCCGGGCCATGAAGCCGGAATTGTAGTCGCGGGCCGCGCCGACCGTCTGGCCCATCTCGATCGTGTCCTGGGTCTCGAAATGGCTCCGGGTCAGGTCGTCGGTGCCGGCGAACGGCACGAAGGCGGCCTGACCCTTGGCGTAGAGCGGCAGGAGCGTGTCGCGCAGAGCCGGGTGCAGGCTCCAGTCGGCGTCGAGCGCCAGCGCCGCCTTCGGGTCCGACGCGTCGGGCTTCGGGATCGCGAGGTTTGGCCGCGACCGGTAATAGAAGTCGCTGCCGGTCGGGATCACCACGTTGGCGGCGTCGTAGGCGCCGCGTAGGAACACCACGAGGAGGCGCGCGTCGGCCTTCGGGGCGGCCCAGACGCGGCCGGCCACCGTGGACAGGCCGAGCGCCGCCGAGGCGCGGATCAGGTCGCGACGGTTCATCGCATGAACTCCGGCGAGGCGAGGTAGAGGGTGTTCCAGTCCTGCGGCGAGACCGCCTGGGCGAGGGCCGCGCGCGTCGCCGCCGACAGGGTGCCGGACAGCGCCGAGAAATAGAGCCCGTTGGCGAGCACCGGAAAGGCCGGCTCCTCGGCCTGATCGGGCAGCGCCGGCTTGAACAGGCCGGCCGAGCCGGACCCGATCTGCCGGGCGATCTCGAACCGCGTCGCGAGCTGCCCGGGCCCGCTCCAGGCGGCCGCGTCGAGGGGGTAGCCGTCGGGCGTCGAGCGGTTGAACAGGCCCTCGCCGAGGCGGTTCAGCCAGCCGAGCACCGGGCCGGCGTTGCGGATCACGCGCCCGTCGTAGGCCATGCGCAGGGCCGAGAACACGTAGCGCACCGGGTCCTTGAAGGTGCCGCCGCGCTCGGCCGTGAAGGCCGGCTCGCGCACCAGCGCCTCCATCACCGCGGCGATGTCGCCGTCGGTCCGCGTGAAGACGGCGGCGAGTCGGGCGATGAGGGCGTCGTCGGATGCCTGCCCGAGGAAATAGGTCGCCAGCGCCCGGGAGACGTTGGTCGCGGTGGCGGGGTTGCGGGCGATCAGGTCCACCGCCTCCTCGACCTCGGGCCAGCCGCGCCCCCGGATGCGCGTGCCGAGGAAGACCTTGTCGCCGTAATCGTGCCGGTTCGGGTTGAACGCGAACAGGCCGTCCCGGCGGAAGTCGGCGGCGCGCTCGGGGCGGAGCTTCGGGTTCTCGGGCTTCAGGTCGATGCCGACCCCGCTCAGGATCCGGGCCAGCGCCTCGACGTCGCCCTGCGTGTAGCCGGAGCCGACACCCATCGTGTGCAGCTCCATGATCTCCCGGGCGTAGTTCTCGTTCGGGCGGCCGGCGGCGTTGGCGTCGTTGTCGAGGTAGCGCAGCATCGCCGGGTGGCGCAGGCTCGCCATCAGCAGGTCGCGGAAGCGCCCGAGCACGTGCGGGCGGATCGCCGTCTCGACGTAGTCGCCCACGGCGGCGCGCAGCGTCGACTTTCCCTGGTGGACGTTGAGCCGGTTGAACCAGAACCACGTCAGCCGCTCGCGCAGCTGGTCGGGGCTGTAGAGCGCCCGCAGTACCCAGACGGAGGCGGCGTTCCGCGCGGCCGTGTTGAGCGTCGCCTGGAAAGCCTGCTGCGCAACCTTCCTGGCCTCGGGATCGGCGATGTCCTTCGCCGCCTTGGCCTGCGCGTCCAGGGCCTGGGCTCGCTCGAACAGGCTGCCCGGCGGGGTCAGCGCGTCGACCTGCGCCTGGGCGTCGGGGGGCAGGCGCATTTCGGCGGGCGGGTGAAGCTGATCGTGTAGCCAGCGCGTCCGCCCCTCCGCGGTGAGCTGCGCGAAGGCCGAGGGCGTGGCGCCCCAGGTCAGGGCATCGAGGAAGGCGGCGTCGGCCGCTGCGGCGCGCTGCGGCGCCTCGGCCGCGCGGGGCCCGGGGCCCGCGGAGGCGAACAGCAGAGCGGTGACCAGACAGCAGCGTGCTGCGGCGCGCGACATCGGGGCCTCGCGAAGCGTGGATCGACCGGGGAAGCGTGGTGTCGCGCCCCTGTACGGTGCCTGAAAGGAGGCCCCATTCTGCCGCCGTCTTTGCCAATATCGGGGCTTGCCGCTACACGATCCCGAGACCGCGCGAGTGCCGCGCCGCGCACCACCACGTTCCGCCGACCCAGAGCGTTCGCTCCATGCTGATGCAGACCAAGACCGAGGCGAGGCCGGCCGATCCGGTGTCGCGGCGGCGCACCTTCGCGATCATCTCCCACCCCGACGCGGGCAAGACCACCCTCACCGAGAAGCTTCTGCTGTTCGGAGGCGCGATCCAGCTCGCCGGCGAGGTGAAGGCCAAGCGCAACCGGGTCTCGACCCGCTCCGACTGGATGGGCATCGAGAAGGAGCGCGGCATCTCGGTGGTCACCTCGGTGATGACCTTCGAGTACGGCGACTGCGTCTTCAACCTCCTCGACACGCCCGGCCACGAGGATTTCTCGGAGGACACCTACCGGACGCTGACGGCGGTCGATTCGGCCGTCATGGTGATCGACGCCGCGAAGGGCATCGAGGCGCGCACGCGCAAGCTGTTCGAGGTCTGCCGCCTGCGCGACATCCCGATCGTCACGTTCGTCAACAAGCTCGACCGCGAGGCGCGCGACCCGTTCGAGCTTCTGGACGAGATCGAGAAGACGCTGGCCCTCGACGTCGCCCCGGTCACGTGGCCGATCGGCACCGGCCGCAACTTCTCCGGGACTTACGAGCTCGGCGGCAACCGTGTCCGCCGCCTCGACGCCGCCGAGGATGCCGGGATGGTCGCGGTGTCCGGCCCGGACGACAAGCTGTTCGACGAATTGCTCACCGAGGACGGCGCCGCCGACGCGTGGCGCGAGGAGGTCGAACTCGCCGAGGGCGGCCTGAAGCCGTTCGACCTCGACGCGTTCCGCGAGGGTCACCTGACGCCGGTCTTCTTCGGCTCGGCGCTGCGCAATTTCGGCGTGCGCGACCTCATCGACGGCTTGGCCAAGGTGGCGCCGCCGCCGCGGGGCCAGGACGCCGACAAGCGCCTCGTCGAGCCGACCGAGCCGCGGATGACCGGCTTCGTGTTCAAGATCCAGGCGAACATGGACCCGAATCACCGGGACCGGATCGCGTTCATGCGGGTCTGCTCGGGCAAGCTCAACAGAGGCATGAAGGCCCGGCTGGTGCGCACCGGCAAGCCGATCTCGCTCTCGGCGCCGCAATTCTTCTTCGCCCAGGACCGTGCCATCGCCGACGAGGCCTATGCCGGCGACGTGGTCGGCATCCCGAACCACGGCACGCTGCGGATCGGCGACACGCTCACCGAGGGCGAGGATATCGTGTTCCGGGGTGTCCCGAGCTTCGCGCCGGAGATCCTGCGCCGGATCAAGCTCACCGACGCCATGAAGGCCAAGAAGCTGCGCGAGGCGCTCCAGCAGATGGGCGAGGAGGGGGTCGTCCAGGTGTTCGTGCCGCAGGACGGAAGCCAGGCGATCGTCGGCGTGGTCGGCGCGCTGCAGCTCGACGTGCTGAAGGAGCGGCTCCAGGCCGAGTACGGCCTGCCGGTGGATTACGAGACCTCGCGATTCTCGGTCTGCCGCTGGGTGTCGTCCGATTCGGAGGCCGAGCTCGACAAGTTCATCGACTCGCACGGCTCGGCCATGGCCAAGGACCTCGACGGTGCCCCGGTCTTCATGGCGACCACGGCCTTCTCGCTCCGCTACGAGGAGGAGCGCTACCCGGCCGTGCGCTTCACCGACGTGAAGGATTACCAGAAGCGGGCGGCGTGACGCGCTTCGGCGGCGCCTCCGCGTCGCCGGGCCCGCGAGGGGTGCGCGGCGTCAGAACTTGCCGAGCATCGGGAATTCGACGCTCAGGGTCGATTCGGACGCGATCGGCGCCTCGCGCTTGCGCGGCTTGCGGTTGAGGACCTGCTTCAGCTTGGTCTTCAGCACCGCCATGTCGAACGGCTTGAGGATGAAGGCGTCCGCGCCCGCCTGGTGGGCGAGGTTGATGTCCTCGAAGTCGAAGGACGACTCGGTGAGCATGAAGGGCGTGTTCATCAGCGCGTCGTCGGCGCGGATCTCGCGCAGCAGGGTGAGCCCGTCCATGGGCTCCATGTCGAGATCGGAGATCACCAGGGCGTAGCGGCGCTGCCGCATCCGCTCCAGCGCCTCGGGCGCGTTGGTGACGCCCTCGACGTCCGGGAAGCCGATGCGGGTCATCAGCATCACGATCAGCCGCAGGAGCTTCTCCTGATCGTCGACGATGAGAATCGGGGGCGTATCGCTCTCGGACATCGGCGGCTCAGATGAAGAGGTGGTCGATGCCCTGACGGGACATCGCGTCGGACTGCAGCGACAGGCACAGCCCGTGTATCGCGGACGCCTTCGGCGTTCCGCGCTGGAGCATCGGGAGCAGGTTGGCCTTGGCGAACAGCGTGTCGTTCCCGGCCGTGCGCTGCGCGCTCTTGAACGAGTGGACGAACTCGCGCTTGGTGATCTCCCGCCACTCGCTGATCTGGACCTCGCGGTGCCGGCTGTCGGCACTCACCCGGTCGAAGGTCTCGTGCACGGATGTGCGCTCGCCCTCGATGACCTGGCAGGCGAAGTTCCCCTCGATGACCAGAAAGCTCGTGATCACCGCGAACTCGTTCTTCTTCTGAGCGATGCGACCGATATCGCTGATCTGCTCGGACCTCTTCGCCGCGTCCGACGACAGGTTGAGACGCGAGAAGTAGATGATGTGGACGAGGCTTGTCCGTTTCGCCCGCATGATCCCGAGATCCGCAATCCGTACCCGTTCAGCGCTTCCGGACAGGACGCACCGCGCGTGGCCCCGGCCCGGCGGCATCTTCGCGCGTGTCGAATAACACCGCGTAAACGCGGCGGACGGGACTTCCGGTCCGGATCTCCGCGCCCGCGGGACCGACCCGGCAGGATCTGCCGGGCGCGCGGCCATGACCGGTCAACCCTGCCGGGTCGTCGACAATCCGGTCCAGGATTATCAAGGACTTAGCCCTGGCATGCCGGTTGCGGCCGGACCGGCCTGCGGGCCAGTGCGGCGCGCATCGGGATCGTTCGCCATGGATCTTTTCACCGCCCTGCAGACCTCGGTCTCCGGACTCCAGGCGCAGTCCTACGCCATCAGCAACATCTCCGGGAACATCGCGAACTCGCAGACGACCGGCTACAAGCGCATCGACACCAGCTTCGTCGACCTGATGTCCGAGAAGACGCCGGGCCGCGAGGTCGCGGGTTCGGTGCTGCCCCAGTCGCAGCTCACCAACACCCTGGCCGGCAACGTGGTCTCGTCGAGCGTGCCCACCAACATGGCCATCAACGGCCAGGGCTTCTTCACCGTCGTGCAGAAGACCGGCGACGCGAACGGCGCCACATCCTTCGGCGGCACGAGCCTGTACACGCGCCGGGGCGATTTCGCCCAGGACAAGGACGGCTATCTCGTCAACGGCGCCGGCGGATACCTGACCGGATCGAACCTCGATCCGATCACCGGTCAGACGACCAGCATCGGTCCGATCAAGATCGGCAACTCGGCGCTGCCGGCGCAGGCCACCACGACGATCACCTACGCCGCCAACCTGCCCTCGACGCCGAGCACGTCGGCCTCGGCGACGTCGGGATCCGATCTCTACAATCAGAATACCGCGGCCGTCGTGACCTCCGGATCGGGGCAGACCGGCGTCAAGGTCGATTCGACCCAGACCGGTGCCGTCTCGACCTTCATGAGCAACAGCATCGCCGGCCCGTCGCTGCCGGTCTACACGTCGACCGGCGCGCCGCTCACACTGACGACCCGCTGGGCCAAGGTCCAGGACGCGACGACCACGCCGGCTCAGCCGGCCGTGTGGAACTTGTACTACTCCACCAACCCGAGCGCGCTCACGACGTCCGACTGGAACAACGTGGGCACGGCCTTCACCTTCGATTCCACCGGGAAGCTCACCTCGCCCTCGACGAACCCGATCCCGCTGGGGCCGATCACCATGGGTGACTACACATTCCCCAGCCTCAACATGAATCTCAGCGCCTCAGGCCTGACGCAGTATGCCGACACGACCGGTGCGGCGACGACCAACGCGCTGACGCAGAACGGCAACAGCTCCGGGACGCTCACAAGCGTGGCCGTCGGTCCGGACGGCAAGGTCAACGGCACCTTCTCCAACGGTTCGGTCGTGGCTCTCGCCTCGGTCGGCGTCGTCCAGTTCGCCAATGCCGACGGCCTGAAGGCCGATACGAACGGGAACTATCTCCAGACGGTCGATTCGGGGCCTCCGCTCGCGGGCCTCAACGGCAGCACGATCTCGGGCGCGAGCAACGAGCAATCGAACACCGACATTGCGACCGAATTCTCTAAGATGATCGTAACCCAGCAGGCTTACTCTGCGAACACGCGCGTCATGTCGACGGCCCAGACGATAATGTCTGATCTGCTCAACGTGATCCGCTGAGTGAGGGTGCGATTCGAGCCGCGGAGGCCGTGACATGTCGCTGAATGCGATCTCCACCTCGAGCGCAGGCCTCGCCGCCACCCAGGCGGCGATCAACATCGTCTCGCAGAACGTCGCCAATGCCGGGACGGCGGGCTACGTCAAGCGCACGCTCTCGACGGTCGCCACCGGGACGAACAATTCCGGCGTGGCCGCCGGCACGATCACCCGCAGCTTCGATGCCGCGGCGCTGAACCAGCTCCGGCTGGAGACCTCGGGGGCCGCCTACACGGGCACCAAGTCCGGCATCGCCGCCCAGCTCGACGCCCTCTACGGCGTGCCCGGCAGCGCTACCTCCCTCGACGGGACGCTGAACACCTTCACCCAATCGCTCCAGGAACTCGCCGCGAACCCGACCTCGGCGGCCGCCCGCACGACGGTGCTGGGCAATGCCGCGGCCGTCGCGAGCCTCATCAACAGCGCCGCCGGAACGGTGCAGAACCTGCGCACCGGCCTCGAGTCGCAGCTCGGCACCGACACGAGCGCGGCGAGCACGATCCTGTCCAACATCGCGACGCTCAACGGCAAGATCCAGAACACCACTGACAGCACCTCGCTGACCGATCTTCAGGACCAGCGCGACCAGGCGATCAACAGCCTGTCGAGCTACATGGACGTGCAGACGGTCCAGCAGCGCGACGGCACGGTCTCGGTCATGACCCAGTCGGGCGTGACGCTGGTCGACCGCGGGAACGCCGCGACCCTGACCTTCGACGGACGCGGCGTGCTCAGCCCCACCGCGAGCTACGCGACCGACCCCGCCCAGCGGACGGTCGGAACCATCACGGCGACGCTGCCGGGCGGCGGCAAGATCGACCTCGGCGCCCCCGGCGTGCTGCGGTCCGGCAGCCTGGCCGCCGAGATCGAGATGCGCGACCAGACCCTGCCGCAGGCGCAGCGGCAGCTCGACGATCTCGCGGCCGGCCTCTCGAAGGCGCTCACGAATACCGCGACCACCGGGACGTACAGCGGGACCGACACGCAGATCAGCGTCTCGACGATGCAGCCCGGGAACACGATCACCTTCCCGGTCACCGACAACACCGGGGCCGTGCGCAACGTGACGCTGGTGGCGTCCGCGACCTCCAGCGGCGCGGTCGTGCCCGCCGCGCAGACCACGGATGCCAGCGGCCTCACGCTGACCTTCAATGCCAGCGGCGGGCCCGGCACCTACGCGGCGGCGATCCAGTCCGCCTTCGCCACGTTCAACGCCTCCGGCAGCACCTACAAGCTGCCGACACTGTCGGCGAGTCCGGTCTCCTCGACCGCCACCAGCGCGACGCTGACGCTGGGGGCGGCCGGCAAGGTCGCCGGCGCGGCGAGCGCCAGCGTCACGGCCGTCTCGGCGTCGGACCTGAACACCGGCAACCCGTCGCTCGCGATGTTCGTCGACGGTACGGGCAACAAGCTCTACACCGGCACGTTCGACGGCGGCTCGCAGCTCACTGGTTTCGCCCAGCGCATCACGGTCAACGGCGCGCTGGCGGGCAACACCGCCGCGCTGACGGCGACGAGCGCCACGGACACGAGCACGTCGGGCGCCCGCGCCCAGAAGCTGTTCACGGCGCTCACCGCGAACCAGCAGACCTTCTCGTCGTCGAGCGGCATCGGCGGCGTCTCGGCCCCCTACAGCGCCACCGTGATCGGTTTCGCGCAGGACATCGTGTCCACGCAGGGGGCCAACGCGTCGAACGCCGCCGCTCTCGACGCCACCCAGCAGACGGCGCTCTCCACCGCGCAGAGCCGGTTCTCCGCCGGGGCGGGCGTCAACATCGACCAAGAGATGTCGAACCTGATCGCCCTGCAGACCGCGTACGGCGCCAACGCCCGGGTGCTCACCGCGGCCCGCGACATGCTCAACCAGCTGCTGCAGATCTGATCATGACGACGATCACGCCCTTCGCGGCCGGCTCCTACATCACCAACCGCAACGCCTCTCAGCTCCAGGCGCTGAAGAGCCAGCTCAACGACCTGACCAACCAGCTCTCGAGCGGTCAGGTCTCGCAGACCTATGGCGGCCTCGGCTCCGGGCGGTCGACGGCTCTGTCCGCGCAGGCCACCCTGAGCGCGCTCTCCGGCTACGCCGCCGGAATCACCGCCGCGCAGACCCGGACCGACCTCGCGGTCACGAGCCTGACGCAGGTTGCGACCCTCGGCACCTCCACCGGGACGATGCTCCAGAACGGCCTGCAGAGCGTGGCGGCGAACTCGGTCTCCGGCCGGTCGACGGCGCTGGCCAACCTGCAGACGGCGCTCGACACGCTCAACGAATCGGCGGCGGGCAACTACCTGTTCGGCGGCACCGACACCACGACCCAGCCGGTGGTCGATTCGAGCAAGATCCTCAACGGCACGACCGACGCGAGCGGCAACACGCTCGACGGCCTCTCGACCCTGATCTCGCAGCGGGTCACCGCCGAGCTCGGCGCGGGGGGCAACGGCCGCCTGACGCAGACTCTGGCCAGCCCGGCCACGAGCGTGCGGGTCACCGAAGAGTCGAACAACCTGACCCGAGGGCAATTCGGCTTCACCCTGGCGGGCGCGCCGACCACGACCGGCTCGGCGATCGGCGCGACCTACACGGCGGGCACGGCCACGAGCCCGGGCAGCTTCAGCCTCAGCATGACGACGCAGCCGAGCGCCGGCGACACCGTGTCGTTCGCGCTGAAGATGGCCGACGGCACCTCCACGACGATCACGCTCACGGCCGCGACGAGCGCGGACCCGAAATCGATCACCAACTTCGCCATCGGCTCGACGCCCGCCCAGACGATGGCCAACCTGTCGGCGACACTGAGCAACGCGCTGACCGGTGCGGCCAACAGCACGCTGGCGGTGAACGCCACCGCGGCGACCGCGTCGAACTTCTTCTCCGGCGCGGCGGAAGGCGGCCCGTCGGGGTCGGGCGTGATGCCGCAGCGCATCCTGTACGATGGCACCACCCCGGTCGGCTACAGGGCGGCCACGCCTCAGGACACGGTGCTGTGGTACCAGGGCGAGAACACCTACACGCAGCCCGCGCCGCCGGCAGTCCCGCAGCCGACCTCGGCGATCGACACGCAGTCGGTCCAGGTGAGCGCGACCGGGAGCGTCGGGACAGGCGCCCGCGCCAACGATCCCGCGGTCCAGAACGTGCTCGCCGGCCTGGCGACCATGGCCTTCGGCCTGCCCACCACGAACGACGCCAACACCTACAACACCTACCAGACGGTGGCGACGAAGGCCGGCAGCCTGCTCTCGTCCGCCAACCAGATTCCGAGCGTCCAGGACACGGTCACGCAGCTCACCGTCGCGTCGACGCGGCTCTCGAATGCCGGCACGACCAACAAGGCGCTCCAGAACACCGTCCAGAATACCCTGGACGGGATCGAGCAGATCTCCCCCGAGGAGGTCATCACCAAGCTGCTCGACGTGCAGAACCGGCTCCAGGCCAGCTATCAGGTGACCGCGACGCTCTCGAAGCTCTCCCTCGTGAACTACATCAGCTGAGCTGATCGCCGAGACCGGTCAACGCGCGCCTGACGCTCGAAAAATCTCGCGACGTGTCGGGTTCACCATAGTCTTGCCGCTTTCCGGGAATGAAGCGCAGCGTGCGGTCGCGCCCACGCGCCGTCATTCGATTGAGGAGAGGTCGGCATGGCGCTGTCCGGACCCATCGAACTCGTCCTCCGCCTGGGAGCCGTCCCGCGTAGCGGCGCGATCGTCCTGGTCGAGCAGGCCGTCGACACCTACCTCGCGGGCTACGTGCATCCCGAAGAGCGCGCCATCGCCCTCGACATCCTGCTGCGGGACCTCGCCCGCCTGCGCATCCACGAGCCCGACCTCGACGGGTTCGTCGGCGAGGTCGAGCACTACATCGACCTGCTTCACCGGGATCTCGCCCGCCAGGCCGCCTGAGATGCGCGGCCGGATCCCGGTCTGCGCTGCCCTCGCGGCGATCGTGGCCGGCGCTGGCCCGGCCGAGGCCCTCGACCTGCGGGATCTGCCCGTGATCCCGGGGCCGGTGCCGTGCCCGTCCAAGGGCCAGGGCTTCGTGCGGCTGCCGGGGAGCGGCAGCTGCCTCCGCGTCTCGGGCCGCGTCGTCGCGGGGGCGGATCTGGCCGCGGGGAGCGGCGTCGCGGCAGCGCCAGTTGTCGCCGGCCGCATCGCGGTCGACAACCGCGTCGACACCGATCTCGGCGAGGTGCGGACCTACGTCCGGATCGGCGCCGGCCGCCGTCCGGGCGGGCCCTAGAGGTTGCGCGAGAGGACCAGCGGCCCGCTGCGCACGCCGCGGCCGTACGGGGACGGCGCTGGCGTCTGCCGCCCGTAGCCGGAGGGGAGCTGTGCCCGGCCGATCTCCTCCGCCAAGGTCTTGATCAGCCCTTCCGAGACGGTCTTGGCGCTGGCGAGCACCGTCTGGTTCGCCTCCACGGCCGCGGTGAACCGCCGGTGGGCGGTGCGCAGGGCCTCGACCCCGTCGGGATGGAAGCGCTTCAGTGCGACGGCGTTCGCCTTCGCGACCTCGAGACCCTGCATGTAGGCGGCGGCCAGCGCGGCCTTCGGCTCGGCCGCGGCGACGCCCTCCTGCAGTCGCCCTTCCCGGACGTAGGCCGCCTCTTCGGCGAGCACGGCTTCCAGCGCGGCCATGTTGCCGAGCACGCCCGCCACCAGGGCCTCGGCGGTGATCCGGTCCCCGACGCGCAGCGGTTCAGCCCTTTGCATGGATCGCTCCCTCGCTCGCCGCGCCCTGCATCTTCATGATCTCACGGAAAACCGAATCGGCGATGCCGACTCCGCCGCTCTTCACGATCTGCTTCGCGTATTCCTTGGTCAGCATCGAGCGGTAGACACCGCCGCCGGTCCCGTTCTCGCCGAGCGGCCCGTCGGTGCCCTCCGACTGGGTCAGCCGGTCGAGGCTGTTCTCCAGGAACATCGATTCGAACTCGGTCGCCGTCTTCAAGGCCTTGGCCTTGTTGGCGGTCTTGATGATCCCGTCGACGGCGCTCCCGGCCACCGAGGTTCCGACGCTGGCGGCGGCGCTGGCCGCGAGACTGGCGAGTTGCAGCATGGATCGTCCCTTCGCGTCCGTTCGGTCACATCAGCTCGATATCGGCCTGGAGCGCGCCCGCGGCCTTGATCGCCTGGAGGATCGAGATGAGATCCCGCGGGCCGACGCCCAGGGCGTTGAGACCGTCGACCAGCTCGCGCAGGCTAACACCCTCCTTCACCAGGGCGAGCTTGTTTCCGTCCCCGGTATCGACCTTCACCCCCGTGCGCGGCACCACGACGGTGCGTCCGTCGGAGAACGGCGCCGGCTGGCTGACCTGCGGCTGCTCGGTGATGGTGACGGTGAGGTTGCCCTGGGCGATGGCCACCGTCGACACGCGCACGTCCCGGCCCATGACGATGATGCCGGAACGCTCGTCGACCACGACCCGGGCGGTCTGGTCAGGCTCGACCTTCAGCTGCTCCACCTCGGTGATGAGGCGGATCATGTTGCCGTTGTAGCGGGACGGGATCTGGATCGTGACGGTGGCCGGGTCGGTGGGCTCGGCGGTGTCGGCGCCCATGAAGTCGTTGATCGCCGCGGCGATCCGCTTCGAGGTGGTGAAATCCGGGTTGCGCAGCGACAGACGCAGCGAGCGGGCGTCGTTCAGCTTGAAGGCGATCTCGCGCTCGATATTGGCGCCGTTGGAAATCCGGCCGTTGGTCGGCACGCCCCGGGTGATCTTCGCGGCATCGCCCTCGGCGGCGAAGCCGGCGATCGCCACCGAGCCCTGCGCCAGGGCGTAGACCTCGCCGTCGGCGCCGAGCAGCGGCGTCACCAGCAGGGTGCCGCCCTGGAGGGACTTGGCGTCGCCCAGCGACGAGACCGTCACGTCGATCCGGGTGCCCTGCGCGGCGAAGGGCGGCAGGCTCGCGGTCACCATCACGGCGGCGAGGTTCTGCGTGCGCATCGTGGCGCCGCGGGTGTTGACGCCGAGGCGCTCCAGCATGGCCTGAAGCGACTGCTTGGTGAACGGGATGTTGTTCAGCGTGTCGCCGGTTCCGTTGAGGCCGACCACGATGCCGTAGCCGACGAGCTGGTTCTGGCGAACGCCCTCGATGGAGGCGAGATCCTTGACGCGCGACAGGGCGAGCGCCGGCACGGACAGCGCGGCGAGAAGCAGGGCGCCCGCGAGGGCGACCGAGAGAGACCGGAGAGGACTGAACGCGTGACGCGGGCGCATGCCGTGTTTCGACCGTGACGGACCTGCCCCCATCCTGCCAGGGTCGTGCCAGCCGCCAGATCTGTGCAAGCCATTGAAGAAAACAAAGTTTTTCCGGGCCAGGTCTGGCCTCGCGCCTCGCGGTGCCGGCACCGAACCTGCCGACCCGGCAGCTTCTGCCGGCTTGTTTACCCGCGCTTAACCCTGGCGGCCGAATTTCCGGTTCTGCGCGGGGGCGCTTGGAGCAACGCGAACCGGATCATGCGTGTCGAGACTCGCCAGCCGATCCAGAGCGCCGGCGGTGTCGCGTCCGCCCGGAAGCCCGAGGGCGGCGCAGCCTTCAGCCTCGGCGCGGCCCCGTCGTCGACGACGTCTGCCGGCGCGCCGGCCGCCGCCGCGACGCTCGCCGGGCTCGACGCGGTCCTGCTTCTCCAGGCCGAGGCCGACACGCCCCAGGAGCGGCGGCGGCGCTCCGCCCAGCGCGGCCAGGACCTCCTCGACGGCCTCGACCGGCTGAAGGCGGCACTGCTCGGCGGCCGCGTCGCGCCGCAGGATCTGCGCGCCATCGCCGGCCGCCTGAACGAGCGTGCCGGCCTCTCGGGGGATCCCCGGCTCGACGGCCTGATGGCCGAGATCGAACTGCGCGCCGCGGTGGAACTCGCCAAGTTGGAGATGGCCCGGCGCGTCTGACCGGGCTTCCGCCCCTGACCCTGGGCGCATCCCGGTACCGCGCCCGGCGAGCGCCCGATCCCGCTACCCCGCCCGCCGCTTCGGGCCCGTCGGCAGCATCTGCGGCTCGCCCGGTCCGGTCTCGACGCCGAGATCCGGCACCGCGATGATCGGTGCGCCGCGCAGGTCCTTGCGGGTGACGATGGCGCCGCGCTCCTCGAGATAGGCCAGCATCCGCCGCGCCCGGCCGCCCGAGCTGGTGCCGTAGGCCTCGGCCAGCACGGTGTCGGTGGGGCAGGGGGCGCCCTCGATGGCGGCCCGCGCGACCACGAGGAACAGGCCGGCGAGGTCGTCCGGCAGGCCGGCCGCGATCGCCTGGGCCTGCTCCCAGCCGGAATTGTCCGCGACCGCGCCGCCGGCCTCGGCCCGCGCGACCGCGAGGCGCCGCTTGAACTCGGGCAGACCCATCGTGTCGCCGCGCAGGCGCCGGATCCGGCAGCGGACCGTGAAGTCCTGGTAGAGCGTGGCGGGAGTGCAGGCGGCGGCGTCGGCATCCGCCAGCACGGAGGCCAGCACCTCGGCGAGCGCCGCCTCGCGGGCCTCCGGGTCCATGGGTTCCTCCTCCGGCTCCTCCGCCGGAGCCGGCGGACGGTAATTGGCGAGCTGGACGAGCACGTCTGGCGCCGGCGCGGGGCGCGGCTTCGGCCGCGGCGCCAGCGGCGCGACGGTCTCGGCGGGGCTCGCTGTGAGGATCAGCGCGCGGGCATCCTCCAGGGCGTCGGGCAGCGGCACGAGGACCGGCGAGGAACTCCGGCTCACGGTCTGGGTCGGCCCGACCGCGATGGTGAGCGGGCGCCGGGACAGGGCCGGTCCCAGGGCCACGAAATGCCCGCGCGGTAGGTCACGGAACGTCTCGGCCTGCCGGCGCTCCAGCCCGAGGAGGTCGGCGGCGCGTGCCATGTCGATGTCGAGGAAGGTCCGGCCCATCAGGAAGTTCGAGGCCTCGGCCGCGACGTTCTTGGCGAGCTTGGCGAGGCGCTGCGTGGCGATGATGCCGGCGAGCCCGCGCTTGCGGCCGCGGCACATGAGGTTGGTCATCGCGCCGAGCGACAGGCGCCTGGCCTCGTCTGAGACCTCGCCGGCGGCCGCGGGCGCGAAGAGCTGCGCCTCGTCCACGGCCACCAGCATCGGGTACCAATGGTCGCGGTCGGCGTCGAACAGGCCGCCCAGGAAGGCGGCGGCGGCCCGCATCTGGCCGTCGGCGTCGAGATTCTCCAGCGACAGCACCACCGAGACCCGGTGGGTCCGCACCCGGGCGGCGATCCGCTGCAGGGCGACGTCGTCGCCGTCGGCCTCCACCACGACGTGGCCGTAGCGGTCGGCGAGGCTGGCGAAGTCGCCCTCCGGATCGATGATCGCCTGCTGCACGAGGCCGGCGCTCTGCTCGAGCAGCCGCCGCAGCAGGTGCGATTTGCCGGACCCGGAATTGCCCTGAACCAGGAGCCGCGTGGCGAGCAGTTCGGTGAGGTCGAGGAGCGCGGGGCGCTCGCCGGTCAGGCCGAGATCGATGTCGGAACGCATGGGGCCTCATAGCACGGCCCGGCGGGTCCGGGTGTGCCGCCGCGGCACTGTCCACGCTTCCCGCATGTGGGCCGCGTGTGGGCCGCATGCGGGCGTCGGTCCGCGGCGTGGCTCCGCCGCCGGTGCGCGATCGGGCCGTCAACCCCCTTGCGGGAGCCCCGGGCTCCGCTCTTCCGCCCTGGACCCCGACATGGCGGCCCTGTAGGCCCACGGCCCTTCTCTCCAGTCCCGGATCCACAACACGATGGCGGCCTGCGGCCTCGATTTCGGCACGTCGAACACCACGCTCGGGCATCTTGGCCCGGACGGCCCGACGCTGCTGCCCTTGGAGGGCGCGCACCGGACAATCCCGAGCGCGATCTTCTTCGAGCTCGGACGGGAGCCGATCATCGGCCGGGCCGCCACGGCGGCCTATGTCGAGGGCCGGTCCGGCCGGCTGATGCGCGGGCTGAAATCCGTGCTCGGCACGCCGCTCATGGATGAGGCGACCCCGGTCGGCCGCCAGCGGCTGCGCCTGCGCGACGTCATCGCCCGCTACCTCACCGCCGTGAAGGCGCGGGCGGAGGCCGCCAGCGGCCAGAGCCTCGACACGGTGGTCCACGGCCGCCCGGTCCACTTCGTCGACGGCGACCCGGAGGCGGATCGCCGCGCGGAGGACACGCTGCGCGACATCGCCCGCGACGTCGGCTTCCGGGAGGTCTCGTTCCAGTACGAGCCAATCGCCGCGGCACTCGACTACGAGCGCCAGGTCCGCGCGGAGGAGATCGCCCTCGTCGCCGACATCGGCGGCGGCACCTCGGACTTCTCCATCGTGCGCCTCGCGCCGGAGCGGCGGGGGCGGCCGGACCGGGCCGGCGACATCCTGGCCAACGACGGGGTGCGGATCGGCGGCACCGATTTCGACCGACAGCTCAGCCTCGGAACGGTGATGCCGCTCCTGGGCCTCGGAAGCCCGATGCGCCGCGGCGACCTCGCGGTGCCGAACGCCTACTACCACGACCTCGCCACGTGGTCGGCGATCAACCGCCTCTACAATCAGAAGACCCTGCGCGAGATCGACGAGGTCATCCGCGACGGCGCCCGGCCCGACCTGCTCGCGCGGCTGCGCGAGGCGGTGGAGGGCGAGCGCGGTCACGCCCTGGCCGGGGCAGTGGAGAGCGCCAAGATCGCGGCGTCCGAACAGGACGCGACCCTGCTCGACCTCGGCCTCCTGGAGCCCGGGCTCGCGGTCCCGGTGGATCGCGCGACCCTGTCCGCCCAGACGGGGGACCTCGCCCGCGCCGTCGCGGCCCGGATCGCGCGCTGCCTCGCGCAGGCGGAGCTGACGGCCGACCGGGTCGACGCCCTGTTCCTCACCGGCGGCTCCACCGGCCTGCCGCACCTGCGCGCCGCGCTGAGGGCCGCGCTGCCGGCCGCCCGGGTGGTGGAGGGCGACACGTTCGGCTCGGTGGGACTGGGCCTGACCATCGAGGCGGCCAGCCGCGGAGCGTGAGGCCGCGCCCGGCCGGGCGCGCCGCCTCTGCGGCGATTGACGGGCCGGCCTTGATCCTCGACAAGGCGGTCCCTCCCGCTCGGAGACAACGGCGGCCCATCCGGGCTCCTCCGCGCCGCCTCGCCCGATGCTGTTCAACTCCTTCGTCTTCCTCCTCGCCTTCCTGCCGGCCGCGCTGATCCTGCACGGGCTGGTGGCGCGCGCCGCGCCCGCGTGGCGGCTGCCGCTCCTCGTCGCCCTGTCCTTCGTGTTCTATGGCTGGTGGGACGTCCGGTTCGTGCCGCTGCTGGCCGGCTCGATCCTGGCGAACTGGTGCGTGGCGCGCGCCTATCGCCGGTGGCCCGGCCGCTGGCTGATCCCGGCGGCGATCGCCGCCAACCTCGCGCTGCTCGGCGTGTTCAAGTACCTCGACTTCGCGGCCGACCTCGCCAACCTGATCCCCGGCCTGGAAGCGCAGCGGCTCGGTCTCGCCCTGCCGCTCGGCATCTCGTTCTTCACCTTCCACCACATCATGTATCTCGCCGACCTGCGGGCCGGCCGGGCGCCGGGCTTCGGGCTCGTGAAATACGCCCTCTACATCGCGTTCTTCCCGCAGGTTCTCGCCGGCCCGCTCGTGCGCTGGAGCGAGATCATGCACCAGTTCGACGAGGCGCCCTACGCGCGGCCCGACGCCGCCGAGCGCTTCGCCCGCGGGTTGATGCTGCTGACCGTCGGCCTCGCCAAGAAGGTGTTTCTCGGCGATCCGCTCGCGGAATACGTGAACCCGGTGTTCCAGGCCGCCGCTGCCGGCAAGGCCGTCACGGTGGTCGAGGCGTGGCAGGCGACGCTCGGCTTCATGTTCCAGATCTACTTCGACTTCTCCGGCTACACCGACATGGCGCTGGGCATCGCGCTGCTGTTCGGCCTCGTCCTGCCGCAGAACTTCGACGCGCCCTACCGGGCCACGTCGCTCCGCGACTTCTGGCGGCGCTGGCACATGACCCTGTCGCGCTTCCTGCGCGACTACCTCTACATCCCGATGGGCGGGAACCGCCGCGGGCTGCCGCGGCAGGTCGGGGCGCTCGTCGCCACGATGACGCTCGGCGGCCTCTGGCACGGGGCCGGCCTGACCTTCCTCGCCTGGGGGGCGCTGCACGGGATCGGCCTCGGGGCCGGTGTCCTGGCGCGCCGGGCCCGGATCGCGATCCCCGCGCCGCTCGGCTGGGCGCTCACCAGCCTGTTCGTCGTGCTGACCTGGGTTCTTTTCCGCGCGACGAGCTTCGAAGCGGCCCTCGCGATTTTCAAAGGACTCTTCGGGCTCGCGCCGAGGGGCTCCGGCTTCAAGTGGCGCACCATCGCCATCGCCGCCCTGGTCGCGACGGTCGGGCCCACCGCCTGGAACGCGGTGCACCGGCTGCCGCCGCGCCGGCTCCTCGCCTTCGGCTTCGCGCTGCTGTTCGTGCTCGTCCTGCTGAAGATCGGCGACGATGCGAACTACGAGTTCATCTACTTCCAGTTCTGAGGATGGCGCCCGCACCCCCCACGACCGACAGGGACTGGCGCGGCTTCGCCCGCGCCCTGGCCCTGTCGATGGTCGGCCTCTTCGCGGGCTACCTGGCCCTCGCGGTGCTGGTCGACCCCTACGATACCGGCCGCTCGACGCTGCTGTCCCGGGGGGCCGTGCGGCCGCAGGGGCCCCGCACGGCCTCGGCCGTCCGCGGCCGCGATCCGGCCTACGCGGGCGTGGTGATCGGCAACTCGCACATCCAGCTCATCGAGCCGGCGGCACTGACCCGGCTCACCGGCATCCCGTTCCTCCAGCTCTCGGTGCCGGCCACCGGCCCGTCCGAGCAGTTCGCCTTGCTGGGATGGTACCTGCAGCACCACGCCCGCCCCGCCGCGATCGTGCTCTCGGCTGACGCGTTCTGGTGCGCGGACGACCCGTCCTTCCCGAGCGAGCACGGCTTTCCCTACTGGCTCGTGGGGGACTGGCCCGCCTACCTGCGCGGGCTGATCCGCTTCTCGGCCGCGCAGGAGACGGTCAACCGCATCGGCTGGCTCCTGAACCCGCGCCGCAAGACCGCCGCGGCCGACGGCTGGTGGGATTACGAGCGCAACTACCTGAGCCAGGGCTTCGGCGTCGATCCCGCCAAGAAGGCGGCGCTGGAGAAGCCGGTCGGGCCCGAGCCGGAGCCGCGGCACGGCGGCCCGTTTCCGATCGCGGCGCGCCTGCGCGCCGAACTGACCCGGATCCCGGCGGAGACGCCGGTCGTGGTGGTGTTCCCGCCGGTCTACGCCCGCGGCGAGCCGCCGCCCGGCAGCCCTCGGGCGCGGGCCGAGGCGGCCTGCCGGGCCGAGGTGCACACGGTGCTGGCGACCCACGCGCTCAGCACGGTGGTCGACTGGCGCGACGGCCGCCCCGCGGCGGCCGATCCCGACCAGTTCTTCGACCAGACCCATTACAGGCTGCCGATCGCCCGGAGCCTGACGACCGAGATCGCCGAGGCGATCGTACGGTTGCGGACCAGATGACAGCGTAAAACATCTGTACCGTGGCCTGTTTGCCGCACGCGGCGATGCAGTGACAGCCAGTTACAGCCCCTGCATCCGTGTGCGTTGTGGCGATGAGGCACCTCGACTATACGGCACCTCACGTTATCGCCGCACACCGGCCATCCCCTGGTGGGCGGTTTACCATCCAGCGAGGGTGACGCATGGCGAAGGTGCAGCTGGAGGACGGCTACGTCCCGTCCGACGACGAGCCCTTCATGAACGACCGGCAGCGCGAATATTTTCGGCGCAAGCTGCTGAGCTGGAAGAACGACATCCTGCGCGAGGCGCAGGATACGCTGGTGGCTCTGCAGAGCGAGAACGAGAACCACCCCGACCTCGCCGACCGCGCGTCCTCCGAGACGGACCGGGCGATCGAGCTGCGGGCCCGGGACCGCCAGCGCAAGCTCACCGGCAAGATCGACGCGGCGCTGGCCCGAATCGAGGACGGATCCTACGGGTTCTGCGAGGAGACCGGCGAGCCGATCTCCCTGCGCCGCCTCGACGCGCGCCCGATCGCCACCCTGTCCCTCGAGGCGCAGGAGCGGCACGAGCGCCGCGAGCGGGTCTACCGCGACGACTGACCGGGTCCGGCCCGCGCGCCGGATCCCGCGCAGCGCCGGCGCGGCGCCTACTGAGTCAGCCTCAGCGCGCCGATGCTGGCCTGGATCGACTTGAAGGCCTTGATCAGGTCGTCGGACGAGTTGGCGAGGTAGAACTGGTCCGGTGACGAGGCGCAGTTCCGCAGCAGCGTCTGGCCGGCCGAGTCGATCGGATCCGCCGGGACGCTGAAGCCGATCGTGTAGATCGAGATATTATTTGTCTTCGCGTTGCTGCACGCGAGGGCTGTCAGTTTGTCGAGCGCATCCCGCGCTGTGCGGGCATTCGAAATATTTTGATTGCTGGGCGGAAGCCGCGAATTCGGGTTCGATCCATCGGCGTTCGTAAAATATCCGAAGGGAAAGTACATGGATTTATTGTAGGACGGGTTCGAATTTACGGGCCAGGTATTTTCCCCGTCTGTCATGAGGATCATGATCTTGTTGATCGTGCTGAGGTCGGAATTGGCGCTGTTCGAGGAGTAGCGCGCGCCGTCTGCGAACACGCTGTTCGGGGAAAGCGTGCGCCATCCCCACATGAAACCTTCATGAATATTGGTCGAGCCTGAGGCTACCATCAGGTTGATCAGGTTCTTGAGCGTCGTGGTATCACTGGTCAGTCGCTGAAGCGGCTGGGTCGTGCAGCCGAAATTCGGCCCGTTGGGAATACCCGTGTAGCGGTTTCGCGAGGTGGGCGACGGATCGCGGGGGCTGAGATACTTGCATGCACGCGCCTCGGCCGTCGAGAATGACGTGTCCCGGGTCGGCTTGGGGCAATCGGGGCTGTTCGTATAATCGTCGATATAGCTGTTGAAGCTGATACTCGATGAGTTTTTGGTCGAGTATTCGCTATATTCCGACGAGCCGTCACCCGGCTCGTCGGGGGCGAAGAGCGGGAGATAATAAGAATCTTTGTTGCTCGCGGTCGGTGCGCCATCTTGAACGTTCAGGGGATAGGGCAGTGTTTCGAGGCATCCCGCCCAGGCCCAGCCGGAGTTGGCCGCCTGCAACTTCGAGAAGATGTCGAAGCGATTGGTGATGCCCGTGCCCTGAAGGCCGTTGACGTTGAGCCAGTGATAGCTGGATTGCGCAGCTTGATCGATCCAGGTCGCGTAACGATAGGTGGCTGGATTGACAGCCACAGACGCGGCGAACGGCACGATGGAGATCTTGCTCGCGCTGGAGAAGGCTGGGCTGGTGTAGACGTAGTTGACGAAGTCGGTCGCGGCCGTCTGGACGGCCTGAAGCTTCGACTGTCCCCCGCTCGAGGCGGCCATCGAGCCCGTGTTGTCGAGCACGAGCGCGATCTCGAAAGTCTTCGGCAGCGGCGTGGCGCATTGCGAGACGGCGCCCGGGTTGATGCGCTGGGTCCCGGTCAGGCCGCCGAAGAAGGTCGTCGACTGCTTGTGAGCGGTCAGCGTGATCTTGCGCGGGCTGCTGGTGATGGCCAGCCGGTCGACCACGAGGCTCGCCGCCCCCATGGCACCGGTCATTGTCGTCTGCGCCAGGGCGTTGAGTTCGGTCTCGGACGTCGTCAGCGGCGTCTGGCAGAGCAGCAGCGCCGTGGCGTCGGCCGCGGCCTGGAGCTTCGTCTCCAGCCGCGTGGCGAAGCCGTAATCGATCGCCGCGCCGCCGACCATTACCATCGGCACGCTCAGGAACGCGAACAGCAGGGCGACGTTGCCGCCGCGGTCGCGCAGGATGTCGCGGCGCCGCTCGGGGCGGCCGTCAGGTTTTGCGAACGATCTTCGTGCCATCGCAGTTCGATTGTTTGTCGTCCGGCAGGACGACTTCCGTGTAGGTGCTGGTGCCGTAGGCCTGGCCGCCGCGGGTCGGCCACGGCGCGCTGCTGGTGAACGTGATCGTGTTGCTCACGCCCTTGGCGAGCTTGACCAGCGCGCTCCCGATCATCGGCGTGTAGCTGATGCTGACCTCAGCCAGGACGTAGCGCATGCCCGGCATCCGGTAGCCGTCCGGCACGGTCAGGCTGGGCGCGGGGCCCGGGCTCCGCGCGGTCCCGTTGGTGTTGGCGACGCTCGAGCAGACCACCGGAGGACCGCTCGGGTCCTTCGCGTCGGTGCCCATCGCGCTGACCACGATCTTGACCTTCGACGTGTCGAACGGGCGCATCACCGCCGTGGCGGAGGCGAGGATGTCGTTCATCACGGTGGTGCTGATCGGGTTCTGTGTGTCGCCCTGCGCCGTCAGGTCCGCCACGGTGCGGCCGAGCTGCGTCAGCTTGCGCCACTCGTCGATGGCGTGCGTCACCTCGGTCATGCCCGCCCAGATCGCGAGCAGGATCGGCAGGATGACGGCGAACTCGACGGCCGCGCCGCCGCGCCTGTCGTGCCGGAGCCGCGCCGCCCGCCGGGTCAGGACGGCGAGGACGGGCACGGGCTCGCTCCGACGATCTGATAGGGCTCGGTGCGGAACACCGCCGTGGAGGTCAGCAGGCTCGATCCCTCCGCGGAGCCGCTGGTGAACTGCTTCGTATTGAGGCCCATCAGATTGAAGAAGGTCGGGAACGGCACGGCCGCTGTGACGATCACGATCGTCCCGGGCGAAGCGCATTTGTAGTTGGAGCCGAAACTCGTGCTCCACGTGCCCGTGGCGGTGTCGATCGGCTTGGTCGCAGTCGCGCTCGCGAAGCTGCTCGAGGTCGCGACGTCGATCTTGACGTTCTGGCAGTTGAAGACGGTGGGCACGGGGCTGACGGCCGATCCGCACATCCTAGCCTTCAGGGTCGCGAGCACGGTCGCCGGATTGGTCTGGCCGGCGGTGTCGAGCTGGAACTGGCCGGTGAAGATCGTCCGGACCGCGTTCTGGAGCGCGCGATCGAAATTCTGCGTCGCCCACATCTGGAACACGATCTGGATGATCGCGCCGCACAGCGCCAGGAAGGGCAGGGCCACCAGGGCGAACTCCACCGCGGCCGCGCCCCCGGTGTCGCGCCCGAGGCGCGCGAGGAGGCAACCTGGCGTCACTCTGACCTGCGTTCCTACAAGTCCTCGGCTGTTCATATGCGAGCAGATCAGTCGGAAGTAGCCATCTCATCCGATGTGACGCCAAGCTTTTGCGAAACTCTTAATCCGATCGACTAGACCAGGGTTATCAAACAGCCGCTACTTTTGGTTGTAATAGCGCCGTCGTGTCGGCGACGCGCTGTTGACGCACCGCCTGCGCGCGCCAGTTCCCCGCGCGCAGGCCTGCCGGAGAACCCCATGAGATCCCCCCTGATCGCGCTCGTGGTCGGCGCGGTGGCGCTCGCGCTCGCCGCCTGCGATGCCACGAAGCCCGGACCGGCCGGACCTCCAGGGGCGAAGGGTGATCGGGGACCGGCGGGGCCGGCCGGGCCGGCGGGGGTGAACGGCGCCACCGGCGCCCGCGGCCCCGCGGGCGACCGGGGCCCGGCCGGACCAGCCGGGCCACCGGGACCGTCCCTGAACAGCCAGGTGCGCCTCGACGTGGCGTGCCGCCGTGACGAGGAATTGATTGGCGCTTACTGCCGAGGCATGGCGGTTGTGCCGTCGGTGACCGTCACGGACGGCGTGTCCACGGTCGGCTGCCTCGACATGACCGCCAAGGCCGAAGGATGCCCAGCCCGTCGCGGTCTGCATGAAGAAGCCATGAGACTCGCCGTCCCCGCTCTTCTGGTCGCGCTGGTGTCCGGCCCGGCCTGCGCGCAATCCTTCGTGCCCACGGAACGGGCGGCGATCGACCTCGTGCGCGACCGGCGCACCGCCGGCTTCACCACGGTGGCGCGGACGCTGGCCTGGGCCGAGCGCGCGACCGGCGGCGCCTTCCGTCTCGGCGGCTACCGGGTCGATTACCGCCCGGACGTCCCCTTCGCCCGGGTGCGGATCTGCTATCGCCTGGGGATCGACCCGCCGACCTGCGGCCTCGCTTACCGCGTCGCGGTCAATCCCGCCCATGTCGAGCCGGCCGACCGCTACAATGGGCTGACGCGCGACCTGGAGCACGGCCCGCAGGCCTTCCTCCGGGCACTCGCCCGGGAGACCGATCTCCAGCGCCAGCCGGACGTCCTGCGGAAGGTCGAGGCCGCGCTCGAGCCCTACAACCCCTACGACTGGCGCTGAGGGACGCGGCTCTCAGAGCAGCCGCGGCCAGCGCAGGAGCCGCTCCGGCGCGAAGGCAGCGACCGGCACGGCCGGTTCCCGGCCGGTGGCGAGGTCGGCGACGATCTCGCCGGTGATCGGGCCGGTGGACAGGCCGATATGGCCGTGGCCGAAGGCGAAGAGCAGGCCGTCGTGCCGGGGGGCGCGGCCGATCACCGGCATCCCGTCGGGGGTCGACGGCCGGGAGCCGAGCCACGGCGCGTTGTCCAGCGGGCCGCCGAGCCGAAGGGTGGAGGCCGCCTCCCGGGACGCCGCATCGATCTGGGTGTGGTCGGGCGCGGCGGCGCGCGCGTTGAGCTCGACACCGGACAGGACCCGGACCCGGTGCTCGCCCATCGGCGACAGGATCGAGCCCGCGCCCGTGTCGAGGATCGGCCGGGTCAGCGGCGGGCTGTCCGGATGCAGGGCGTAGTGGCGGTGGTAGCCGCGTTCGGCCGCAACGGCGAAACGGTAGCCCAGGGTCCGGGCGATCGCCCCGGACGCGGCGCCGGCCGCGAGGACCACCTGTCGGGCCCGCACCGCGCCGCCGTCGTGATCGACGCGCCAGCCGTCCGCCTGGGGCTCCAGCCGGGCGACGCTGCCCCGCAGGCGGCGGCCGCCGAGACCGGTGAACAGGGCCTCGCACGCCTCGATGAGCCGGCCGGGCTCGCGGACCGACCCCGTCTCGGTGAGCAGCATGGCCCGCGCGTAGGGCCGCACCAGCGCCGGCTCGAGCGCGCGCAGCGCCGCGGTGTCGAGGATGTCGAAGGCGACCCCGTGCCCGGCCAGGATCTCGCGCTCGAGGGCGGCGGACGCGAAGGCCGCTTCGGTGCGGTAGGCCTTGATCCAACCCGTCCGCTGTAGCCGGTCGCCGGTCCCGGCCCGGGCCGCCAGCCGCTCGTGGGCCGGATAGGCGGCGCTGGTCAGCGGCAGCAGCGCCTCCGCGGCGCGGCGCCAGCGCGAGGCGCGCGCGGCGGCGAGGAAGTGCGCCGTGTAGGGCACGATCCGCGGGAGATGCCCGTAGTGCAGCCGCAGGCCGCGATCGGCGTTGCGCAGGTAGGCCGGGAGCTTGCCCCACAGGGCCGGGCTCGACATCGGCAGGATCGAGCCGCGGCTGACCACGCCGGCATTGCCGTAGGAGGTCCGGGCCCGCGCCTCGCCGGGATCCAGCAGCACCACGTCGAGCCCGCGGTCCCTCAGCGCGATGGCGCTGGCGAGGCCGACCATCCCACCGCCGACCACCACGATGTCGGCCGTCTCGTCCGTCGCCATGCCGCTCACATCCTGCACCGCACCACGCGCGCCCTTCTGCCGGGTTTCCCGCGTCCTGGGTAGCGGGCGCCGCGGGGCGGCGCATCCGGCCGGTGTGATCGCGAAGTCCCGCGCACATTCCCGCGCAGATCGGCTAGAGAGCGGGCCATGACTCTCGTCCGCTTCGCACCCTCGCCGACCGGGTATCTCCATATCGGCAATGCCCGGCCGGCCCTGCTCAACGCCCTGTTCGCCCGCCGGACCGGCGGCCGCTTCCTGCTGCGCCTCGACGATACCGACGCGGAGCGCTCCACGGAGGCCTTCGCCCAGGCGATCGGCGAGGATCTCGCGTGGCTCGGCATCGTGCCCGACCTGTTCGCCCGGCAGAGCGACCGCACGGCGCAGCACGACGCCGCCGCCGACCGCCTGCGCGCAGCGGGGAGGCTCTACCCCTGCTACGAGACGCCGGAGGAGCTGGAGCGCCGCCGCAGGCGCCAGCTCGGCCGCGGCCAGCCGCCGATCTACGACCGGGCGGCGCTGCGGCTGACCGCCGAGGAGCGGGCGGCGCTGGAGGCCGAGGGCCGCCGGCCGCACTGGCGGTTCCTGCTCGAGGCGCGGACCGTCGGCTGGGACGACCTCGTCCGCGGGCCGGCCCATGTCGACTGCGCGTCCCTGTCGGACCCGGTGCTGATCCGCGCCGACGGCAGCTACCTCTACACGCTGCCGTCGGTGGTGGACGACGCCGATCTCGGGATCACCCACGTCATCCGCGGCGAGGACCACGTCACCAACACCGGCGTGCAGGTGCAGATCTTCGAGGCCCTGGGCGCGCCCATCCCGGTCTTCGGCCACCACAACCTGCTGACGACGGCCGACGGGGAGGGGCTGTCGAAGCGCCTCGGCCACCTGTCGCTGCGCGGCCTGCGCGAGGCCGGCTACGAGCCCGCGGCGGTGCGCTCGCTGGCGGTGCTCACCGGCTCGGCCGAATCGGTGCGGGCGGTGCCCGACCTCGACACCCTCGCGGGCCTCGTCGATCTCGGCGAGATCTCGCGGGCGCCGGCCCGGTTCGACCCGGCGGAGCTCGACGGCCTCAACGCCCGCTTGGTCCACGCCATGCCGTACGCGGAGGCGGCCGCGCGCCTCGCGGCTCTGGGGATCCCCGAGGACCGGGCCGAGGCGTTCTGGGTCGCGGTGCGGGCCAATCTCGGGCGCGTCGCGGAGGCGGCCGACTGGTGGCGGGTCGTGGCCGGTCCCGTCGAGCCGGTGCTCACCGAGCCCGCCGTGATCGCGGCCGCCCGCGAGACCCTGCCGCCCGAGCCGTTCGGCCCGGAGACTTGGAAGGCGTGGACGACCGAGATCCGGACCCGCACCGGGGCCAAGGGCCGCGGCCTGTTCATGCCGCTCCGGCTCGCGCTGACCGGCCTGGAGCACGGGCCGGACCTCGCCGGCCTGCTGCCGCTGATCGGGCGGGAGCGGGCGGCGCGCCGGCTCTCCGGCGCGGCCGCCTGAGCGATCAGCGGCCGGGCTTCGGGCGCGCCTCGATCAGCGCGGCGTCGAGCAGGAAGCTGCCGTCGGCCTCGATGGCGAAATGCGCCGCGACTTCCGCGGGCGCGGTGACCTGCAGCGCCCGGATCGCCGCGACGTGGGTCTCCGGCGTCCGCATCCGGGCGATCCAGCTCGCGAACTCCATGCGCGGCCGGCTCGGCGTCGCGTCGCCGGGCGCGAATCCGGCCGCCTCCAGCAGGGCCCGCCATTCCGACGCCCGGTAGTCGCGCACGTGCGAGGGGTCGCGCAGCAGCTCCAGCGCCTGCAGGTGCGTGTCCAGCAGCGGATCCTCGGGCGCGACGATGTCGCTGACGATGAGGAACCCGTCCGCCCGCAGCACCCGTCGCGCCTCCGCCAGGGCCGCCGGCACGTCGCGCCAGTGGTGGGCGCTGTAGCGGGTCAGGACGGCGTCGAAGCTCGCGTCGGGGAATGGCAGGGCCTCGGCGCCGCCCTGCCGGGTCTCGATCCGGTCGAGCCCCCGCCGGGCCGCCTCGGCCGCGACCGCCGCCAGCATCTCGGCCGACAGGTCGTAGGCCGTGACGGCGGCGCCAGCGGCGGCCGCCGCGAAGGCGACGTGGCCGCCGCCGCAGCCCAGGTCGAGCACCCGCAGGCCCGGTCGCGCGCGGACCCGCTCGCCGATCCGGTCGAGATCGGCGCCGGCGGCGTGCACGGCGCTGGTCACGTAGGCGGAGGCCTGCGCGCCGAACTGGTCGACGACGTGTCGGGCGTGGCTGCGGGCGTTCATCGGCGGATCTCCCGGATCAGGTCGCGAGCGGCTTCAGGCGGGACAGCCGCAGGGCGATCATCAGCGCCAGACCGTACAGCCCGCCCACGAACAGCACCACGCCGTTCCACCCGGAATGGGCGAAGAACCAGCCGCCCGCGGTCCCGAGGACCGACGAGCCCAGATAGTAGAGGCCGAGATAGATCGCCGAGGCCTGGGCCCTGTCGCGCAGCGCCCGCCGCCCGACCCAGCTGCTCGCGACCGCGTGGGCGCCGAAGAAACCTACCGTCGTCACTACGATGCCGGCCAGGATCAGCAGCAGGCGGTCCGAGAGCGTCATCACGATGCCGGCCAGGCCGACGGCTGTGGCGACCCAGAGGACACGGCGGCGGCCGAAGCGGCTCGCCAGCTCGCCGGTGACAGGGCTGCTGACCATACCGGCGAGGTAGACCGAGAAGATCATCCCGATCACCGCCTGGCTCAGCGCGTAGGGCGGCTCGAGCAGGCGAAAGCCGATGTAGTTGTAGATGCAGACGAAGCCGCCCATCAGCAGGAACGCCTCGGCGAAGAGCCAGGGCAGGCCGGCGTCGCGGAAATGATGGGCGAAGCTGCCCGGGACTTCCGCCCAGGCGAGCCGGCGCGGCACGAAGCGGCGCGAGGGCGGCAGCCAGCGCCAGAACGCCAGCGCGGCGGCGAGCGCGAGGCCGCCGATGACCGCGAGCCCGGCGCGCCAGCTGACGAAGTCCGCCATCACGCCGCTGATCAGGCGGCCCGACATGCCGCCCAGCGCGTTGCCGCCGACGAGCAGGCCCATCGACAGGCCGATGGCCTTGGCGTCCATCTCCTCGGCGAGATAGGCCATGGCGACGGCCGGGAGTCCGCTGGCCGTCAGCCCGGTGAGCGCGCGTAGCGCCAGGAAGCCGTACCAGCCGGGGACCAGGGCGGCCACGACCGTGAGCACCGCCGAAGCGACCAGCGAGGCCAGCATCACCGGCTTGCGCCCCCAGATCTCCGAGAGCGGGCTGACGACGAGCAGCGCCACCGCCAGCAGCCCGCAGGGCAGCGACAGGGCGAGGCTGCTCGCGGCCGGCGAGACGCCGAAATCCTCCGCGTAGATGGGCAGGAGCGGCTGGACCGCGTAGAGCACCGCGAAGGTCGAGAAGCCGGCCGCCGCCAGGGCCAGAGCCGTGCGGCGGAAGACCGGTGTGCCCGACCGGATGAGCCCGTCCTCCGCCTCGCTGTTCATGACCGTCCCGCGCCGCTGTCCTCAACCGGTGGTGAGGCGCTGTGGCCGCACGGTCAACTGCCGCGCAGGACAGGCCCGCGCGGCGACCGCCCTAGCGCGGCGGCGGAGGCGGCGGAGGCGCTGCCTGGCCCTGCCCCTGACCTTGCCCCTGCTGCAGCAGCGGCGTGATCCGCTGGACGACGACGCGGCGATTCTCCCGCGACGGGCCCTGCGTGTTCACTTTCAGGTACTGCTCGCCGTAGCCCTGGGTGGTCAGGTTCTCCGGCGGCACGCGGAACTGCTCGGTCAGCACGGTCGCCACCGACTGGGCGCGCCGGTCGGACAGCGACAGGTTGTCAAGCGCGGAGCCGACGGCGTCGGTGAAGCCCTCGATCAGAAACACCTCCCGCGGGTTGGCCTGGATGGCGCGGTTCATCGCGCCGGCGATCACCGACAGCTTGGCCGCCTGATCGGGCGTGACGGTGAACGAGCCGGTGTCGAAGGTGATCGTGTTGATGTCGACCGAGCGCAGGCGGGCGCGGAGGTCCGGGCTGTAGCGGATCTGGTCCAGCGTGTACCGGCGGTCGACCTGCACCACGGGCGGCGCCGTCAGCGCCTCGTAGACCTCCGCCTCGTCGGCCTGGGCGTAATCCACGATGTAGCGGTCCCGCGGGATGCGGATCTCCGGCGGCGGCAGCACCACCACGTCCTCGTAGATCGGGCGGAGCGGGCCGGCGTAGCTGTTGTCGATCAGGACGAGCTCGCGACCGTCGCGGTAGCGGAGGTAGCGGCGCAGCATCCGACCGTCATCGTTCGTGACGGTGACGATCTGCTCGCCGCCGGGCCGGTCGACGTAGCTGTAGAAGTCCGCGCCCTGCCGCTCGAACCGGTAGCCGCGCGGGTCGAGGGTGCGGAAGCGCTCGTTCTCGTCGTGGCGGATCAGGTAGCCGTCGCGGTCCTGCACGATGATGCGGCCCGGCTCCCGGTAATAGGTCCGGCCATCCTCCCGGAACTCGCGCCGGTCTGTGCGGACCTGATCGAAGTCGCGCACGCCGTCGTTCTGGCGGAAACCGCCGGGGACGTAGCCGGGCTGTCCCGGCCGGTTGAAGGCGTTCGGGTCGGCCGGACCGCCCGGGCCGCCCGCGGGCGGCTGTCCCGGCTGTGCCGGGGCCGTCCCGGGCTGCGGTCCGCCGGGCGGTGGGGCCTGTCCGGGGGCGGGCGCCTGGCCCGGCGGCACGAACGGCCGTCCCGGAATCCCGGGGGCCATGTTGGGCGGCACCGGCCGTCCGGGCTCGGCGCCGGGAGCACCGTTGGGCTGGGCCGGCGCCCGTCCCTCGGGCTGGGCTCCCTGCGGCTGGAACGGCCGTCCCGGAACGCCCGGAGCGGCGTTGGGCGCCTGCGGCCGGCCGGGCTCGGCGCCGGGACCGCCATTCGGCTGGGCGCGGTTCTCGGGTTGGCGGTTGTCGGGCTGGCGATTGTCGGGCTGGCGATTGTCGGGCTGCGCGTCTGGGCGCTGGGCCGGCCGACCGGGTGCGCCGGGAGGCGCGTTCGGGGGCTGAGGCCGGTCGCCGGGCGCACCCGGACCGCCCGGACGCTGACCCGGCGGTCCGCGATCCGGCGCGGACCGGTCGGGGGCCGCGTCGCGCTGCGCGGGACGGTTCGGCTGGTCGTCGGCACCGGGGCGATCCCGGTCGGGCGCCTGGCGCTGCTGCGGCGGGGCCGGCGGACGCTCCGGCGCGGGCCGCCCCTGGGGCGGCGGAGCCTGATCGCGATCCGGCGCCGGCTGACGCTCGGACCGTCCCGGGCCGGGCCGATCCTGCGGCCCGCGGTCCGGACGGTCCGGCTGCTGATCCCGCCGGTCTTGCTGCCGGTCCTGCTGCCGCTCCGGTTGGCGGTCCTGCCGGTCCGGCGCCGGGGGACGGGCCGCCGGCGGCTCCGGCCGGCGCTCGGGCGCGCGCTCCCGCGGAGGCGGTTCGGCCTGCGGCTGGCGCTGGGCGGGCGGTTCGGGCCGCTCGCGCGGGGGCGGCGGCGCCCGCTCCGGCCGGGGTTCTGGCCGCTCGCGCGCGGCCGGTGGGCCCGGCGGCGGGCCGGGACGCTCCTGCGGCGGCCGCTCGGGGCGCGGGCCGCCGTGCGGGGGTTCGCCGCCGCGGGGGCCGCGCTCCTCCGGTCCGCCCTGCGCCACCTGGATCCGGCCCGGCGCGGCGTCTGCGAGCTGCACGAGCGTCAGGCCCGGCAGCACCGTGCCGGTGAGGAGGATCAGGCGGAGCAGGCGCATCGCGGTCTCGTGTCGGTTCAGGCCGAGCCGAACACCGGACGTCGCGTATGGTTCCGCGCCCGTCGGCGCGAAACCGGTCTCAGGGGGTGAGGCGCTGGGGCACCGCGATGACGTCGGGCGCGATGATGCGCACGGCAACGTGATCCGGCTTGGCCTCCGCGGCCTCCGCGGCCTTCGTGCCGTCGGCCGCGGCAGGCTGGACTTTCGCCGCATCGTCGCGGCCGGGTCCCGCGCCGCCCTTCGTGTCGACGCCCGCGCGGCCTGCGGCGTCGGCGGCGAGCTCCGCCGCGGTCCGGTCGGCTCGGCCGACGAGGGTCAGGCGCACCTTCGGCCGGGACAGGGCCTCGGCCTGCATCGGCGTGACGAAGATGTCGCCCTTGTGCCGGACCAGCATGCTCTCGGCCTTCACCAGAGACTGCGCCCAGGACTTGCCCTCCGGCTTGCAGGAGCAGTTCGGCACGAATTCCTTGCGGAATTTGAAGGCGTTGGCGAGGTTCGTGTAGGCCCGGCTGCCCTTCACCGTGGCGGCGTGCTTCAGGGCGTCGTCGCCGTACGGCATGGAATAGGCCTGCGCCTCGGTCCCCGGGCAGAGCGCCTGACACATCTCGTCGGCGCCGCCGCGGCCCTCTGGCAGGTTCTTCATCGGGAAGTAGCCGCCGTCGCAGGTCCGCACGCAGACCATCTGCGGGCCGCCCCGGCCGTAGGCCTCACCGGAGCCGGCATAGGCCTCGCGCGGCGGGCAGGTGGAGGCGACCAGCCCCTGAAGCTCCCGCTTCCGGGCGCCGCTGTCGTCGATCACGGCGCCGCCGTAGGTGGCCTTGAGCGCGCGGATGCGCTGCTCCACCGCGCCGCACTGGGGCGGCCGGGTGTCGAAGAACAGGAACTTGCCGCCCTCGCAGTTCAGGCCGCGGAAATAGGCTTCGAGCCGACCGATCTCGTCGTTAAGCGCGCGCGTCGTGCTGGCGCCGCTCTGGAGCGAGGCCAGTTCAGCCCGGTAGCGCCGGCACTGCGGCGACGGCAGCTGCGGCGCCGGCCGCGCCTCGGCGGGCGCCGGGGCGGGCGCGGCCTCCTGCGCGCTGGCGGAGGTCGCGAGCGGAGAGGACAGTCCGAGGGCTATGGCCGCGCTCAGGATGAGGCGGCCGAGCGTACGGACGATCGGGCGGTGAGGCATAGGCTGCATCGCGTTGATCGGGTGCGCGGCGATCCGGAGTATCCGGAGCCCGCGCGCATCCGCGCTTCGGGACGGAAGCGGGGCCATTCTACGCCCCCTCGCAAGACCGCGACACCCCTCCTACATCCGGCCCGCAAGCGTGAGGGGGAATTGACCGGCGATGTTGTTTCGGAGTCTCACCTATGTTGGGCTTCTCGCACTGGGCCTGGCAGCGGCCGGTCCGGCCGCGGCGCAGGAGCCGGACCGGATCTTCGACAAGTCGACGGTCTGGCGCCCGCTGACGCCCAACGACAAGCTCGTGGTCTACGGCGTCGACGATCCGGCGGTCTCGGGCGTGTCGTGCTGGTACACCCAGCCCGAGAAGGGCGGGATCAAGGGCACACTGGGCCTGGCCGAGGATGTCTCGGACATCTCGCTGGCCTGCCGGCAGACCGGGCCGATCGCCTTCAAGGGCAAGCTCAGCCAGGGCGAGGTGGTGTTCAGCGAGCGCCGGTCGCTGATCTTCAAGTCGATGCAGATCGTCCGCGGCTGCGACGCGAAGCGCAACACGCTGATCTACATGGTCTACTCGGACAAGGTCATTCAGGGCTCGCCGAAGAACTCGACCTCGGCGGTGCCGCTGGCGCCCTGGGGCACCGAACCGGCGCAGAAATGCGCCGACTTCATGAAGTGAGCGGCACCCGGTGACGCGAGCTTTCCGCGCGGCGGCCCGGCGACGGGCCGTCCGCGGCCGGCTCAGTCCTGGCAGGTGATCCGGATCGGGCGCTCGGACGGCGCCGGGACCGGCTGGCTGATCGCGCCGGTATACTCGTCGGCGGCGGCGACGCCGTAGGAGTTCGCCGCGGCGTAGCCCTGGGCCTCGCACCACGCGTTGGCGACCACCTGGCCGCAGGCGCTGCCCGGCGTCGTCAGGCACTCGCCGACGCCGTAGCCGTCGCTCGACGGGATCAGGAAGGTCTTCTCGACACGGGCCGGCGCCTTCGCGGGCGTCTCGCCGTCGGTGCCGGCCAGCGCGGCGTGGGTCAGGCCCGCGCAGGCGAGAACGGTGGCGAGAGCGAGGGAACCAACGGCCGAGCGTCGCATGGATTGTCCTTGGGCACAGGATCTGTGGCGTGAGGATCGTGGCCCGGACGGTCCGACGGCGCGGTTAAGGAAGCCTTACCCGCGTGGCGCGCAAGCCATCTCGAATTCCTCACGCTTTTGGGTTAGCCCCATCGCGCGGGCCGCGCCGTCGCCGCGATGCAACAGGGTGCCGCGCCGGGGCTGGCCGATCCGCCACGTTTCGGCCGCTCTTCGCCGCGCGGGGCCCTCAGGTCGTTGAAGGCAGGGCCGGATTTCCGGCCACGGCTCCGGGCCGGACGTCATCCCCGGCGCCGGAGAAGGGATGGGTTTCATGGCGCCGATGTTGCGGCTCTACAACACGCTCACCGGCGCCAAGGAGGCGTTCGCGCCGATCGACCCGCAGCATGTCCGCGTCTACGCCTGCGGCCCGACGGTCTACGACGCCGCCCATATCGGCAACGCCCGGCCGATCATCGTCTTCGACCTGCTGTTCCGCCTGCTGCGCCACCTCTACGGGCCGGAGCACGTCACCTACGCGCGCAACGTCACGGACGTGGACGACAAGATCAACGCCCGGGCGGCAGAGCGCGGCATCACCATCCGCGAACTCACCGACGGGACGCTGGCGCAGTTCCACCGCGACGTGCGTGACCTCGGCGTGCTCATGCCGGAAGACGTGAACGTGCCGGGCGCGCGAGCCCGCTTCGTCGAGCCCCGCGCCACCGACCACATCGCCGAGATGGTGACGATGATCGAGGCCCTGGTCCGGGCCGGCCACGCCTATGTGGCGGAGGACCACGTGCTGTTCGACGTCCCCTCGATGCCGGATTACGGCGGCCTGTCAAAGCGGCCCCTCGATGAGATGGAGGCGGGGGCCCGGGTCGAGGTCGCTCCCTACAAGCGCTCGCCCCTCGACTTCGTCCTGTGGAAGCCGGCGAAGCCCGGCGAGCCGTCCTGGCCGTCGCCGGCCGGCATCGCCGCCGCCGGCCGCCCGGGCTGGCACATCGAGTGCTCGGCCATGTCGGCCAAGCATCTCGGCCGGACCTTCGACATCCACGCGGGCGGCATCGACCTGATCTTCCCGCACCACGAGAACGAGGTGGCGCAGTCCCGCTGCTGCTTCGGCACGCCGGTGATGGCCAACGTCTGGCTGCACAACGGCTTCCTCCAGGTGGAGGGGGAGAAGATGTCGAAGTCGCTCGGCAACTTCATCACCATCCGCGACGTGCTGAAGGACTGGCCGGGCGAGGTCGTGCGCCTCACCATGCTCAAGACCCAGTACCGGCAGCCGATCGACTGGACCCTGCGCGGCCTCGAGGAATCGGCCCGCGTGCTCGATCGCTGGTACAACGCCGCCGGGGACGCGCCCTCGGCGCCCGACATCCCCGCCGGGGTCGTCGAGGCGCTCTGCGACGACCTCAACACGCCGGCCGCGATCAACGAGCTGCACCGGCTCGGGAGCGGTGCGGAGGCGCAGCCCGGGGCGCTCCGCGCCGGCGCGAACCTGCTGGGCTTCCTCGCGCGCACCCGCAGCGACCGCGAGCAGGATCAGGTCGCGGCGTCCGGGGTCGACGTCGCGGCGGTCGAGGCGCTGATCGCCGAGCGGCGGGCGGCGCGGGCCGCCAAGGACTGGCCCGCCTCGGACCGGGCGCGCGACGCTCTCGCGGCGATGGGCGTCGCCGTGAAGGACAACAAGGACGGCACCACGACCTGGACGGTGGCGCGCTGATCGCCGAGCCGGCCGCCGATGACACGGACGTGACGGCGGCCGCGTCCTCGCGCCGGCTTGCGCGGCGCCGCGCGGGCGGCATCTGTGGTCCGGGGGCTCGCGGCGGGGATGAGCAGCACGTGATCAGCTTCGGGACCAGCTTCGGGACGACCTTCCGGACCATCGGGGCGCGACGCGCCGCCGCCGCGTCGGCGCTCACCCTCGGTCTGGGCCTGTCGGGCCCGGCCGCCGCGATCGACGGCGGCTCGGCCGCCGGCCGGGATGCCCTGGCGCAGGCCACCGTGGCGATCGGCACGATCACCCAGCCCGAGGAGGCGCTGAAGCTGACCCGCTGCACCGGCGTGCTCATCGCGCCGGATCTCGTGCTCACCGCGGCCCATTGCGTGAACGGCGATCCGCTGGGCGCGCTCGTGGTGTTCTTCCGGGGCAGCGAGCCGGCGCGGCCGGTCTACGGGGCGCGGGTCGCGGCCCGCTACAGTCCCGATCCTGGTGAGATGCTGCCGAATGAGGCGTCGGGCGTCAGCCTCTCCGACCTCTCCCTCGACCTCGCGGTCCTGCGCCTGACCGAGCCGGTGCGCGACCGGCGGCCGGTTCCGTTGGCGGCGGATCCCGGCCGGGTCCCCAAGAGCCTGCGCATCGCCGGCGCCGGCCTCTCCGGCCGAACGGTCGGGCGCCTGCGCACCGCCACGCTGACGCCGGTGGCGGCGAGCAGCACCGGGCTGACCATCGCGCGGGCCAACGGTGCCCGGGTCTGCTTCGGCGATTCCGGCGGCCCGGTCGTCGCGCAGGATCGCCGCGGCACGTACATCTGGGGTGTCGCCAGCGCGGTGATCAGCCGGGCCGCGCCCTGCGGCGGCTACGTGGTGATCGCGCCCGCCGCGCAGGTCTTCTCGGCCACCGGGACGCGGTGAGGGCTGCGGACACCGCCGGAACGCGAAAACCCCGCGCGGCCGGACCGCGCGGGGTTTTTCACGAGACGGTGCGACCGGCGGATCAGACCGCCATGCGCTCCTCGCCGTCCATCGGCTCGCGCAGCACGTAGCCGCGGCCCCAGACGGTCTCGATGTAGTTCTTGCCCTGGCTGGCGTTGGCGAGCTTCTTGCGCAGCTTGCAGATGAAGACGTCGATGATCTTCAGCTCGGGCTCGTCCATGCCGCCGTAGAGATGGTTCAGGAACATCTCCTTGGTGAGCGTCGTGCCCTTCCGGAGCGAGAGGAGCTCCAGCATCTGGTACTCCTTGCCGGTGAGGTGCACTCGGGCGCCGCCGACCTCGACGGTCTTCTGATCGAGGTTCACGATCAGGTCGCCGGTGGTGATGACCGACTGGGCGTGGCCCTTCGAGCGGCGCACGATGGCGTGGATGCGCGCCACCAGCTCGTCCTTGTGGAACGGCTTGGTGAGGTAGTCGTCGGCGCCGAAGCCGAGGCCCTTCACCTTGTCCTCGATGCCGGCCATGCCGGAGAGGATCAGGATCGGGGTCTTCACCTTCGCCACGCGCAGCGAGCGGAGCACCTCGTAGCCCGACATGTCGGGCAGGTTCAGATCGAGGAGGATGATGTCGTAATCGTACAGCTTACCGAGATCGACACCCTCTTCCCCGAGGTCGGTGGTGTAGGTGTTGAAGTTCTCGGACTTGAGCATCAGCTCGATGCTCTGCGCGGTCGCGCTGTCGTCCTCGATCAAAAGTACCCGCATCGTCGGTCCCCAGCCCCGCCGGCCGCATCAGCGCGCAGACACGTCCCAGCCTTCGCCCGCCACCGGCCTGTGGACGGGCGCTCCGTCGCTCTTGACGTGGAACGCTATGGATTAATCGTTAACAAAACCTGATTCCTGCCCGCAAGCGTCTCGTTCGAAGTTCCGCGAGCTTGACAGGAGAAACACCGTTCCTCCGGCCTCGCCCTCGGCCCCGATTCCGATCCGCCCCCGTCCAGGCCGCTCGCCCCCTTCGGCGTAAGTACTTCCTGCGCAACGGTTCGATCCCCGGTGTTGTCCGTCGGACACACCGGTACGACTTCGTCGGGCGCGATTGTGGTCGCGCCCCGGATCGAGCCGCTACGAGCCCGTGACCCGCAGTGTTAAGGAGGCCGGTAAACGAAGCGTTGAGAGCCAGGCCGATGACACAGGATCCGGCAAGATCCGTTGCTTCGCTCGCGTCGGCGCAGGCCGCCCTCGAGCGGATCGAGGTGCTGGAGACGTTCGGGCGGGTCGTGGCGATCCGCGGCCTGCTGGTGGAGGTCGCCGGACCTGTGGCCGCGATGCGACTCGGTGGCCGGGTCGACGTCGAGGGTGCTAACGGCCACGGGCTGGTGCCCTGCGAGGTCATCGGGTTCCAGGGCGATCGGGCGCTCGCGATGCCGTTCGGCTCGCTCGAGGGCGTGCGGCGCGGCTGCCCCGCCTATGTCCGCGACGAATCGGCCGGCGCGATCCGGCCCTCCGGCGCTTGGCTCGGCCGGGTGATCGACGCCCTCGGGCGGCCGGTCGACGGGCTGGGCCCCCTTGTGCAGGGGCCCGACGTCTACCCCCTGCGCGCGGACCCGCCCCCCGCCCACGCCCGCACACGCGTCGGCGGACCGCTCGATCTGGGCGTCCGGTGCATCAACACCTTCCTGACCATGTGCGCGGGCCAGCGGATGGGCATCTTCGCCGGGTCCGGCGTCGGCAAGTCCGTGTTGCTGTCGATGCTGGCCCGCTACACGGCCGCCGATGTGGCGGTGATCGGCCTCGTGGGCGAGCGCGGCCGCGAGGTGCAGGAATTCCTCCAGGACGATCTGGGCGCCGCGGGGCTCGCGCGCTCGGTGGTCGTGGTGGCGACCTCCGACGAGCCGGCCCTGATGCGCCGGAACGCGGCCTACGTGACCCTGTCGGTCGCTGAGCACTTCCGCGATCAGGGCGCCAAGGTCCTGTGCATGATCGACTCGATCACGCGCTTCGCCATGGCCCAGCGCGATATCGGCCTCGCCGCCGGCGAGCCGCCCACCGCCAAGGGCTACACGCCGACCGTCTTCTCGGAGCTGCCGCGCCTGCTCGAGCGCGCCGGTCCAGGGGTGGGGCAGGGCACGATCTCGGCCCTGTTCACCGTCCTGGTCGAGGGCGACGACCACAACGAGCCCGTGGCCGACGCGGTGCGGGGCATCCTCGACGGTCACATCGTCATGGAGCGCGCCATCGCGGAGCGCGGGCGCTACCCGGCGATCAACGTTCTGCGCTCGGTCTCGCGCACCATGCCGCGCTCCTGCGACCCGGCCTACCTCCCGGTCGTGCGGCGGGCGCGGCGGCTGCTGTCGACCTACGCCGACATGGAGGAGCTGATCCGGCTCGGCGCCTACCGGGCGGGCTCCTCCCAGGAGGTCGACGAGGCGGTCGCGCTCATGCCCGATCTTGAGGCTTTTCTGGGGCAGGGTAAGGAAGAAGCAACGTCCATCGGCGATGGTTACGCACGGCTCACCGAGATCGTCGGCAGGGCCTAGGCACCATGGGCCGGGGCGTTAACGCTTCGGCGCGATCATGGTGCACGTGGGGGATCCGGGCGGGTTTGCCGTGGGCAGGCTCGCACACAGGCTCGGTCCGGGCACGATCCCGGGCGCGGCCTCAAGCGTTGCGTGGAGTGAGCGTCCTGATGAAATCGCGTGACACGCTGATCCGCCTGCGCCGCTTCCAGGTCGACGAGAAGCGCCGGCGCGTGACCCAGATCGAGATGATGATGGCCGACTTCCAGCGCATGGCGGTGGAGCTCGATCGCGAGGTCGCCGTCGAGGAGGCCCGGGCCGGAATCACCGACGTCGGTCACTTCGCCTACCCGACCTACGCCCGGGCCGCGGCGACGCGCCGGGACAACATGATCCAGTCCGCCCAGGCGCTCGAGGGTCAGCTCGCCGAGGCGAAGGCCGAGCTGGGCGAGGCGTTCGAGGAGCTCAAGAAGGTCGAGATCCTGAACGACCGCGAGCGGACCGCCGAGCGCGCTGCCGAATCGGCCCGCGATCAGGCCGCCATGGACGGGATCGGCCTCAACCGCGCCCGGGGCTGACGCGGCCCGTCGGACCGCTCGGCCGGCTTCCGCGGCACGAAACCGTCACGATCACCTGACAAGGGGGATCGCGGCGGCGCCATGCCGCTTGCAGCGCGTCGCGTGCCGGCGCATCAGGGGCTCTCCCCAGGGCGTCGGTGTTCATGAAGAAGATCAGCGAGTTCATCTGGCCCTTGATCGGCCTCGCGGCCGTCGTGATATCGGGCTACTTCCTCTACCAGGAATTGAAGACGACCTCGCTCGCGGCGATCTGGGCCGCGATCCTCGCGATCCCGCCCCACCGGATCCTGCTGGCGGCCCTGTCGACCCTGGTCGCCTACGCGGCGCTCGCCTGGTACGACCGGATCGCCCTGCTGCATCTGGGCGTGCGCCACATCTCGTGGCTCTTCGTCTCGCTCTGCTCGTTCACGACCTACGCGCTCTCGCACAATATCGGCGCCTCGGTCTTCTCGGGCGCCCTGGTCCGCTACCGGGCCTACACGGCCAAGGGCCTGACGGCGGCGCAGGTCGCCGTGCTGGTGGCGCTCTGCTCGTTCACGTTCTTCCTCGGGACCGTCCTCCTCGGCGGCTTCACGCTGGTGGTCGATCCGAACCTGCTGACGCGCCTCGAGGGCAAGCTCCCGGGCTTCCTCACCGATTCCAAGACCGCGCTGATCGTCGGCATCGGCATGCTGGGCTTCGTCGGGCTGTACGTGATCGGCTCGATCCTGCACCTGCGGCCGCTGCACATTCGGTCGTTCAAGCTCGAATATCCCCGGCCCGGCATCATGGGGCGCCAGCTGCTCGCGGCGCCGCTGGAGCTCCTGGGCGCGGCGGGCATCATCTACTTCGCCCTGCCGGAGGCGATGAACCCGGGCTTCATCCCGGTCCTGGCGATCTTCCTGGCCTCCTTCTCGGTGGCGCTGGCCTCGCACGCGCCGGGCGGCCTCGGCGTGTTCGAGATCGTGTTCATCACCGCGATGCACATCACCGACGAGGCGCAGAAGGACGCGATCATCGCGGCGGTGATCATCTTCCGGATCTTCTACTTCTGGCTTCCGGCCCTGGTCTCGGTGATCGTGGTGATCGCCTTCGAGCGCTCGCGGCTGGCCGCGGCGATCGGCTCGGCCGCGCACGGGCCCAAGGCGGCCGCCGTGCCGGAACCGCCCGTCGTCGTTCCCGGTCTCGACGCGCACGAGTTGGAGCGGGAGCTCAAGCAGAAAGCGATCTGAGGGCCTGACCGCCGTCTCGACGCGGGGGTGACGCCGCCGCCTCGGCCCCCGCGCGCCACACCGCGAAACCCGGGATCGCTTCGCCCGCGCGCTTCGTCTGCGCGCGGCGCGCGCCGATCCCGTAATTGCTCCCTCGGCCCGTGCGCCGGCACGAGTCTGCCCACGCCGGTGTCGCGGCCCCTGGGTCCTCAGATCGAGTTCACCGTCCGCAGCCGCGCCCGCGGGTGGATCTCCGCCTGGCTCATCACCGGCGTCTCGCGGCGGAAGCGCTCGATGATCGAGCGCACGAAAGGCCGCGTCTGGGCGGAGGTGACGAGCACCGGCATCTCGCCCTGGCGCGCCGCCGTCTCGAAGCGGTCGCGCACGGTGTTGACGAACTCGCTGAGCTTCGAGGGCTGCATCGCGAGGTAGCGCTCCTCGCGCTCGCCGACGATCGACTCCATGAACGCCTGCTCCCAGGCCGGCGACAGGGTGATGATCGGCAGCATGCCGTTCGGGTCCTGGTACTGCGCGCAGATCTGCCGACCGAGGCGCGCCCGGACGTGCTCGACCACGTCGCGGGGATTCTTCACGGCGCCCGCCACCTCGGCGATCGCCTCCACGATCGCCCCGAGATCGCGGATCGAGACCCGCTCGGCGAGCAGGAACTGCAGCACGCGCTGGATGCCGGTGGTGGAGATCTGCGACGGCACGATCTCCTTGAGCAGCTCGGCGTGCTCCTTGGGCAGCTCGCGGAGCAGCTTCGACACCTCGACGTGGTTGAGGAGTTCGGAGACGTGGGCCTTGATGATCTCGGTCAGGTGCGTCGACACGACGGTGGCGGCATCGACCACCGTGTAGCCCTTGAGCTGCGCTTGGTCGCGCAGGGCCGCGTCGATCCAGGTTGCCGGCAGGCCGAAAGTCGGCTCTAGCATGTGCTGTCCGGGCAGCTGGACCTGACCGCCCATCGGATCCATCGCCATGAACTGGCCCGGGAAGATCCGGCCGGTGCCCGCCTCGATCTCCTTGACCCGCACCACGTAGGCGTTGGCGTCGAGCTGGACGTTGTCGAGGATGCGCACCGACGGCATCACGAAGCCGAGTTCCGCGGCGAGCTGGCGGCGCAGGGCCTTGATCTGGTCGGTGAGCCGGTCCTGGCCCTCGCCGTTGACCAGGGCGAGGAGCGCGTAGCCCATCTCGAGCTTGAGGTCGTCGAGCTTCAGCAGGTCGGTGACCGTCTCCTCCTTGGCGGCGCTCGCCGCGGCGACCGCGGCCGCATCCATCGGGGCGCCCAGGGCGTCGAGCGGCGGCGCGAGCTTGGCGGTCTTGTTGATGCGCCACGCCGCGTAGCCGGCCCCGCCGCCCAGCAGGACGAAGGGCAGCATCGGCATGCCGGGCAGGAGGGCGATCAGCAGCATCACCGCGGCCGACATGCCCAGCGCCTTGGGATAGTGCGCGAGCTGCTTGCCGAGCGCCTTGTCGGCGGCGCCGCGCACGCCGGCCTTCGAGACCAGCAGGCCCGCCGCCGTCGACACGATCAGCGCCGGGACCTGACTCGCGAGGCCGTCGCCGATGGTCAGCAGGGTGTAGCTCTTGGCGGCCTCGCCGAAGCTCAAGCCCTGCTGCGCCACCCCGATGATGATGCCGCCGACCACGTTGATGAAGGTGATCAGCAGGGCCGCCACCGCGTCGCCGCGCACGAACTTCGAGGCACCGTCCATGGCGCCGAAGAAGGAGGATTCTTCCTCGAGCGCCGCGCGCCGCGCCTTCGCGGTCTTCTCGTCGATCAGGCCGGCCGACAGG
This sequence comes from Methylobacterium sp. 190mf, assembly GCF_900107945.1. Taxonomy (NCBI): domain Bacteria; kingdom Pseudomonadati; phylum Pseudomonadota; class Alphaproteobacteria; order Hyphomicrobiales; family Methylobacteriaceae; genus Methylobacterium; species Methylobacterium sp. 190mf. The sequence continues at coordinate 83,409 of NZ_FNVI01000004.1, read as the reverse complement.
TCGGCGTCGATGGCCATCTGCTTGCCGGGCATCGCGTCGAGGGTGAAGCGGGCCGCGACCTCGGCGATGCGGCCCGAGCCCTTCGTGATCACCACGAAGTTCACGATGATCAGGATCGCGAACACGATGATCCCGATGACGAAGTTGCCGCCCATCACGAAGTGGCCGAAGGCCTCGATGACGTGCCCGGCCGCCGCCGTGCCCTCGTGCCCGTGCCCGAGGATCAGGCGCGTCGAGGCGAGGTTGAGGGCGAGCCGCAACATCGTGGCGATGAGCAGCAGCGTCGGGAAGACGGTGAATTCCAGCGGGTTGTCGATCGACAGGCCGGTCATCATGATCAGGACCGACAGGATGATCGACACGGCCAGCAGCAGGTCGAGCAGGATCGCCGGCAACGGGAAGATGAGGACCGCCAGGATCCCCAGCACGCCGGTCGCGAACAGCAGGTCCGACCGCTTCGACAGCGCCTGGAGATCGCCGCGCGTCGGCAGCGCGAGCTGGCCGAGGACGGCCGCCGCTCCTGTCTGTGCCGGCACGCTCGCCGTCTCTGCCATCGCTGCCATCCGCTGCCGTTCGCCCGGGACAGGCCCGGGACGTACCCGGCAAGATCTGCCGAGCGGATGGTTAGCGCGGCGTTAAGATGGGGCCGGCGCTCGCGGGAACCCGGGCCGCCGCGATCGCTTGATCGGTCGGCGAGAGCGTCGATCCGGCATCCGACCGCGCCCGCGTCCGGGCCGCCCGCGCCGCCGCCACGTCTCCGGGCCCAGGCCCGGACATACCGGGAGAGCTCGATGGCCCTGCGCGCCCTGACCGCCCTGTTCGACGATTACGACGCCGCCGCGGGGGCGGTGGACCGGCTGGAGGCCGCCGGCATCCCCCACGCGGACATCAGCATCATCGCGAATCGCAACGAGCCCGCGGTCCCGCCGCGGGCGCCCGGGACCGCCGTTCCCCGACCGGTGGACGCGGCGGATTCCGCCGGCACCGGAGCCACGGTCGGCACGGTCCTGGGCGGCGGCGCCGGCCTGCTCGCTGGGCTGGGCCTCCTGGCGATCCCGGGGCTCGGGCCGGTGGCGGCGGCGGGCTGGCTCGTCGCCACCGTGACGGGCGCCGGCGTGGGCGCCGCGGCCGGCGGCCTGATCGGCGGCCTGACCGCCGCGGGCCTCAGCGCCGACGAGGCCGAGACCTACGCCGAGGGCGTGCGTCGCGGCGGTACCCTGGTGACGGTGCGCGCCGACGAGTCCCGGGCCGAGCGCGTCCTGTCCATTCTCGACCAAGCGGGATCGATCGATCTCGACCAGCGCGCCGAAGGCTGGCGCGCCCAGGGCTGGACCGGCGGCACCATCGGCCCGGCGGCGGTCGACCGGGGCACCGGGACCGGCCGCTGAGGATACCGGACCGTCCCGGGCGAACCCGGCGGGACGCGCGTCAGGTCATCATCTTCCGGGCGAACATCGCGGCGCCGAACAGGACGCCGGCGCCCGCGGTGATCAACGCGATCATCAGGAGCCGCCGCGGTTCGGTGGAGGATTCGGCCTTCACCGGCTCGACGATCGGGCTGAAGAACTCGATCTGCCGGGCCGCGATGATGCGCGCGCGCTCGTGGGCAGTCAGTACCTGCTGATAGTACTTCTCGGCGTTCTTGCGGTCGTTCTCCAGGACCTCGAATTTGGTCAACGCGTCGGAGAGCAGGCGCTTCTGCTCCGGATCCTGGCTGGCGGATTGCCGCTCGATCCGCGCGATGTTGTCGTCGAGGTCCTTCATCTGCTGCTTGATGTCGATGATCCGGCGGGCGTCGGGACCGAGGTCCCGCTGCCCGATCGCGAGCTGGAGCGCGAGGTTGATCCGCGAGGCCCGCATCTCGGCGATCATCTTGACGTTGATGTCGTTCGTCTTCTGCGCGTCGAGCACGCCCTCGCGGTTGCGCAGGTCGCGCGTCGCGAGGCGGATCTTGGTCATGCGCTCCTCGGCGAGCCGCAGCTCCCGCGTGCTCTCGGCGACGGCATCCTCGCGCGACTTGACGCTGAGGTCGTTCACCTTGCGCTCGGCCTCCTTCATGATGGCCTTGGCGATGGCGAGGGATTCCTGGGGATCGAAGGCCTCGACCTCCACCGACAAGATGCCGGATCCGGCCTCGACCTCGACGCCGACGCGCCGCTTCCAGTAGCGGACGAACTTCTCGATCGGCTTCTCCGGATCGAACCGCGAGAAGTAGTCGATGGACTCGTTGCTGAACCACTGGCGCAGCGGAAGCTGCGCCTCGAGGAGCTCCAGCATCGGACGGCTGAGGATGAACTCGCGCGTGATCAGCGTGTCCTGCGCCACCATCTGGTTCGCCATGCCGGAATTCGTCCCGCCGGTCTCCGAGGACGTCTTCTCGGCGGAGCCGATGGCCGGCCGGATCGCGAATCGCGCCTCGCTGACGTAGCGGTCCGAGGCGATCAGGCCGTAATAGGCCGCCCCGGCGAGCGTCGGCAGCAGGAAGCAGACGACGAACAGGATCGGGATCCAGGGATCGTTCTTGGCGTCGGCCTGAAAGGACCGGATGCCCTTCTTGCGGTCGGCGAAGCGCGACATGCGCGCGATCTGCCGCAGCGACTCGCTCACCGCCTGCTGGCGGTCCGCGGGCGTGACCGGCTGCCCCTCGGCCTTCCGGATCTCCATGTTCATGGCCTGATTCCCGGCCTCCCCGGCCTCGAAGGTCGACCCGTTACCGGGATCCCGCGCGCGCCGCACCCGGCGCCGCGACCGTCTCTCGCACGGCGAGGCGGCAAAAGCATGTCGTCGCGGTCCGGCCGCCGCCGGCGCGGTCAGGCGTTGAGGCGCCGGTACACCTCGATGGCGTCGTTCACGTCCTCGTAGATGATCGCGCGACCGTTCAGCAGGACCAACCCCTGCGTGCACCACTGCCGGATGGTCTCCATGGAGTGCGAGACCATGATGATGTCGGCGTTCTTCCGGCGCTGCGAGAAGACCTCGTCGCAGCGCTTCGAGAACCGCGCGTCGCCGACCGAGGTGATCTCGTCGATCAGGTAGCAGTCGAACGGGATCGCCATGCTCATGCCGAAGGCGAGCCGCGCGCCCATGCCCGACGAGTACGTGTAGATCGGCACGTCGAGGTAGCTTCCGAGTTCGGAGAAGTCCTCGACGAAATCGAGCACCTTCCGCGGGTCCTCGCCGTAGATGCGCGCCACGAAGGTGACGTTGTCGCGCCCGGTCATCTTGGGATGGAAGCCGCCGGCGAAGCCGAGGGGCCACGAGACCCTGAGGCCGCGGTGGATCCGGCCGCGCGTCGCGTCCTCGGTGCCGGCGATCAGCCGCATCGTGGTGGATTTTCCGGCGCCGTTTATGCCGAGGATGCCGTAGGACACGCCCGGCTTCAGGGTGAACGACACCTGTTCCAGGATGGTCCGCCGGTGGCCTTCCGTCCGGTAGACCTTGCTGACTTTCTCGAAACGGATCACCGAAATGGTCTCCCGGGCGGTGTGCCGAACCGCCGGTCCGAGCTGCCTGACGGGCGGAGTCCTGCTCGCCGAAAGCGGCAAATCTGAGAAGGACATGAGCGCCTTGCCGCGTCGCGCGGCGGCGGTCGAACGGCGCGCGTCGGCAGACGGCCTCGCCCGGAAAGCTCCACCGGTCGCTTGAAGAAAAGTGCCACCTGTCACCCCGTCGGTTGACGCCATTCTCCATTTGGCATACCAAATACCAACCGAAGAGGGCGGGTGACAGCCCTTCAAGGATGCGGGACCGGAATTTTACCGCCGTTTCCGCGCGTGACGTTCAGGAAGGGCCGCCCCATGACAAGGCGCCGGACTGCCGCGATCCACCTCTCATCCGCGCTGCCGACCGGGTGGCGCCCATGACGGCGACCGGGCCGACCCTGGCCGCGCCCGGTTCCCTCGAAATCCACGGTCTGGCCGAGGCGATCGGCGACGCGGTGGTGGTGTCCGATCCGGACGGCGCCATCACGGTCTGGAACCCGGCCGCGGAGCGCATCTTCGGCTTCACCGCCGCCGAGGCTCTGGGCCAGACCCTCGATCTGATCACACCCGAGCGGCACCGACGCCGCCACTGGGACGGCTACGCCAAGACCATGCGCACCGGCGTCACCCGCTACGGGGCAGAGACCCTGAGGGTGCCGGCGCTCCACAAGGACGGCCGCCAGCTCTCCATCGCCTTCACGGTGGGGATGGTGCGGGACGCCTCCGACCGGGTGACCGGGATCGTCGCCGTGATCCGCGACGAGACCGAGCGCTGGGCCGAGGAGAAGCGCCTGCGCCAGCGCGTCGCCGAACTCGAAGCTTCCTCGGGATCCGGCCCGTCGGGCGCCTTGAGCCCGCAGGACGATCCGAAGGACCCGATCACCGAACCGCACAGGGAGAACGCCCAATGAGCAAGCCGCTGGAAGGCATCAAGATCATCGACTTCACCCACGTCCAGGCCGGCCCGGCCTGCACGCAGCTCCTCGCCTGGTTCGGCGCCGACGTGATCAAGGTCGAGCGCCCCGGCGCCGGCGACGTGACCCGCACGCAGCTGCGCCACGTTGAGGACGCGGACGCGCTCTACTTCACGATGCTCAACTCCAACAAGCGCTCGCTCACCCTCGACACCAAGACCCAGGCCGGCAAGGAAGTCCTCGAGAAGCTCATCCAGGACTCCGACGTCATGGTCGAGAACTTCGGACCCGGCGCCCTCGACCGGATGGGCTTCTCCTGGGCCCGCATCCAGGAGCTGAACCCGGGCATGATCCTCGCCTCGGTGAAGGGCTTCTCGGACGGCCACCACTACGAGGACCTGAAGGTCTACGAGAACGTCGCCCAGTGCGCGGGCGGTGCCGCCTCGACCACGGGTTTCTGGGACGGGCCGCCCACCGTCAGCGCCGCCGCGCTCGGTGACTCCAACACCGGCATGCACCTCGCCATCGGCATCCTCACGGCGCTCCACCAGAAGAACAAGACCGGCAAGGGCCAGAAGGTCGCCGTGTCGATGCAGGACTCGGTGATCAACCTCTGCCGCGTGAAGCTGCGCGACCAGCAGCGCCTCGACGCGCTCGGCTACCTCGAGGAGTACCCGCAGTACCCCCACGGCGAGTTCTCCGACGTGGTGCCGCGCGGCGGCAACGCGGGCGGCGGCGGCCAGCCGGGCTGGGTGCTGAAGTGCAAGGGCTGGGAGACCGACCCGAACGCCTACATCTACTTCACGATCCAGGGCCACGCCTGGGCGCCGATCTGCAAGGCGCTCGGCAAGGAGGAGTGGATCACCGACCCGGGCTACAACACGCCGCGGGCCCGCCAGGACAAGATCTTCGACATCTTCAAGACGATCGAGGAGTGGCTCGCCGACAAGACCAAGTTCGAGGCGGTCGACATCCTGCGCACCTACGACATCCCCTGCGCGCCGGTGCTGTCGATGAAGGAGATCGCCGAGGACAAGTCCCTGCGCGAGAGCGGCACCGTCGTCGAGGTGGCGCACCCGAAGCTCGGCAAGTACCTGACCGTCGGAAGCCCGATCAAGTTCTCCGACATGCAGGTCGAGGTGAAGGCGTCGCCGCTGCTCGGCGAGCACACCGATGAGGTGCTCGCAGACCTGGGTTACACCCAGGAGCAGATCCGGGCGATGCACGAGGCCCGCGCGGTCTGATAAGGACCGCCCGACTTCAGCGACCCTGAGACAGGACGGCGCTCCCCGGGGCGCCGTCCTTTTCACGTGCGAGCCCCGGATCCGATGCGCGCATTCCTCAGCCGTTTCCTGCCGGAGCTGACCCCGGTCAGCAAGCGCGAGCGCCTGCGCTCGGCGGCCGGTGCCCTCGTGGGCATCCTGGCGACCGGCTTCGTCTGCCGGGTCTCCGTCCCGGCCGAGGCCCTGCCGGTGCTGATCGCCCCGATGGGCGCCTCGGCGGTGCTGCTCTTCGCGGTGCCGGCGAGCCCCCTGGCGCAGCCCTGGTCGATCCTCGGCGGCAACATCGTGGCGGCGCTCGTCGGCGTCACGGCGGCGGCCTGGATCGGCGACCCGTTCGTGGCGGCGTCCTGCGCCATCGGGGTGGCGATCGCGCTGATGATGGCCCTGCGCTGCCTGCACCCGCCGAGCGGGGCCGTGGCGCTGACGGCGGTGCTCGGCGGCCCGGCGATCCGGGAGCTGGGCTACGGCTTCGTGCTGTGGCCGGTGGCCGTCAACTCGCTGCTGCTGCTGACCACCGCCCTGCTGTTCAACAACCTCACCGGGCGCGCCTACCCGCACCTGCGCCCGGCCGGGCCCCGGACCGCCGATCCGCCCTCGGACGCCCGCGTCGGCTTCCGGGCCTCGGACCTCGACGCCGCGCTGGAGGATTTCGACCAGCTCCTGGACGTCGATCGGGGCGACCTGGAGCAGATCCTGCGGCGCGTGCAGATGCGGGTCTACGGCCGCCGCTCGGGCCCGATCACCTGCGCGGCGATCATGTCGCGCGACGTGATCGCGGTGGCGCCGGACGCGCCGCTCTCCGAGGCCATGCGGCTGCTGCGCCGTCACCGCATCAAGGCGCTTCCGGTCACCGACGAGGGCGCGCGCGTCCTCGGCATCGTCACGCAGACCGACCTGCTCGACAAGGCCGCCTGGGACCGGAATGGGCCGCGCCTCGGTCTCGGCCGCCGCCTGCGCCTCACCGCCGAGCGCGGCCGCGCCCCCCACGGCTGCGCGGCCGACATCATGAGCGCGGTCGAGCCGGTCGGTCCCGACACGCCCGTGGCCGCCCTGGTGCCGCGGATGTCGGAGGCGGGGCTTCACCACCTGCCGGTGGTCAACGACGACGGCCGCCTGGTCGGGATCGTCTCGCAGACCGACCTGATCCCGGCGCTCCTGTCCGAGGCCGACGCGCCCGAGGCGCCGATCCGCGCCCGCGCGCCGGCCCGGGCCGCGCTGGCCTGACCCTCAGCGCTCGGCGGGCGGATCCGCCAGGAAGAACCTGACCGCCTGCGCCACCACGGCCGGCTGGTGGGCGTGCGGTCCGTCATACTCGACGTAGGTCACGGGATAGCCGGCTTCGCGCAGGGCCGGCACGTGGACCCGGGCGCTCCGGTCAATCGGGATCTGCTCGTCCTGGGTCCCGTGCGACAGGAAGATGCGCGGGGCGCCGACCTGCAGGTGCACCGACAGGAACCCCGCCGACGAGACGATCAGGTGGCTCGCCACGTCGCCGTTCGCGAGCCCCGACGAGAGCGTGTAGCTGCCGCCGTCGGAATGGCCGGCGAAGCAGAGCCGCTGCGGATCGAGCAGGAACCGGTCGGCGACGTGACCCAGCGCCGCCGCGACGCGCTCCCGGTCGGGCCCGTGGCCGGCGATGACGATGTCCCAGGTCGGGAACAGGGATTGCGGCGCGAGGAGCAGGAAGCGCTCGGTCCGGGCGTGCGCCTCCAGCATCGGCAGGATGCGCTCGGCGCTGCCGCCGCCGCCGTGGAACAGCACCACGAGCGGGCAGGGCCGGCGCGGATCGAGGCCCTCGGGGACCACCAGCACCGCGTCGCGCTCGGCGAAGAGGCCGAGGTCGTGCCGGCCCGGGGGGAGGGGCTCCTCGGTGGGGAGCCGGTGGCGGAAGTGCAGGCGGCCGGCGAGGTCGGGATCGATCATGGATGCACCGTCACCGAACGGATGACGGATCCGGCGCCGTCACTGCGGGCGCGGCGAAGCCATCCCCGCGCTCCGCGCGGAACTGGACCGCGCCGGCCCGGGCCGCTTCGCTTCGCTCGCGATGACGGTGCGGGGAAGGTCTCCCGGGGGCCGGGAGCTTCAGCGGAACACCGTCCCGCGCGGATCCGCGACGCCGTTCTCGTCAAGGCAAAGAGCCGGGCTCGACACGCGAGCCCAGCTTCGATGGTGTGGGATCAGAGATCTCGCGAGGGGCTCGCCCTCACTTCTTCTTCTTGATCCCGCTCTGCGGGTTGAGGCTGCCGATGTTGCCGCTCTCGCTGCCGGCCGCCGGGTCGATGACGGCGTTGACGAGGGCCGGGCGGCCCGAGTTCATCGCCTCGTTGACCGCGCGGGTCAGCTCGTCCGGCGTGGTGACGTGGTAGCCGACGCCGCCGAAGGCCTCCATCATCTTGTCGTAGCGGGAATCCGGCACGAACACGGTGGTGGCCGGGTCGCGGCCGGTCGGATCCGTGTCGGTGCCGCGGTAGATGCCGTTGTTGTTGAACACCACGATGCAGACCGGCAGGCCGTACCGGCAGATCGTCTCGACCTCCATGCCGGAGAAGCCGAAGGCGCTGTCACCCTCGACGCAGAGCACCGGCTTGCCGGTCTCGACGGCGGCCGCGACGGCGAAGCCCATGCCGATGCCCATGATGCCCCAGGTGCCGACGTCCAGGCGCTTGCGCGGCTGGTACATGTCGATGATGCCGCGGGCGAGGTCGAGGGTGTTGGCGCCCTCGTTGACGAGGATCGCGTCCGGCCGCTCCTTGACGATGGTGCGCAGCGCGCCGAGCGCCGCGTGGAAGTTCATGGGCGAGGCGTTGCTCATGAGCTTCGGCGCCATCTTGGCGACGTTCGCCTCGCGCTTCGACTTGAGCGTCTCGATCCAGTCGGACGGGGGCTGCTGCCAGCCCTGGCCCATGCCGTCGAGCAGCGCCTGCACGCAGGAGGCGATGTCGCCGACCACCGGCGCCATGATCTCGACGTTCGAGTCCATCTCGCGGGGCTCGATGTCGATCTGGATGAACTTGGTCGAGCCCGGCTCGCCCCAGCTCTTGCCCTTGCCGTGCGACAGCAGCCAGTTCAGCCGGGCGCCGACCAGCAGCACCACGTCCGAGTCCTTCAGCGCCGTCGAGCGCGCCGCGCCGGCCGAGAGCGGGTGGGTGTCGGGCAAGAGGCCCTTGGCCATGCTCATCGGCACGTAGGGGATGCCGCTGGTCTCCACGAGGGCGCGGATGGCGTCATCGGCCTGGGCGTAGGCGGCGCCCTTGCCGAGCACGATCAGCGGCCGCTTGGCGGATTTCAGGACCTCGAGCGCCCGGGCGATCGCCTCGGGGGCGGGGTGCTGGGCAGGCGCCGGATCGATCACCTTGACCAGCGACTTCTGGCCGGCCTCGGCGTCCATCACCTGGGAGAACAGCTTGGCGGGCAGGTCGAGGTAGACGCCGCCCGGCCGGCCCGAGCAGGCCGCGCGGATGGCGCGGGCGACGCCGATGCCGATATCGGCGGCGTGCAGCACCCGGAAGGCCGCCTTGCACAGGGGCTTGGCGATGGCGAGCTGGTCCATCTCCTCGTAGTCGCCCTGCTGCAGGTCGACGATCTCGCGCTCGGAGGAGCCCGAGATCAGGATCATCGGGAAGCAGTTGGTGGTGGCGTTGGCGAGGGCGGTCAGGCCGTTGAGGAAGCCCGGCGCCGAGACGGTGAGGCAGATGCCCGGCTTCTGGGTGAGGAAGCCCGCGATCGCCGCGGCGTTGCCGGCGTGCTGCTCGTGGCGGAACGAGATCACCCGCATCCCCTCGGCCTGGGCCATGCGCCCGAGATCGGTGATCGGGATGCCCGGGACACCGTAGATGGTGTCGATGCCGTTCAGCTTGAGCGCGTCGATGACGAGGTGGAAGCCGTCGGTCAGATCGGGCTCGGCCTCGACCTCGGGGGTGGTGTGGACGATCTTGGCGACTGCGGTCATCACGGTATCTCCCGGAGGATCGGTTTGTACGGGCGGCTCTCGGCGCCGGCTAGCTGGAGGATCCCCCACACTCCCGAGGAGGGGGAGGGCGGGAGATCCGCGAAGGTCGGGCGTCGCTTGCGCGACGTCGTGGGGCGGGGGGCCTATCAGGCCGCCCGGATCGGCTGGGCGCCGAGCGCCGCGGGCTGGTCCTCCGAGGCGAGGTAACGGGCCCGCATCGGGCGCAAGACGAACATCGCCAGCGCCGCCGCCGTCACGTTGAGGACGATGATCAGCGTGAACACCGCCGACCAGCCGTAGGCCGCCGACAGGATGCTGGCGAAGGGGACGAGGAAGGCCGCGGTGCCCTTGGCGGTGTAGAGCAGACCGGCGTTGCTGGCGGCGTACTTGGAGCCGAACGTGTCGCCGCAGGTCGCCGGGAACAGCGAGTAGATCTCGCCGAAGACCCCGAAATACACCGCGGTGGCCAGGACGAAGACCATCGGGACGTGACCGTAGGTCAGCAGCACGATCACCGCGAGCGCCGCCGTCGAGAAGGCGATGAACATCGTGTTCTCGCGGCCGATGTTGTCGGAGACGTAGCCGAAGAACGGCCGGCCGAACCCGTCGAAGACCCGGTCGAGCGAGATCGCCAGCGTCAGCGCCGCCATCTGCAGGCCGAACAGGCTCACCGGCACGCCGGCCACCTGGAAGTCGTGGGCGATCGGGGCGATCTGCGCCGCCGCCATCAGGCCGCCGGAGGCGACCATCACGAACATCACGTACATGACCCAGAAGACCGGGGTGCGCACCGCCTCGCGGGGGCTGCGGTCGACCTTGGTCTGCGGCAGGCGGGTCTTCTTGCGCTGGACCGGCGTGTTGGTCGACGGCTTGCGCAGCAGGAAGGCGAGGGCCAGCACCACGGCGCCCTGGCCGATGCCGAAGTACAGGAACGCGTCCTGGTAGCCGCTCGACGCGATCATGCGGGCGATCGGCACCACCGTGATGGCGGCACCCGCGCCGAAGCCGGCCGCGGTGGCGCCGGCGGCGAGGCCGCGGCGATCCGGGAACCACTTGAGCGCGTTGCCCACGCAGGTGCCGTAGACCGAGCCCGCACCGATGCCGGCGACGACGGCGCCGAGATAGAGCATCGCCAGGCTGTCGGCGTAGGCGTTGATGGTCCAGGCGAGGGCGATCATCACGCCGCCGAAGGCGACGACGATCTTCGGACCGTAGCGGTCGACGAACCACGCTTCGACCGGCACCAGCCAGGTCTCCGTGGCGACGAACAGCGTGAACGCGAGCTGGATCGCCGCGCGGCCCCAATGGTAGCGCTGGTCGATCGGGTCCACGAACAGGGTCCAACCGTATTGAAGGTTGGCGATCATGGCCATGCAGATCACGCCGAAGGCGAGCTGCCACCATTTCGCCGAAGGCGAATCCTGGCGTTCCATCCCTGAGCCTCTCTCTTGGGCGGCGCGGCCTTGCTCTGGCGGCGTCTCTCGTGCCCCGACGATCATGCACATCCGTTCTAGGTATGCAATATACCAGGGTGAGACGGACCGGGTGAAGTGTCAGGACGGCGATATTATTCCGTTTGCCCGGCCGGAGGAATCGGTCCCCAGGCACCGAGCGTCGGTGCCTCCGCGGGGCTCAGAATCTCGTCGAGGGCGGGGATCGAGGCCGGGTCGGCCGGGAAGCCGATGAGGGCGCAGGCGGCCTCCCAATCGGGCCCCGACTTCACCGCCGCCAGGGTTCCCGGATCCAGCGCCGTGATCCGACCGCGGTCGAGACGCATGAAGGCCCGGCCGGTCTCGGCCTGAACGAAGCGGACGACCGCCATCCGGCGCAGGCATTCGCGCAGGAAGCTGGTGTTGGCGGAGGCCGAGAGGTCGGCGCCGTCGAACACCGCGTCGGGCCCGGGGGCGAAGATGTCGACCTTGCGGAAGCGGTCGATGTCGATCAGCCCCTTCACGTCGAGGATGTTGAGAGTTCCGTCCGCCCAGAACGCGATGGTGCGCGGGCGCTCGCCCAGCGGCACGCTGTTATCGAGGAACTCGCAGACCACCTGCTTGTCTCGTGCAAGCGCCCAGTTGAAGAACAGGCGCGGCATGCCGGTATAGGCCTCGACGTTGTGGGCCAGCAGGTCCTCGACGGCCTTGTAGCGGCCGAACAGCTCGCCGCGCTTCCAGGCGCGCTCCACGGTGTCGGCCGGAGGCGTGACCATGAACTGCATGTAGACGCGGTCGCCGAACCGGGTGAGCAACTGGCCGCCGCCGTCCGAGCCCGCGTCGGCCTGGAAGCTGTCGAACCGGAACCGGTCGATCAGCAGGTTCGAGATCCGCCGCTCCGCCGCCTTGCGGGTGACGTAGCGGTCGAGCTTCATGTCGATGATCTCGACCTCGTAGCCGGTCAGCGTCCCGGCGTACCGCGAAGCTTCGCCCAGGCTGTCGTAGTCGAGGAGGTACTTGCGCCAGACGTCGGGGGTGATCACCGCGAAGTCCGACCACGCCATGCCCAGCCGCCTGGCGAGGCCGAGCTGGTAGGGGCGGATCGTGCTCTTTCCGGACGCCGAGGCGCCCTTCACGTTCATCACCACCGGATGATCCTGCGGCGCCAGCCGCCGGTAGCGCTGCGCCTCGACGACGGCGTCGATCCAGGGCTCGATCTGCTCGCCGACGCGCCGGCTGCCGTAGCCGTTCGAGACCAGCGTCCCCGCGATGGTCCGCAGCAGCGCGGCGTCGCGGATGACCGCATTCTGCCGCGCGATGAGGCCCGACACCACGGCGCGCAGGGCCTCGCAGGCGGCCATCTCCAGGGCGTCGCCGGCTTCGGCAGCGCGTCGCTGCCAGCTCTCGAGATGGCGCAGGGCCCGGGTCGCGAGATCCTCGCGCGGCGCCTGGACCGTCGGCGGGCGGCGCCCGAGCAGGCGGTCGAGCCAGCGCGGCTCTGGCGGCGGCGGGGGAGGTCTCTCCTGCAGGATGGCGGCGATCTCGCGGGCGAGCACCGCGTCGGCCTCGGCGCGGATTCGGTCGAGGGCGGACCCGACCTCGGCGAGGCGGGGCTCGATGCCCTCGCGCAGGATGGTCGCGACGATGGCGCGGAAGTTCACGCCGAGATCGGCGTAGACTTCGCCCACCGGCACGGAGAGATCCGACATCACCCGGATCAGGACCTCGTGGACGACGAGGCGCCCGGCCCGGAACCGGGTGAGCTGGCGGGCGGGCAGCCCGCAGAGGTCGCTCAGGTCCAGGGCGTCGCGGAGCGGCGTCTCGACGTGCTCCGGCCGGTAGACGGTCACGAGGGGCAGGAAGGCGGACGGCAGATCGGACCGGACGCCCGGGTTCCAGGGGCCGATGGGCGGCTCGGGAGAGTGGACCGACGCGTCCGTCACGCGCGCGGCAGCCGTATCCGTCACCGCGCGCCCCGCTGAAGACCGCCCGAAACGTCCGCAACGCCCGCCGCGACCTCGGGACGAGGGCGTGGACCGGGCAGACGCCTGCCCGGTCCTCGCGGCGAACCCGGCAGTCCCGACCCCGACCACACGGCCGCGGGCGGACGCCGGTTCTCAGAAGATCTTCTGGAACCAGCCGTGGGCGTCATTGGAATTGCCCCGCTGGATGTCCACCAGCAGGCTCCGCAGCCGCTGGGCCACGGGGCCGGCCTTGCCGTTCCCGATGGTGAAGCTCTCCTCCCGGCCCTTCACGGTGCCGATCGGCGTGATCACCGCGGCGGTACCGCAGGCGAAGGCCTCGGTCAGGCGCCCCTCCCGCACGTCGGCGCGCCACGCGTCGATCGTGTAGGGCTCCTCCTTCACGGTCAGGCCCGCCTCCCGCGCCAGCGTGATCACCGAGTCGCGGGTGATGCCGGGCAGGATGCTGTCCGAGAGCGGCGGCGTCACCAGCGTGCCGTCCTCGAAGACGAAGAAGACGTTCATGCCGCCGAGCTCCTCGACGTAGCGGCGCTCGGCCGCGTCGAGGAACACCACCTGCTCGCAGCCCTGGGACGCCGCCTCCGACTGCGCCGCGAGGCTCGCCGCGTAGTTGCCGCCGCACTTGGCCGCGCCCGTGCCGCCCGGGGCCGCGCGGGTGAAGTGCTCCGAGACCCACACCGTCACGGTGCCGGTCGGATCCTTGAAGTAGGAGCCGACGGCCGAGGCGATCGTCACGAACAGGTATTCCGAGGCCGGCTTGACCCCGAGGAAGGCCTCGCTGGCGATCATGAACGGGCGCAGGTAGAGGCTGCCGTCCGGCGTGTCGGGGATCCAGGCGCGGTCGATCTCGACGAGCCTGCGCATCGCCTCGACGAAGGCGTCCTCCGGGAAGGGCGCCATCGCCATCCGCTCGGCGGAGCGGCGGAAGCGCAGGGCGTTGGCCTCCGGCCGGAACAGGGCGGCGCCGCCGTCCGCGGTACGGTAGGCCTTCAGGCCCTCGAAGATCTCCTGCGCGTAGTGCAGCACCGCGGCGGCGGGATCGAGGGGGATGGCCTCGCGCGCCTGAATCCGCGCGTCGTGCCAGCCGCGGCCGGCGGTGTAGCGCGCCACCACCATGTGGTCTGTGAACACCTTGCCGAAGCCAGGATTCGCCATCAGCGCGGCCCGCTCCTCGGCGGTCCGCGGGGCCGGATGACTTTGGATCTCGAACGTCAGGTCGCTCACGGTGTGGTCCTCATCGACTGAGGCCCTTATGGCGCGCTCCGGCGCGCGAATCTACGGAGCCGGCGCATGACGGCGTCGCCGCACATGCGAGTCACTCGGCGAGTCACTCGGCGCCTCACTCGGCGGTCGCGGGCTCCGACAGCTGCAGACGGTGCAGGCGCGCGTAGGCGCCGCCGGCGGCGAGCAGGTCGTCGTGGCGCCCGGTCTCGATCACACGGCCCGCCTCCATCACGGCGATCTGATCGGCGTCGCGCACGGTCGAGAGCCGGTGGGCGATCACCAGGGTGGTGCGGCCGCGCATCAGCCGGGTCAGCGCCTCCTGGACGAGCCGCTCCGATTCGGAATCGAGGGCCGAGGTCGCCTCGTCGAGGAGCAGGATCGGCGCGTCCTTGAGGAAGGCGCGGGCCAGCGCCACCCGCTGCCGCTCGCCGCCCGAGAGCCGGCCGCCGCCCGGGCCGACCCGGAACCCGTAGCCTTCCGGTAGGGCCGAGACGAAGGTGTGGGCCGCGGCGGCCTCGGCCGCCGCCTCGATCTCCGCGGGCGTCGCCCCGGGTCGGCCGAAGCCGATATTGGCGGCGATCGTGTCGTCGAACAGCACGACCTCCTGCGAGACGACCGCCACCGCGGCGCGCAGGGAAGCCAGCGTCACGTCCCGGACATCCTGGCCGTCGATGGTCACGGCGCCGCCGGTGACGTCGTAGAGGCGCGGAACGAGGTTGAGCAGCGAGGACTTGCCCGAGCCCGAGCGCCCGACGAGCGCCGTCACCGATCCGGCCGGGACCCCGAGGTCGATGCCCTCCAGCGCCGGCGCGTCCGGCCGGTAGCGGAACCGGACGTCGGCGAAGCGGATCGCGCCGCCGGTCACCGCCAGCGGCCGGGCCTCCGGCGCCTCGCGGATCGTGGCACTCTCGTCCATGACGTCGAAGTAGCGCCGCAGCGCGGCGGCGGCCTCCTGCAGGATGGCGTTGAGGTTGCCCAGCGCCCGGGCCGGCTGGGCGGCGAGGAGCAGGGCCGCCACGTAGCCGGTGAAGTCGCCGACGGTCTTCTCGCCGGCCAGGACCCGCTGGCCGACCAGCACCAGGACGCCCGCCACCGCGATGCCGCCGCCGATCTCCAGCAGCGGGTCGAGGCGGCCGCGGGCATTGGCGGCCTTCATCTTGAGGCGCCGCACCTCGTCGAGGGCCTCGGCGGCGCGGCCCTTGAGGTATGTCTCCATCGCGTAGGCCTTGGCGACCCGGGCCCCCTGCAGGCTCTCGGAGATCAGGCTGGCGGTGGCGCCCATCTGTTCCTGGGTCGAGGTCGAGACCCGCCGGAGCTTCCGGCCGATCCGCCCGATCGGTCCCGCCACGAACGGGACCGTGACGCCGGCCACGAGGGTCAGCACCGGATCCATCCAGATCAGCGCCGCCACGAGCCCGATCAGCATCGCGATGTCTCGGAGCAGGACCGTCGAGATGCGGGTCAGCGCCTCCTTGATGAAGGCGAAGTCGGTGGTGAAGCGCTGGGTGAGCGCCGCCGGGCTCTCGCGGTTGAGCTGGGCGAGGTCCGAATCGATGAGATGCCCGTAGAGCGCCGCCTGCATGTCGGCCTCGACCCGGGTCACCACCCGGTTGGTCAGCACCGTCTGGCCGTAGAGGGCGAAGCCGCGCGTGGCCGTGACGACGATCACCACCAGCGGTCCGTACGCGATGGCGGCAGCGTCCTTGCGGTCGAAGGCGTCGAAGGCGGCCTTGATCAGCGCCGGGTAGAGCCCGGTCGAGCCGCCGACCAGGGCGATCAGCACCAGCACCACCGCCAGGGTGGCCCGGTGCGGGTACAACCACGTGCGCCAGAGCCGGGCGAGGAGGGGAGCCGTGTCGCCGGGAAGGCGCGCCATGAGACCTACCGGGTCGGATCAGTGCCGCCCCGGGGCAGGATGCGCGGCGGCTGCGGTTTGCCGCCGCCGCCGCCGCGGATCAAGGCTTTTGCTCAGCGGCCGTCGCCGCGCGGCCCGTGATCGTCGCCGCGATCGTCACCGCGGTCCCGGTGCCAGCCGCCCCGCATGCCGTGACCGCCCATCGGGCCCATCGGTCGGGCGAGGATCATGGCGCGCCGCTTCTGGTCCTGGTCGAGGCTGGCGTAGAGCGGCTGGGACGCGTCGGCGAGCTTGCGCAGGGCGTCGCCCCGCGCGCTCGCCGCGTCCGCCATCGCCCGCAGCGCCGCCGGGGCGTCGTCGCTGAATTTCGGCCGGTCGCGCATCGCCTCGCGGCGCTGCTGGCGCAGCTTGGCCATGTCGCGGATCGCCGTCTCCACCGGCGGCCACAGCTTCTCCTGGTCGGCGTTGAGCTTCAGACCGGCATGCAGGGCGGCGATGCGGGCATCCGTGAAGGCCGCGCGGTCCTCGGGGGTCAGCGCGCTCCAGCGGCCGTGCCCGCGGAAGCCCTCAGGTCCGTGATCGCGCGCGACCGCCGCGCCGGCGAGCCCGAGGCCGAGCGCCCCGGTCACCAGGATGGCCGCCGTCAAAGGTCGGGTCATGGAAATCTCCGTCTCACGCTCGGGACGTCGCCGCGGCCCGCGGCGGCGCCCAACGCCGCGCATAGGGCACCCGCCATGTATCCCGCTTGTGTATGTAACAATGTTACATTAGTGGCAGGCGCGACGGGATTGCGGCAGGTGGAGCGGTGCGGCGCGTGGCGAGAACATTCCGGATCGCGGCGCTCGCGATCCTGTCCCTGTGGTTCGGATCGGCGGGGCCGGTCTCGGCCGCACCGCGGGACCGGCCGGTGCGGGCGGTGGCGACCTTCTCGATCCTGGGCGACCTCGTCCGGCAGGTCGGCGGATCGCACGTGACGGTGGCGACTCTGGTCGGTCCGGACTCCGACGCGCACGGCCTGAGCCCGTCTCCGGCCGACGCGCGCAAGCTCGCCGAAGCCGACATCGTGTTCGTCAACGGCCTCGGGCTGGAAGGCTGGTTCGACCGGCTGATCCGGGCCTCGGGCACGCGCGCCCCCGTCGTGGTGGCCTCCGCGGGCGTGAAGCCGATCCCCGCGCAGGACGAGCACGCCCACGAGGACGGCGACCGCGGACACGGACACGGACACAGCGACCAAGCCGTCGACCCGCATGCCTGGCAGGACGTCGCCAACGTGCGGACCTACGTGGCGAACATCCGGGACGGCCTCGCCAAGGTCGATCCGGCCCATGCCGACGCCTACCGGGCGGCGGCCGCCGCCTACCTCGTCGACCTCGACGCGCTGGAGCGGGACGTCCGGGCGGCGATCGCCCGCATCCCGCCGGAGCGGCGGCGGATCATCACGACCCACGACGCCTTCGGCTACTTCGCGGCGGCCTACGGCCTGCGCTTCATCGCGCCGCAGGGCGTGTCGACGGACAGCGAGGCGAGCCCGCGGGACGTGGCCGCGATCATCCGCCAGATCCGGAAGGAGCGCGTGCCGGCGGTGTTCCTCGAGAACATCAGCGACCCGCGCCAGATGCAGCAGATCGCCCGCGAGAGCGGCGCCCGCGTCGGCGGCAAGGTCTATTCCGACGCGCTCTCGGCGCCGGACGGCCCGGCCGCGACGTATCTCGACCTGATGCGGTCGAACCTGAAGGCGTTCGACGCCGCGCTGATGCCGGGCTAGTCCGCCGGGAGGGCGCGCCGCCGCGATCCTTCGCCTTCACGGCGTCGGACATGACATAGCGTAAACCGCCGGTTAAGAGGCCCCCACTAGCCTTACGAAACGGGTGCCAGCCGATCCTCGTGCGCGAGGGCTCAAGGCCTTGGGGCCTTCAGAACGCGTAGCTCGGAGATCGCGTGGCTTGGGGGCCTGACCGCTGGCGCTTCTATCGGCTCGTCGCGCGCGAGACCGCGCGCGCGGTCCGCGCCGCCGGCGCCAGCGTCACAGCCCCGCCCGACATCCTCGCCCGGATGCGGGTCGCCGGCCTGGTGATCGCGCCGCAGGACCTGCGCACCTCCGACGCGACCTTCGCGGACGACATCTATGCCGGGTTGTTCGTCTTCGCCGGCCGATCGCTCGCGGCGAGCGGCGGCTCGCCCTTCGACTACGCGGCACCGTCGCCGGAATGGGCCGACGAGCTCTACGGCTTCGGCTGGCTGCGCCACCTGCGCGCCGCCGACACCGCGCTGGCCCGCGCCAATGCTCGCGCCTTCGTGGCCGATTTCATCGCCGGCCGCGGCGACGCGGCGCTCGCCCGCCAGACGCCGGTGGCGGCGCGCCGGCTGATCTCGTTCCTGTGTCAGTCGCCCCTCGTGCTGGAGGGGGCCGACCACGGCTTCTACCAGAACTTCCTCAAGGCGATCGGCCGCAACGCCCAGCAGCTCGAGCGCGACCTCCGGCGCGGTGTGCCGCCGCAATGGCGCCTGAACGCCGCGGTGGCGCTCTGCTACGCCGGCCTGTGCTGCGACGGCATCCAGCCGATCCTGCGCCGGGCGACCCGCATCCTGACGCGGGAGCTCGACCGGCAGATCCTGACCGACGGCGGCCACCGCTCCCGCGACCCGCGCTACGCCATGGAGCTGCTCCTCGACCTCCTGCCGCTGCGGCAGAGCTACCTGAGCCGCAGCGTCGAGCCGCCGCTGGCGCTCCTGCGCGCGGTCGACCGGATGCTGCCGCTGCTGCGACTGCTCCGCCACCCGGACGCCTCGCTGAGCCACTTCAACGGCATGGGCGCCACGGACGCGGACCATCTCGCGACCCTGCTGGTCTATGACGGCGCGCTCGCCCGCCCGCTGATGCACGCGCCGAACTCGGGCTACGAGCGCCTGGAGGGCGGCCGGGTGGTCATCGTCGCCGATGTCGGTGCCAGCCCGCCGCTGCCCTTCGCGGTGAATGCCGGTGCGGGCTGCCTCGCCTTCGAGATGTCGAGCGGGCCGCAGCGGATCGTGGTCAATTGCGGCCTGCCGGCCAGCGGCGCGGATCTGCGCCTCCTTGCCCGCTCGACGCCGGCCCATTCGACGGCTTCGGTGGCCCACGCCTCATCCTGCCGGTTCCTCACCCGCACCGGGTGGTGGGGCGAGCGGCTGCTGGCGGACTGGCTGATCGGTCGGCGCGGGCCTGTGGTCCTGAGCGGTCCGTCGGCGGTGGCGGCCGAGCGGGCCGAGGAGGCCGACAGCGTCGTCCTCGCGGCCCGGCACAACGGCTACGCCCCCGAATTCGGCATCGTGCACGAGCGCCGCTGGCAGCTCTTCCACGCGACGGCGCGCCTGGAGGGCCGCGACGCCTTCCTGCGCCAGGGCAAGGGGCTCAGCCGCGGGCGGCGGCTGCGCCCGCAGGACGTGGCGATCCGTTTCCACCTGCATCCCGGCATCGCGGTGCGCAGCGTCCCGGAGGGGCTGGAACTCGCCTCGGCGCTCGGGGAGGTCTGGGTGTTCAGCGCCGAGAACGCCGAGATCGCCATCGAGGAGAGCGTCTACTTCTCGGGCCTGACCGGGCCGCGCCGGACCGACCAGATCGTCCTCCATCTGCGGGTATCCGACGATGTGGAAGTCCGGTGGAGCTTCGAGCGTCGGGCCTCCGCGCCCCTGCGCGGCGTGGCGCCCTGACGGGTCTTCGGACAGGTCTCCGGACAGGGCCGGCTGGCCGGGCTCACCGTTTCCATGCTACCGCGCCGGAAAATCTCGAACTTTCGGCACGAAGCTATGGCGCACGATCAGGTGCGGGTCTCCCGCGCGCTCCTCTCGGTCTCGGACAAGACCGGCCTCGTCGACTTCGCCCGGGCGCTCCACGCCCGCGGCATCGCGCTGGTCTCGACCGGGGGAACCCACCGGACCCTGCAGGAGGCCGGCCTGCCGGTCACCGAGGTCGCCGACCTGACGGGGTTCCCGGAGATGATGGACGGCCGGGTGAAGACGCTGCACCCGGCGGTCCACGGCGGCCTGCTCGCCATCCGCGACAACCCAGAGCACCAAGCGGCGCTCGCCGCCCACGGGATCGGCGCCATCGATCTCCTCGTGGTCAACCTCTACCCGTTCGAGGCGACCATCGCGGCCGACCGGTCTGACGCCGACTGCATCGAGAACATCGATATCGGCGGCCCGGCGATGATCCGCGCGGCGGCCAAGAACCACGCGGACGTCGCCGTCGTCACTGACGTGTCGGACTATGCTGGCGTCCTCGCCGCCCTCGAGGCGCAGGACGGCGCGCTCGGCGCGGATCTGCGCCGGAGCCTGGCGCAGAAGGCCTTCGCCCGCACCGCGTCCTACGATGCCGCCATCGCCAACTGGATGGCGGGCCGCTTCGGCGCCGAGGCGCCGGCCCGGTTCCGGGCCTTCGGCGGTTCCCTGGGGCAGGAGCTGCGCTACGGCGAGAACCCTCACCAGTCGGCCGCCTTCTACCGCGCGCCCGGCAAGGTCCGGGCGGGCGTGGCCACCGCGCGCCAGCTCCAGGGCAAGGAGCTGTCCTACAACAACTTCAACGACACGGACGCCGCCTACGAGTGCGTGGCGGAGTTCGACCCGGCCCGGACCGCCGCCGTGGCCATCATCAAGCACGCCAACCCCTGCGGCGTCGCCGAGGGGGCGAGCCTGCTCGAGGCCTACGAGCGGGCTCTGAGCTGCGACCCGACCTCCGCCTTCGGCGGCATCGTCGCCCTGAACCGGACCCTCGACGCCGAGGCGGCGCGCCGGATCGTCGAGATCTTCACCGAGGTGATCATCGCCCCCGACGCCACGCCCGAGGCGGCGGCCATCGTGGCCGGCAAGAAGAACCTGCGCCTGCTGCTGGCCGGCGGCGTGCCCGACCCGCGGGCCGGCGGGGAGACCGTGCGGACCCTCGCGGGCGGGCTGCTGGTCCAGAGCCGGGACGCGGCGGTCGTCGACGACATGCCGCTCACGGTCGTGACCAAGCGCGCGCCGAGCGAGGCCGAGCTGGCCGATCTCCGGTTCGCCTACCGGGTGGCCAAGCACGTGAAGTCGAACGCCATCGTGTACGCGAAGGCCGGCGCCACGGTCGGCATCGGCGCAGGCCAGATGTCCCGGGTCGATTCCTCGCGCATCGCCGCCTGGAAGGCCGCCGAGGGGGCGAAGCGTCTCGGGCTGTCCGAGAGCCTCGCTGTCGGGTCGGTGGTGGCATCGGACGCGTTCTTCCCGTTCGCGGACGGGCTCATGGCGGCCGCCGAGGCGGGCGCCACCGCGGTGATCCAGCCCGGTGGCTCGATGCGCGACGCGGACGTGGTCGCGGCGGCCGACGAGGCCGGTCTCGCCATGGTCCTGACGGGGCACCGCCACTTCCGGCACTGAGCCGGCGGGCCGTCTCCCGCCCCCCGGGACGGCGCGCCACCTCAGGGGCGTCCGCACCGGTCCGGACGCCCCGGAACGCCCGCGGTCGCGCCGCCGCGCCGCGTTAACGATACGCCGCGATCGGATCGGCCGGGTCGATTGTTTGCCGAGCGGGCGCTTCCGCCCAGCATTGCCGTGAACAGACGCGGTGCCCGACCAAGCTCGGCAATGAATGGTCGGCGTTCGGGAAAACTATCTTTGGTGCAACATTACGGGTGTAATATTCCAAACTTGTCGAATAGGCGCGGTGTCTGCGCCGCGGGTTGAAATTTTCTCGGCCGCACGCCATCATCGCGGGGAAATGCGCCGGAAGCTCGCGTGGAGAACTTCCTGGAACAGCTCCGGGTCGAGTGACGAGATGGTGGTCGCAGCGCTGTTGTTTCTCGTGGGATGGCTTCTCGGCCGATCCTACTCGGTGATCATCCTCGCCCTGACCTCGTCGGTGATCCTGTTCACCGCCACGACGATCTTCGTGTCGGTCTACGGGATCGACCTGCTGCGCGTCCTGATCGTGTTGGGATATCTCACCGCGCATCAGGCGGGGTATCTCCTCGGCGCCTATCTCACCGGGTATCCCGAGAGCGATCGTGGGCGGTGAGGCGCATCACCACCACCAGACCAGCCGTCCGGCGTACCCGTTGATCAGGATCCAGAGCCCAGCGGCGACGAGGGACCAGGTAATCACAAGGAGAAGCGGTGGCTTCGTGCCGGGCTGACTGCGCAGAAGTGTCAGGACGGTGTTCACGTTCGATATCCCAGGGGCCCGGTGCGGCGGGAAAGCCGATACGGGCTCGTACCGCATCGGGTTCCACCGGGCCGATTGTCGGCAGGTTAAATCTTGTCCAGGCTCGGGTGACGGGCGCGCCCTCGATGAGCTTAGGGGCGCCGGTCAGATTACTTGCAGTTGCAATAAGTCGCCTCTCGCAACATCAAAAGTTTGAACCAGGACAATTGACGCTCCGGATCCGGTCGGTGGAGGCCTGTTTCCGCCGGGCCTCGATACTTGACACATCCGTATAGGATCAGACGAAACGCAATCCGTGAGGAACCGCACGGGTCGCTATTTCGCCGCCGCGTTGCAGGCTCGACACAAGGGGGACGGCCGCGTCGTGCCGTACGAACGAGAACGCCCAGGCAGCGTGAGCTGCCTGGGCGTCTTTGACACGCGCCGGACCTCGGTCCGGCCGGCTCGCGCCGATCAGGTGTCGGCGAAGATGTCGCGATCCTTGGTCTCCGGCACGAAGAACACGCCGATGATCACTGTCGCGACCGCGATGACGATCGGGTACCAGAGGCCGAAATAGATGTCGCCGGTCTGGGCCACCATGGCGAAGGCGGTCGCCGGCAGGAGGCCGCCGAACCAGCCGTTGCCGATATGGTAGGGCAGCGACATCGAGGTGTAGCGGATCCGGGTCGGGAACAGCTCCACCAGCATGGCGGCGATCGGGCCGTAGACCATCGTGACGAAGAGCACGAGGATGAACAGCAGGCCGATCACCTGCGCGACCTGCGGCCGGAAGATGTCGAACGGGTTCGACATCTTGACGATCTCGGGGTCGCCGGCCTTCGGGTAGCCCGCGGCCTGCAGCGCGGCGGTCGTGGCCTTGTTGGCCTCGACGTTGCCGCCCTGCGGGTACGGGATCTCGGTGTCGTTGACCCGGATCGTGGTGGGCTGGCCGGCCGCGCCGGGGGCGGTCGAGTAGCGGACCGACGACTTCGACAGGAAGTCGCGGGCGAGGTCGCAGGGCTGGGTGAACACCCGGGTCCCGACCGGGTTGAACAGGGTTCCGCAGGCGGCCGGATCGGCCGTCACCGTCACCTTCACGTTCTCGATCGCCGCCTCGAGCTTCGGGTTGGCCGTCGAGGTGATCCCCTTGAAGATCGGGAAGAACGTCGCCGCCGCGATCGCGCAGCCCGCCAGGATGATGACCTTGCGGCCGATCTTGTCGGACAGCCAGCCGAAGACCACGAAGAAGCCGGTGCCGAAGAGCAGCGACCACGCGATCAGCAGGTTGGCCGTGTAGCCGTCGACCTTCAGGATCGATTGCAGGAAGAACAGCGCGTAGAACTGGCCCGTGTACCAGACCACGCCCTGGCCGGCGACGAGCCCGAACAGGGCGATGATCGCGAATTTCGCGTTCCGCCACTGGCCGAACGCCTCCGTGAGCGGCGCCTTCGAGGTCTTGCCCTCCTCCTTCATCTTCTGGAAGGCCGGCGATTCGGAGAGCTGGAGGCGGATCCAGACCGAGATGCCGAGCAGCAGCACCGAGACCAGGAACGGGATGCGCCAGCCCCACTCGGCGAAGGCGGCCTCACCGGTGATGGTCCGGGTCGCCAGGATCACCATCAGCGACAGGAACAGGCCCAGGGTCGCGGTCGTCTGGATCCAGCTCGTGTAGAAGCCGCGCCGGCCGTTCGGGGCGTGCTCGGCCACGTAGGTCGCTGCGCCGCCGTACTCGCCGCCGAGGGCGAGGCCCTGGGCGAGGCGCAGGACGATCAGGATGATCGGGGCCGCGATGCCGATGGTCGCCGCGTTGGGCAGGATGCCGACGATGAAGGTCGACAGACCCATGATCAGGATCGTGACGAGGAAGGTGTACTTGCGGCCGACGAGGTCGCCGACGCGGCCGAACACGAGGGCGCCGAACGGGCGAACGATGAAGCCGGCCGCGAAGGCCAGCAGGGCGAAGATGTCGCGCGTGGCCGGCGGGTAGGCCGAGAAGAATTGCGCGCCGATGATCGCCGCCAGAGAGCCGTAGAGATAGAAATCGTACCACTCGAACACGGTGCCGAGCGAGGACGCGAAGATCACCCGCTTCTCGGCCGACGTCATCGGCCTCGCGGCGTCCCCTGTCCGCGCACTCGCGGTTGCCACAGCCATGAAACAGGTCCTCCCAGACGCATTTGGGCGGCCCGCGACACGGATCGCCCGCTCACCGGCCCGATTCCCGGGCGGTTCTGCGCACGGCGCAGATCACCTATGCGTTATCGCACCGATCGGAACGGTCAACCGGTAAAGCGATCGTGAAGACCCCCATCAACATGGGCGCGTACGCAGTTGTCACACGAACGACGAAGGGCGCGGCTCGCGCCGCGCCCTCCGCCCGTTCGATGTTTCGGAAGGCCGTCAGTGCGCGTGCGCGCCGGCCGCTCCGATGCCGGTCTCGGAGCGCACGTACTGCGCCTCGAAGGCGGCCCGCTCGCGCTGGGCCCGGCGGGACTTGTCCACGAGGGAGACGACCCAGATCGTCGCGAAGGCCAGCGGCATCGAGAACAGCGCCGGGTTGTCGTAGGGGAAGAGCGGGGCGGGGTTGCCCAGCGTGGTCACCCACACGGCCTTCGACAGCACCACCATGATGACCGCCGCGAGCAGGCCGACGAGGCCGCCGGCGAGCGCGCCCCAGGTGGTGGTGCCGCGCCACAGGATCGACATGGCCAGCACCGGGAAGTTGCAGCTCGCCGCCACCGCGAAGGCGAGGCCGACCATGAAGGCGACGTTCTGGTTCTCGAACACGTAGCCGAGGTAGATCGCCACGATCCCGATCACCACGGCCGAGATCTTCGACAGGTTGACCTCGTGCTTCTCGGTGGTGCGCCCGCGGGCGATCACCTGGGCGTAGAGGTCGTGGCTGATCGCCGAGGCCCCGGCGAGCGTGAGCCCGGCGACGACCGCGAGGATCGTCGCGAAGGCCACCGCGGAGATGAAGCCGAGGAAGTACGGCCCGCCCACCGCGTTGGCGAGGTTCACCGCCACCATGTTGGTGCCGCCGATCATGTCCTTCAGCTTGTCGAAGGCGCCGGCCGGCCCGAGCTTGAAGTAGACCGGGTCCGACATCAGCAGCGCGATGCCGCCGAAGCCGATGATGAAGGTCAGGATGTAGAAGTAGCCGATCAGGCCGGTGGCGTAGAACACCGACTTGCGCGCGGCCTGGGCGTCCGAGACCGTGAAGAACCGCATGAGGATGTGCGGCAGGCCGGCGGTGCCGAACATCAGGCCGACGCCGAGCGAGATCGCCTCGACCGGGTTCGACACGAGGCCGCCCGGCGCCATGATGGCGTCGCCCTTCGGGTGGACCTGAACGGCGTTGGCGAACAGCGATTCCGGGTTGAAGCCGTACTTGTACAGAACCGCGCCGGCCATGAAGGTCGCGCCGCCGAGCAGCAGGCAGGCCTTGATCACCTGCACCCAGGTGGTCGCCTTCATGCCGCCGAAGGCGACGTAGACGATCATCAGGACGCCGACGATGATCACCGCGTAGAGGTAGGGCAGGCCGAACAGGAGCTGGATCAGCTTCCCCGCGCCGACCATCTGGGCGATCAGGTAGAAGGCCACCACCACCAGGGTGCCCACCGCCGAGATGATGCGGATGGCGGTCTGGTCGAGGCGGAAGCTCGCCACGTCGGCGAAGGTGAACTTGCCGAGGTTGCGCAGGCGCTCGGCGATCAGGAACAGCACGATCGGCCAGCCGACCAGGAAGCCCGTCGAGTAGATCAGCCCGTCGAAGCCCGAGGTGTAGACGAGGCCGGAGATGCCGAGGAACGAGGCCGCCGACATGTAGTCGCCGGCGATCGCGAGCGAGTTCGTCCCGGCCGAGATGCCGCCGCCCGCCGCGTAGAAGTCGGCGGCCGACTTGGTGCCCTTGGCGGCCTTGTAGGTTATGCCGAGCGTCAGCAGCACGAAGAACAGGAACATCAGGATGGCCGGCCAGTTCGTGGCCGATTGCGCGACGGCACCGAGATCCGGGCCGGCCGCGTAGGCGGCGCTCGCGACGATGGTGGCGAGCGTGAGGCCGAGGAGGAGGCGGTTCATCGGGCCACGCTCCGCTTCAGGGCTTCGCTCAGCGCGTCGAAGCGCGTGTTGGCCCGGGCGACGTAGACCCCCGTGAGCGCGAAGGCGAACAGGATCACGAACACGCCCGCGAACAGGCCGAGGGAGGCGGTGCCGCCGACCTTCACGGCGAGGAGCGACTTGTCGAAGGCGATCAGGCCGATGAAGCCGAAATAGACGACCAGCATCAGGATCGTCAGGATCCAGGCGAAGCGGGTGCGCTCGTGAACGAGCTGCTGGAACTCGGGGGTTCGGGCGATCCGCTCGACCTGCGGATCGGCGGCGGTCTCGCGTGGGCGTGGTCCCGGGGGCGCCGTGCGCCCTCGGCTGTTCAGTGTCGTGCCGCTCATGGGTGTTCCTCCCGCGAGGGCCTGCTCTGGCCCCCCGGTTCTTCGCGTTGAGACTCGTGGTTCTTGTTGGGAGCGGGCGCCGCCCCGGCACCCGCCCCGGTCCGAACCCGCGCCGCCGGGGCGGCGCGGGTGCGATCAGCCCCGGTTCTGCCGGTTCTCGATCAGGTCGTCGACGACGGCCGGCTCGGCGAGCGTCGAGGTGTCGCCGAGCGAGCTGAAATCGTCCTCGGCGATCTTGCGCAGGATCCGGCGCATGATCTTGCCCGAGCGAGTCTTGGGCAGGCCGGGCGCGAACTGGATCAGGTCCGGCGAGGCGATCGGCCCGATATCCTTGCGGACCCAGGTCACGAGCTCCTTGCGCAGGGCGTCGTCGCCCTCCTCGCCGTCGTTCAGGGTCACGTAGGCGTAGATGCCCTGGCCCTTCACGTTGTGCGGGTAGCCCACCACCGCGGCCTCGGCCACCTTCGGGTGGGCGACCAGAGACGACTCGACTTCGGCGGTGCCCATCCGGTGGCCCGAGACGTTGATGACGTCGTCGACCCGGCCGGTGATCCAGTAGTAGCCGTCCGCATCGCGGCGGGCGCCGTCGCCGGTGAAGTACTTGCCCGGGTAGGTCGAGAAGTAGGTCTGCTCGAAGCGCTCGTGGTCGCCGTAGACCGTGCGCATCTGGCCCGGCCAGGAATCGGCGATGCAGAGATTGCCCTCGCAGGCGCCCTCCAGGACCTTGCCCTCGGCGTCGACCATCTCGGGCTTCACGCCGAAGAACGGCCGGGTCGCCGAGCCCGGCTTCAGGGCGGTGGCGCCCGGCAGCGGGGTGATCAGGATGCCGCCGGTCTCGGTCTGCCACCACGTGTCGACGATCGAGCAGCGCTGGTCGCCGACGACGTTGTAGTACCACTCCCAGGCTTCCGGGTTGATCGGCTCGCCCACGGAGCCCAGCACGCGGAGCGATTGCCGCGAGGTCTTCTTCACCGGTCCCTCGCCGCCGCCCATCAGCGAGCGGATCGCGGTCGGCGCCGTGTAGAAGATGTTGACCTTGTGCTTGTCGACCACTTCCCAGAACCGGGAGGTCGACGGGTAGGTCGGGATACCCTCGAACATCAGCGTCGTGGCGCCGTTCGCGAGCGGCCCGTACACGATGTAGCTGTGGCCCGTCACCCAGCCGACATCGGCGGTGCACCAGTACACGTCGCCTTCGCGGTAATCGAAGACGTACTCGTGCGTCATCGACGCGTAGACGAGGTAACCGCCGGTGGTGTGCACCACGCCCTTCGGCTGCCCGGTCGAGCCGGAGGTGTAGAGGATGAAGAGCGGGTGCTCGGCCTCCACCGCCACGGCGGGGCACTCGTCCGTCACCTGCTCGGCGGCCTCGTCGTAGTAGACGTCCCGGCCCGCCTCCATGGCGACGCTGCCGCCGGTGCGGCGCACGACGATCACGTGGTCGACGAGGTCGGTCCCGAGACGCTTGATCGCCTCGTCGACATTGGCCTTCAGCGGCACCTTGCGGCCTCCGCGCAGGCCCTCGTCGGCGGTGATCACCACCTTGGAGCCGCAACCCTGGATGCGCGAGGCGAGGGAATCCGGCGAGAAGCCGCCGAACACGATGGCGTGGATCGCCCCGAGCCGCGCGCAGGCGAGCATCGCGTAGGCGGCCTCCGGGACCATCGGCATGTAGAGCGTGACGCGGTCGCCCTTGCCGACGCCGCGGTTGCGCAGGACGTTGGCCATCCGGCAGACCTGCGCGTGCAGCTCGCGGTAGGTGATGTGCTTGGATTCGTCGGGGTTGTCGCCTTCCCAGATGATCGCGGTCTGGTCGCCGCGGGTCTCGAGATGGCGATCGATACAGTTATGGGCGACGTTGGTCTTGCCGTCCTCGAACCACTTGATCGAGACCTTGCCGGGCTCGAAGCTGGTGTTCTTCACCGTCGAGAACGGCTTCATCCAGTCGATGCGCTTGCCGTGCTCGGCCCAGAACGCGTTGGGATCGGCGACCGAAGCCGCGTACATCTCCCGGTACTTGGCATCGTCCACGTGCGCACCCTCGCGCCACGCGGATTGAACCTCGATCACCTTGCCTACCATGGCGTCCCATCCCTGTTTTGGCGCCCGATCGTATCGCGGTCTCCGCCGCGCAGCCAGGACTTCCAAAGTAACGTAGCCGCCAATCTACGATGACGATATCATCGCAGTTTGGCGCGCTCCTGCGCAGCTCAATTCCCGTGAATAGATTGGGCGCAATGTAAGGGCTGATTGGGGCTTCGATGCTGCGCTGTCAAGCGCGCGCGCCCGAGCCCGCTGTCACCGGCGGCCCTCTGTTTCCGCCCCGCGGGGGTGGGGGGCGCTCACCCCTAGCCGTTGGCCGCCCGCCGCGCGGGCATGATGATCTCCACGAGCGTGCCGTCTTCCGGTCGGGCGGAGAGCTGCAGGCGCCCGCCATTGGCCTCCACGAGCGCCCGCGGCAGCGCCAGCCCGTCCTCGACATCGCCCTGCGGCGCTGCCGCCCGCGGCGCGTGGCCGGCGCCGGTCTCGCGCACCCGCACGGCGATCCCCGCCCGCTCGGCGGACCCGGTGGACACGATGATCTGGCTGCCGGCCGTGGAGCGTCGGATCGCGTTCTCGATCACCAAGCTGGCCGCGCGGCTGACCGAGCGCTCGTCGGCCTCCAGGTCGCCGATATCGGTCGAGAAGCTCGTCCGCATCACGATGCGCCCCCGCGCCGCCTCCGCCTGGAGCTGGGCGACACAGCTCGCCACGACGTCGTTGAGGTCGAGGGCGCGCGGCTCCAAGTGGAGCGCGCCGGCCTCGACGGCGGCGAGGTCCAGGAGTTTCCCGACGCGCTCCAGCATCGCCTCGCCCGAGGCCTTGATCTCGGCGAGGCAGCCCCGGTAGCGCGCGTCGCCGAGGGGGCCGAACGGTTCCTTCAGCATCGCGCCGGCCAGGTCGACGATCCCGGACACGGGCTCGCGGACGGCGCAGCCGAGCCGGTCGAGGGCATCGGCGCGGCCCGGCGCGGGCTCCGGGCCGCCCTCCGCGCTCCGCGCGAGGGCCTCGTCCTCGGCTCGGGCGATCTGGGCCACGCGCCGGCTCGCCGTCGCCGCTACGGTCAACGACATCGGAGCGCCGTCGATGCGCACGATCCGCCGCCCCGGGGCGGTGCCCCTCAGGGCATCGGCGACCGTCAGGACGCTCTCCCGGTCGAAGAGCGTGACGAAGCTGCTGCCGACGATCTCGCGCGGATCGCAGCCGAACAGGCCGGCCGCCGCGCGGTTCAGCGCGACGATGCGCCCGGCCCCGTCGACCGTGACGACGCCCGTCTCCAGCGCGTCCAAAGTCGCCTCGGCGCTGGCCGTCCGCTCGGTCTCAGCGGCGCGGGCGAGGCGCTCGGCCGTGAGGGCGTCGGCGACGTCGGCGTCCTCGACCGGGCGCACGACCAGGCACGTCGCGGTCGCGCCCGACCAGGGGAGGGCGCCGGCCCGGATTTCGACGGGACGGGCGCCGCCGTCGGCCGTCGCGACGGTCGTCCGGCGCGCGGACGGGTCGACCGTCTCCGCCGGGGGGAGGCCGGGCAGCAATCCCGGAAGACCGAGGCGCGCGAGGCTCGGCAGGTCGGGATGGCCGGTCAGATCGAGGAAGGCGCGGTTCGCCGCGACGATCGCTCCGTCGCGATGGACCAGCACCGGCACCGGCAATCCGCCGAGGAGATCGGATTCCGGGGCCGGCGGCGCGTCGGCGACCGGCTCGGCCTCCGCCCTCCCGGTCTCGACATCGGGATCCGCGGCGGTCGCGCCGGTCTCCGTCGGGCCGGCCTGCGGCGCCGGGAACGGCATGACCGCCCCACCCGCGGTCCGGGGCGACCCCGATCCGGCCTCGTCACCGGCGTAGCGGGCGCCCAGCGCGCGGGCGATCTCGCGGAACGCGGCGTGCTCGTCGTTCGACAGCGGCGCGGCGACGGGATCCGCGTCGACCGCGACAGGAATCGCGACAGGGATCGCGGCGTCGCCGGTCCCGGTCGGGACGGCAGCGGGCTTGGCAACCTCGGACGTTGCCGGCTCCGGCGTCGCGGAGGGCACGGGCTCGGGAACGCGCTCGGGCATGGGCTCCGGGGTCGGCTCCGGCGTCGCGACCGGTCTCGGGCTGCCGGCCGGGGCGCTGCGGATCAGGCCGAAGCCGCCGAAGCCCGAGAAGGCCGCGTCGCCCCGCCCGAGCGGGGCTCCGGACAGGTCGACCCGGAACGCCCCGGTGCCGGCATCGAGGACCGCCGGTTCCCCGCGGAAGGTGCGCCGGTCGCGCAGGGCCGCCAGCACGGCGTCGGCGCCGGAGAGGCGCCCGCTCTCGGCCAGATCCTGCCAGCGCTGCCCGACCAGCCCGGCGAGCGCCTCAGGCCCTGTGAGGGTCGTCAGGACACCCGCGGCATCGAGGCGCCAGAGGAAGCGGTCGTCGCGCCGGAGCGGCGTCGCCGGAGGCGATTGCGGCTCCTGGGGAAGCGCCCGCGCCGCCACGGGATGCCCGGCGGGCGCGTCGACCGGTGGATCGACCGGGCGGATCGGACGCGCGCGGCCAGACGCCACCGGCGCGGTCGGGACGACGAGGATCGCGGGCCGGCCGTCGGCCTGCGCGCCGCGCGCCAGCCAGCACAGGACCGGCGGCGCGATCCGGCGGACATCGAGGCGCAGGCGCGCGAGGCGGGGCGCGGCGTCGCCCGCCACCGCGGTCGCGATCTGCCGGGTCAGGTCGGCGACGGCCGGGCCGTCCAGAACCGCGGCGAGACCCGCCGCCGCTTCGGACGCGGACAGGATCCGGGCCTCCGACGGATCGATCACGAGATGCACGGCGTCGCGCGCACCCAGAGCGGCCGCCAGCGCGGGCAGGCGCTCCCAGGTCGCGAAGGCAGTCCCCAGCCCGGGCGGGGCTGCAGCGGCCGTCGGTGTCACTGTCGTCTCCAAAGCCCGCGACCTCGAACCCTAACGCGATCCTGACGCTCAACGGTCCCGCTTTGCCCGAGAAACGCGCGCGACCGTAGCCCTATTGTAAACTCCCCCGCGCCGCGGCGCTGGACTCTCGGCGCGACCGTCACACGTTTACGTTATGTCAACCTTAACGCCGTGAGCGCGGGTGGCATATGGCGGCGAATCAGTTATTGTGCACCGCACAAAGCGCCATCCACAGGCCAATGAAGAGAGGAGACGACGTATGAGCAACCCCCCGAACTACGAAGTTCCGGCCGAGATGCGCGACTTCGCCGAGAAGAGCGTCGAGCAGGCCCGGAAGGCGTTCGACAGCTTCATCGGCGCGGCTCGCCGCACCGCCGACACCGTGCAGGGCTCGGCCGAGCTGGCGCGCTCCAACGCGCTGGACGCGTCCTCGCGCGGCTTCGAGTATGCCGAGCAGAACGTGAACGCGGCCTTCGACCTCGCCCAGAAGCTCGTCCGCTCCAGGGACATGCAGGAGGCGATGCAGCACCAGGCCGAGTTCGTCCGCAGCCAGTTCGCCGCCATTCAGGCCCAGGCGAAGGAGTTCAGCGGCCTCGCGCAGAGCGCGATGCAGCAGGGCGCCGAGCGCGCCAAGTCGGCGATGCAGCAGGGTGCCGACGAGGCCCGCAAGGCCATGGAGCAGGGCCAGGACGCCGCGAAGCAGACGGCCCAGAACGCCCAGGACGCCGCCGAGCGCGCGTCGCACTGACGCTCGCACCGACGAACGGGGCCGCGGCCCGCTCCCGATCCGGGGGCGGGCCGTCTCGTTTTCGCCGGTATTGCCGCCGAGAGCCGCCGGGCGGACGCGTTGGGTCCGCGCCGAGTGAAGGGTTCAGGGATGCGCCTCACTGTTACTGGCCGATCCGGCCTGCGTGGACCTCTCCGTCTGGCGGTCGCCGCTCTGGCGCTCGCCGCCGTCGCTCCGAGTAGCGCGGCCTTCGCCCAGTACTACGACGATCCGGGCTACGACGGCGGTTACCGGCCGGTCCCGCGCCGGGCGCAGCGCGCCCCGGTCGGTTACAATTGCGACGCCGTCCAGCAGGGAATCACCGGCCCGAAGCCGTACTCCTGCCCGCTGCCGGGGCCGCGGCCCCTCGGCGTGCGCTGCTTCTGCGACATGCCGATCGCCTCGTTCAGCCCGCCGCAGACGGCCGTCGGCCGCGTCGTTCCCTGAGGCACAGCCCCGCGCAGGCGACCGCACACGCGACGGGCCGCGCCCCCGGGTGGGATGACGCGGCCCGTGCGGCACAGGCGGGCTAGGGGCGCGGGTGATCCCGCGCCGCGCGCTCAGTTCAGGACGACGACCTTGGCGCCGACCTTCACGCGCTCGTACAGGTCGGTGACGTCGTCGTTGGTCATGCGGATGCAGCCCGACGAGACCGCCTGACCGATCGTGTCCGGCTCGTTGGAGCCGTGGATGCGGTACTCGGTGCTGCCGATATACATGGCCCGGGCGCCGAGGGGGTTCTCGATGCCGCCCGCCATGTAGCGCGGCAGGTCGGGACGACGGGCGATCATGGCCTTCGGGGGCGTCCACGACGGCCACTCGCGCTTGGCGGTGATCTTGTTGGTGCCGCTCCAGCTGAAGCCCGGACGGCCGACGCCGACGCCGTAGCGGATCGCCTCACCGTTGCCGAGCACGTAGTACAGGCGCCGCTCGGCGGTGGAGACCACGATCGTGCCGGGCGCGTAGGGCGCGTTGAACGCGACGATCTCGCGGGGGATCGGCTGGACCTGCGCCTGCGGCGCGGCCTGCACGCCCTGGCCGTAGCCCGGGGCGTAAGAGCCCTGGTAACCGTACTGTCCCTGATCGGAGTAGTACTCGTCGGCATTATCCGTGCCGAAGGGATCGTACGACGAAGCGGCGAGGACGGGCGTGGCGGCAAGAACAGACACGCCGAGGAGCGCGGCGAGTGCGGTGACCGTGGTCTTCATGAGTGGCCTACCTGTGCAATAACCTTTGCCATTACAAGCGTGAGCATAGGCTGGCAGTTCCATACTTCCGCCCGGAATTTGCTGTCCGGCGGAATACGCAGGCCGGCTTGGCCGTGCGGTGCGCGATATCACGAACGCGTGCGCGGCTCAGGGGGCCTCGTCCGTGTGGACGTCGAAGCGCGCGAGGTGGGCGTAGCCGAAGTTCGTCGAGATGGCGCAGTCGGTGGCGTCGCGGCCGCGGGCCATGACGATGCGGCCGATGCGGGGCCGGTTGTGGCGGGCGTCGAACGTGTACCAGCGCGGCCCCTCGGGCCCTTCGAGGAAGACCTCGAACCACGCGGAGAAGTCCATCGGCGCCGGGTCCTTCGGCACGCCGATATCGCCGAGGTATCCGGTGGCGTAGCGCGCCGGGATGTTCATGCACCGGCACAGGGTGATCGCCAGGTGCGCGAAGTCCCGGCACACGCCCTCGCGCTGCATGAAGGCGTCGTGCGCGCTCCGGGTCGCGTCGGCGCGCTGATAGTCGAAGCGGATCCGCTCGTGCGTGTAGTCGACGATCGCCTGGACGCGGGCCCAGCCCTCCGGCGTGCCGCCGAACAGGGACCACGCGGTCTGCGAGAGCTTGTCGGTGTCGCAGTAGCGCGAGCCCAGGAGGAAGATCAGGACGTCGTCGGGCAGGTCCTGGACCGGGATCTGCCGGGCGTCCGGCACGACCGGATCGGGCTCGCCCGAATCCTCGACCGTGAAGTCGGCCGCGATGGTCAGCTGACCGGGCGGCGCGACGATGCGGTGGCAGATGTTGTCGAAGCCGTCCCGGTACGTCCGCGCCTCGAGCGGCGGATCGAACCCGATCGCGTGCGGGGTCAGCACGTCGTCGATCCGCGAGGGATGGACGCTCAGCATCAGGATCATCGGTGTCGGCTGCGACAGCGTGAAAGCGATATCGAAACCGGTCCTGATCTTCATCGGGGCCACCTTGCTCTGTCGCCGTCCGCGCGGAGTCGCCACGCACGCTCGTTCCGAGTCCGGGTGCGCGCGAACTCAACGCGCCAGGGACGTCTCCGGCCCCTGCACGGTTCGGGCCGCCGGCCCGTCGGCAGGCAGTTCCACCACGTCGACGTCGACGCGCATGCCGAGATCGTCGCTGGCGAGGCCGAAGAATGAGCCGTGCAGCGGCACGGCCTGGGCCGGATCGCGGGTCACCGCCACGCGGATCAGGTCGCGGTTGCCCACGATGCCGTTGGTCGGGTCGAACTCGACCCAGCCGGCGCCCGGCAGGTAGACCTGCAGCCAGGCGTGGGTGGAGCCGCCGCCGACGTGGCGCGCCCGGTCGTTGCGCGGGTTGTAGAGGTATCCGGAGACGAAGCGGGCGGCCATGCCGAGCGCCCGGACGCCCTCCATCATCAGCACCGCGAAGTCCCGGCACGAACCGAGCTTCGTGCGCAGGGTCGTGAGCGGGTCCTGCACGCCCTTCTCGGAGCGGGCGAGGTAGGTGAAGTTCGCCCGCACGCTGCGCGTCATCGCGGCCAGCAGCTCTTGCGTCGGGATACGGCCCTGCGGCGGCAGGAAGCTCCGCGCCCAGGCATCGACCTCGTGCCGCGGGTCCGGCCATTGCCGCTCGATGGAGCGGGCGAGGTCCGGCATGTCCTCGGCGCCGTAGCCGAACGGGTAGTGGGTCGCGTGCGGCGCCAGGGGGAAGACCGGCGCGTGCTCCGGGGTGTGGTCGAGGGTGATGCCGCAGTCGAAGGTCAGGGTCTCGGCGCGGGTGTCGAAGGTCGCGACCGCCACGCAGTTGCCGAACACGTCGAACAGCCAGCGCAGGGCGGCCGGCTCCGGGGCAATGTCGAGGGTCGCCGCGATCAGCCGCTGATCGTAGCTGTCGCGCGGCCGGAACATGATCCGGTGCTCGCCGAAGGCGACCGGACGCCGGTACCGGTAGACCGTGCGGTGGCGGACGGAGAGGATCGGCAAGTCGCAGGCTCCGGGCTCGCGCCGACGCGGTCACCGGCGATGCAAGGGCCGGGCCCGGCCGCGCGGAACGCCTCAGACCACCGGCGGGGCCGGGTCGGCGGCGGCGCGCTCGGCCTCGACCAGCACGTCGAGGGGGCGCCACGGCTTGGCGATGAAGACGGCCTCGGCCGGCAGCTCGGGGCGGGGAATGCCGTGGCCCGAGGTGATCACCAGACGGGCCCGGGGCCACAGGGTCGCCACCGCGCGGGCGAGCTGGAGGCCGTCCATCTCGCCGGCCAGCCGGACGTCGGCGAAGACGAGGGCGACGTCGCCCCCGCGCGCCTGGAGGACCGACAGGGCGGCCTCGGCGCTGTCGCACCCGACCACGTCGAGTTCGGTTTCCTCCAAGAGGGTCTCGGCGAGCGCGCGGATCTCGGGATCGTCCTCCACGACGAGCGCGAGACGCGGCGGACCGGCCTCGGCCGCCACGACGCTCGGCGCGCCCAGGGCGGCCTCGTCGCCCTCGTTCTGCCGAACGCGGCGGACCAGGGCCGCGAGGTGTTCGGGCACACCCTCGGTGACCAGATCATCGTAGAACGACGCCAGTTTCTGACCGATCTGATCGAGCGGAATACCCGGTGACAGCGTATCGGTGAGCGGCAGGGGTGCGCTCGTCTGGTGCTTTTTCAAGGACTCCCCCCGAAGTCGACTTCCGCGCCGCCCGAGGATGCGGCGCTCGAAGGAGGAAAGTCGGCAATCCGCCGCTGGTTGCGCCGGGCGTTCGGAATCCCGCCCGGCGTCACAGAGCCGTTACTGCGTGGCGAGCCCGGCGTCGGCGTCGGCATACGCCATGATTCCAGAGACTTGGCGGACGTTCTGGTAGCGCGTCCCGCGGGTGCTCATCATCGCCTCGAACTTCTCGTGCACCTGTGCGACCGACAGGCTCAGGGGCTTGCGGTGGCGGCCGCGCCCGACGAAGCGCCCGGCGGCGAAGAAGATCGAGCGGTTGGCCCGGGCCGGCCCCGGGAGCAGGGCCGCCGCGGCGGCGGCCGGCTTGTTCACGACGTTGGCGAGGAACTCCTCGGCGTCGTCCGGTCCGAGGAAGTGGGCGAGGTAGACCTCGCCGAGGGTCAGCTCGCGGCCGATGCGCAGGGCGATGCGGGCCGCGTCGCGCTTCAGCATCTCGCCGGCCATCAGCGCCGAGAGGTACGGGTCGCGGCGCAGTTCCAGCACCCGGGCGCGCTCCGCCGGATCGGTGATCACCGGCCGGTCGTTGGCGTCGGAGGTGATCAGCGCCGCGTCCTTCTCCAGCCCGTACTTGGCGCCGAAGTCGCGAACCACGCCGAGCCAGGTCCGCTCGATGAACTGGTAGAGGCCCGTCGCCGAGGACGTCTTGGCCTGGACCGCCGTGACGAAGCTCGATTCCTTGTCGGCTACCGCCATCAGCAGCACCGGATCGGTCTGGACCGCCTGGGCCGCCCGGACGATCGTCTGCACGAGGTGGCGCCGGATCTTCATCGGGCCGAACTCGAGGATGTCGTTCGGATCGCCGACGGCGCTCTCGGAGAGCAGGAAGTCGTACGACACGCGGTCGACCGTGTTGGAGCCGAGTTCGGTGTCGAGGTCGTGCACCGGGGCGAAGCTCGCGGCGGCGCGCAGCGGCGTCTGCTCCAGCGGGGTGGTGAGGGCGACGGTGTGGATGCGCGGGCGCGGCATCGGGAGCTCGGTGGCGGCCTCCGCGACCGACACGGCCGGCGACAGGCCGACCTTGGCGAGGTCCACGCCCGACCCGATCAGCGCGGCGCTGAGGCCGCCGGCGATCATCGAGACGGTGAGCAGGGAGCGGAACAGCGCGGGGCGGCTGCCATGGGCACGGCCCAGCATGGGCTGTGCGGCGATCACGTCGGCGCGGCCCGAGCCGAAATGGCCCTGCTTGCCGGTGATGGTCCTCGGCGATCCGACCGTGCGGCCCTGCATCGTTATCCCGACTCTCCACACGCCGCTGTGGCGCTACGGACTCACCATCGCTTGACAGATGTGGCGACAACACGGCCGCGCTTGTGGCCGAGTTGCGGCGTCCCGTGGAGATTTCGGGGCAGGCCGCCCGTGACTCGCGCGGCATCCCTCCTTAAGAGGGCGCCATGCGGGCGCCGGGCGGATGACGCGCGGCCGCCCTTTCCCGTCCGTACTGCCAGAGTCAGCCCCGATGAGCGGCGTCAACGAGATCCGGTCGACCTTCCTCGACTACTTCGCCAAGGCGGGCCACGAGGTCGTGCCGTCCTCGAGCCTCGTGCCGAAGAACGACCCGACGCTGATGTTCACGAACGCCGGCATGGTGCAGTTCAAGAACGTCTTCACCGGGATGGAGAAGCGCGCCTACGACCGGGCGACGACGGCGCAGAAATGCGTGCGGGCCGGCGGCAAGCACAACGACCTCGACAATGTCGGGTACACCGCGCGCCACCACACCTTCTTCGAGATGCTCGGCAACTTCTCGTTCGGCGACTACTTCAAGGACCGCGCGATCGAGCTGGCCTGGACGCTGATCACCAAGGAGTTCGGCCTCAAGCCCGACAAGCTCCTCGTCACCGTCTACGCCGACGACGACGAGGCCGCCGGCCTGTGGAAGAAGATCGCCGGCTTCTCCGACGACAAGATCATCCGGATCGGGACCTCCGACAATTTCTGGCAGATGGGCGATACCGGCCCCTGCGGCCCCTGCTCGGAGATCTTCATCGACCAGGGCCCGGCGCTGCAGGGCGGCCCGCCCGGCTCGCCGGACGAGGACGGAGACCGCTTCCTCGAGTTCTGGAACCTCGTGTTCATGCAGTACGAGCAACTGGAGCCGGGCGTCCGGAACCCGCTGCCGCGGCCGTCGATCGACACGGGCATGGGCCTGGAGCGCATGGCGGCGATCCTCCAGGGCGTCCACTCGAACTACGACACCGACCTGTTCCGCGCCCTGATCGACGCCGTGGCCCACGCGGTCTCGCGGGCGCCGGAGGCGGCCACGATGGCGTCCTACCGGGTGATCGCCGACCACCTGCGGGCGGCCTCCTTCCTGGTGGCCGACGGTGTGCTGCCGGGCAACGAGGGCCGCGGCTACGTGCTGCGCCGGATCATGCGCCGCGCCATGCGCCACGCCGAGATCCTGGGGGCCCGCGAGCCCACCATGTTCCGCCTCGTGCCGACCCTCGTGCGCGAGATGGGCCAGGCCTACCCGGAGCTGATGCGGGCCGAGAGCCTGATCGCCGAGACCCTGAAGCTGGAGGAGACCCGCTTCCGCCGCACCCTCGAGCGGGGCCTGTCGATCCTCGACGCCGAGAGCCGCGACCTCCGGGAGGGCGACAAGCTCTCCGGCGAGACCGCCTTCACCCTCTACGACACCTACGGCTTCCCCCTCGACCTGACGCAGGACGCCCTCAAGGCCCGCGGCATTGGCGTGGACACCGACGCCTTCGCGGCCGCGATGCAGCGCCAGAAGCAGGCGGCCCGCGAGGCCTGGAAGGGCTCGGGCGAGGCGGCGACCGAGACGGTGTGGTTCGGACTGCGCGAGCGCGTCGGCGCCACCGAATTCCTGGGCTACGAGACCGAGACCGCCGAGGGCATCGTGACCGCGCTCCTGCGCGACGGCGCCGAGGTGAAGGCCCTCGAGGCTGGTCAGACCGGCCTCGTCCTCGTCAACCAGACGCCGTTCTACGGGGAGTCGGGCGGTCAGGTCGGCGATACCGGCCTGATCCTGGCGCCGGGCGTGCGGGCGCGGGTGACCGACACCCAGAAGAAGCTCGGCGACGTGTTCGTCCATCACGTCACCGTGGAGGAGGGGTCGGTGAGCCTCGACCAGCCGGTCGAGTTGAAGGTCGACAACGCCCGCCGCAGGGCGATCCGGGCCAACCACTCGGCCACCCACCTGCTCCACGAGGCCCTGCGGCAGGTGCTGGGCGACCACGTCGCCCAGAAGGGCTCGCTGGTCAGCCCCGACCGGCTGCGCTTCGACATCAGCCACCCGAAGCCGATCGAGGCCGACGAGCTCGGCCGCGTCGAGGACATCGCCAACGCGGTGCTGCTGCAGAACGCGCCCGTCGTCACGAAGCTGATGGCCGTGGACGACGCGATCGCGTCGGGCGCCCGCGCGCTGTTCGGCGAGAAGTACGGCGACGAGGTGCGGGTGGTCTCGATGGGGCTGCCGGTCGACGGCGAAGCCGCGCAACCGCGCGCCAGAAACTTCTCCGTGGAGCTCTGCGGCGGCACTCACGCCGCGCGCACCGGCGATATCGGGGCGATCACCATCGTGGCCGAGAGCGCGGTGGGCGCGGGCGTGCGCCGGATCGAGGCGCTGACGGCCGACGCGGCGCGCCGTCACCGGGCCGAGGAGGCCCGGACGCTGGCGGCGCTCGCCGGCATCCTCAAGGCGCCGGTCTCGGAGGCGCCTGACCGCCTGACCGCGCTGATGGAGGACCGGCGCCGCCTGGAGCGCGAGCTGGCCGAGACCCGTCGCAAGCTCGCCATGGGCGGCGAGGGCGGCCCGGGCTCGGGCGCGCAGCAGACCGAGATCGGCGGGGTGGCCTTCCGCCGCTCCGTCATCGAGGGGCTCGACATGCGCGACCTCAAGCCGATCGTCGACGAGGAGAAGAAGCGCCTGGGCTCCGGCATCGTGGCGGTGGTCGGCGTCGGACCGGACGGCAAGGCCGGGCTGGTGGTCGGCGTCACCGACGATCTGACCGCGCGCTACGACGCGGTCGGGCTGGTCCGGGCCGGGGCCGGAGCGCTCGGCGGGAAGGGCGGCGGCGGCCGCCGCGACATGGCGCAGGCCGGCGGCCCGAACGGGGCGGGGGCCGAGGCCGCCCTCGACGCCGTCGCGCAGGCCCTCACCGAGGCCGCCTGAGCCGCGACGGGCCGCGGAGCGGCCGCACCGTCACGGGTGCGGCCCGATCGTCCTCGGCGAGACCGGCGCGGTCGCCCCGAGAGGCTCCCGCGTCCGTTCTGGCCCCGGGCGAACATCGCGGCCCCCCTCGCGGGTCCTGCGCCGCTCGGGTCACCGGGGATCAGGCGAGATCACCGGCTACCGCCGCCGCCACCGCCCTGCGGCGCGACCCGCGACGGCTGGTTGGCATTGCCCGCCGCCGCCGAGTTGTTGGAGATCGTGTCGGCAGGCCGGCCGGTGGGCGAGTAGCTCACGGCGGCTTCGTTCCCGGTGGCGTCGATCTGCTGGCTCACCACGCCCGGCGCGCCGGGAGCGGGCGCGACGGGCCGGGCCTCGACCTGGGCGCTGGCCGGCGCGACGGTGGCGAGGGCGAGAAGAGCGGCGAGACATGTCCGGGTCATGAGAATCCTTGCTGGTTCCAGACCCAGGCAACCTCAGTCGCGCGCGATCGATCCCGCGTTGTTGCGACGCGGCACCGCCTCGCCCCGGCGCCCGCCGCGCGCGATCACTTCACGCGCGTCCAGGTCTGCCGCTTGCAGAACACGCTCATGACGCAGCCGGAGACCTCGAGCGAGTCGGGTCCCGTAAGCTTCAGCGAACCGGAATAGGTCTTGCCGTCGTTCGGGTTGTAGAGCGACCCTGAGAAGCCGCCGCCTTCGGGCTGTCGCGCGTCGAGGATCTGGACGCCGACGACGCTGCGGCCGCGCAGGGCCGGATCCGGGTTCTTCGCGTCGAGCCCCTTCCCGGGTGCGCTGATGATCGTGCCGCAGAAGCCGCCGCCGCAGGGCGCGATGCGGACCTTCGAACTGCCGGTTTCCGTCAGCCATACGCCGGCCGGATCGGCCGCCAGGGCCGGCGCGCACGCCGCGCCCGTCGCGAGCAGGGCCAGAACCGCGCGACGAAACCTCGAACCCATACCTGTTCCTCCCAACCGAGAACGCGGCTGGGTTCTACCGCGATGCCTGCGGCAGCGCACCGCCCAGATACGTTTCGACGACCTCGCAGAACGGCTGCCCGGCCCCGGTCGACAGCAGGGCGTCGATCTCGAAGAGCGGATCGTCCGGTCCGGGGGCGGCGCTCCGGACCGGCGCGCGCACCTCGACGGTGCTGCGCACCGGGGCGAGGGGACGCACGACCCGGCCGAAGGGCGTGCGGGTGGTGTCCAGCGTCGCGTTCATCTCCGGCGTGAGCCGGGCCGGCACGTACCAGTTATCCGCCTCGGACAGGACGCGGTCCCCGCAGGCGAGACGGACGCGGCGGTAGCGCACCGGCTCGTCCGGGCCGATCGCGAGACGGGCGCGCTGCGCGGCCGTCAGGGGCTTGTCGGCCACGGGCACGCGTTCCGCCACGAGGTGCGGGTCCCCGGCGAGCTTGTAGTCGGCACACCAGCTCTCGAGGGCGAAGGTCGCGCTGTGCGCCGCGAGGATACGGCTCCGCAGCGAGGCGATGAGCGCCTGCGGCCCGTCGGCGGCGGACGGCGTATCGGCCGGCTTCGGCGCCTCGGCGGCGTCGCGCGCCCAACTCGGCGACCCGGTCACCGCGACCGACCCCAGCAGCACCGCGAGGGCCAGGGGCGGCACCCGGAGCGCCGGTGCGGCCGTTGCGGGCCGCGGGGCCCCGCGCGCCGATCGATCCCGTGCCAGTAATGGCAAAATGCGGACGGCATGGCGGAAAGACTTTCCGGTGTGCCACAGCATCTCGGATCATATCCTCCTAGCTGAACCACCAGATCTTCGCCACGTGCCGCCGCATCGAGGCCCGGCAGAACGCTCCGACCGGACGGCTTCCCGGCCGAGCCGGCGACGCGGGCCGAGATCTATACAAGACGCGGCGATCCGTCGAGCCGCCGGGCGGACGTGCCCGGCGCCGACGCCGTGTCTACCGACGGGCGACTGGCGGCAGGTCGGTGCAGAGGCCGAGCCCGGCCTCCGCCGCGAGACCGATCGTCTCGCCGAGGGTCGGGTGGGGGTGGATCGTCCGGCCGATGTCGGTGGCGTCGGCGCCCATCTCGATCGCCAGCGCGACCTCGCCGATCATGTCGCCGGCGCTCGGGCCGACGATGGCGCCGCCGACGACGCGCCTGGTCTGCGCGTCGAACAGCAGCTTGGTCAGGCCGTAATCGGCGCCGTTGGCGATGGCCCGGCCCGAGGCGGCCCAGGGGAAGCGCGCCACCTCGACGGCCCGCCCGGCCGCCTTCGCGGCCATCTCGGTGAGGCCGGCCCAGGCGATCTCCGGGTCGGTGTAGGCGACCGACGGGATCACGGCGGCGTCGAACCCGGCCTTGTGGCCGGCGGCCGCCTCGGCGGCGACGTGGCCCTGATGCACCGCCTTGTGGGCGAGCATCGGCTGGCCGACGCAATCGCCGATGGCGAAGATGTGCGGCACGTTCGTGCGCATCTGGGCGTCCACCGGCACGAAGCCGCCGTCCAGCGCCACGCCGGCCGCGTCGAGGCCGAGCGTCGCCGCGTTGGGCCGGCGGCCGGCGGCCTGGAGAACGAGGTCGTAGGTTCCGGGCTCGGCCCCGCCCGAGAAGGTCACGGCGATCCCGTCCGGTTTCGCCTCGGCGGAGACGACCTCGATCCCTGTCAGGACGCGGTCGAAACGGTGGGCGTTGCGCTTCGTCCAGACGCTGACGAGATCCCGGTCGACGCCCTCGAGCAGGCCGGGCAGGCGCTCGACCACGTCGACCCGCGCGCCGAGGGCGCTGTAGACGGTCGCCATCTCCAGGCCGATGATGCCGCCGCCGATCACCAGGAGCCGGCGCGGCACAGCGGGAAGTTCCAGCGCCCCGGTGGAATTCACGACCCGCGGATCGTCCGGGAGCATCGGCAGGGCCACCGGCGCCGAGCCCGCCGCCACGACGGCGCCCGTGAAGGTGACGTCGCGCGTGCCGCCGTCATGCAGCGTCACCGAGACCGTGTCGGGCCCGGTGAAGCGGGCTCTCCCGCGGACCACCTCGACCTTGCGCTGGCGCGCCATCTGGGCGAGCCCGTCGGTGAGGCGGCGGACGGTGCCGGCCTTGAAGGTCCGCAGCTTCTCCAGATCGACCGTCGGCGCGCCGAAGCTGATCCCGTGCGCGGCCAGCCGGACGGCCTCCTCGGTGACCGCGGCCACGTGGAGCAGCGCCTTCGAGGGGATGCAGCCCACGTTGAGGCAGACGCCGCCGAGGGTCGCGTGGCGCTCGACCAGGATGACCCGCTGCCCGAGATCGGCGGCCCGGAAGGCGGCCGAGTAGCCGCCCGGTCCTCCGCCGATTACCAGGAGATCGCAGCCCGCGCCGGCCTGCGGCTTCGGTGGCGGCGCGGCGGGCGTGGGCGCGGGGGTCGGAGCCGAGGCCGGCGCAGGGGTCGGTTCGCCGCGCGCGTCGGTCGATTCGATCGCGAGGCGGGCGACGAGGGTGCCGGCCGACACCGTGTCGCCGAGGCCGACCAGCATCTCCACGAGGCGGCCCGCCGCGGGGGAGGGGATGTCCAGCGTCGCCTTGTCGGATTCGACCACCAGCAGAGTCTGGTCCTTGGCGACCGGCTGGCCGGGCGCCACCGGGATCTCGATGACGGGCACGTCGGCGTAGTCCCCGAGATCGGGGACGCGGATGTCGAGGGTCTCGGGCATGGCGGCGGTCACAGGAGGGCGCGGCGCAGGTCCGACAGGACCGAGGCCACGTGGCCGAGGAAGCGGGCGGCGGCGACGCCGTCCACGACGCGGTGGTCCCAGGACAGGCTGAGCGGCAGGATCAGGCGCGGCTGGAAGGCCTTGCCGTCCCAGACCGCCTCGGTGCGCGAGCGCGCCGCGCCCAGGATCGCGACCTCGGGGGCGTTGATGATCGGGGTGAAGCCGTCGCCGCCGATGCCGCCGAGCGACGAGACCGAGAAGCAGCCGCCCTGCATGTCGGAACCCGGGAGGGTTCCGGCCCGGGCCTTCTCGGCCATCGCGGCCATCTCGGTGGCGATCTCGATGAGGCCCTTGCGGTCGCAGTCGCGCACCACCGGCACCATCAGGCCCTTCGGCGTGTCCACCGCGAAGCCGACATGGACGTAGTCCTTCAGGACGAGGTCGCTGCCCTCCAGGGAGGAATTGAAGCGCGGATAGGCGCGCAGCGCCGAGGCCGCCGC
The DNA here is from genome assembly GCF_900107945.1 of Methylobacterium sp. 190mf. Taxonomy (NCBI): domain Bacteria; kingdom Pseudomonadati; phylum Pseudomonadota; class Alphaproteobacteria; order Hyphomicrobiales; family Methylobacteriaceae; genus Methylobacterium; species Methylobacterium sp. 190mf. Next base: position 38,800 of record NZ_FNVI01000004.1, on the reverse strand, counting down.
CTTGATCAGGAAGGCCACCATGGTGACCCGGGCGGGCGGCGTGCGCGTCTCCGTGTTGAGGCCGACCCGGAACGACTCGATCTCGGTGACGTCGGCCCGGTCGAAGTTGGTCACGTGCGGGATCGTCAGCCAGTTGCGGCTGAGATTGGCCCCCGAGAGGCTCTGGATGCGCGACAGCGGCTCGCGCCGCACCGGCCCGTACTTGGCGAAGTCGACCTCCGGCCAGGGCGGCAGGCCGGCGCCGATGCCGGACGCGGCGGCGGGCGCCTGGGCCGGCGCGTTGAGGGCCGCCTTGACGAAGGCGTGCACGTCCTCGCGCAGGATCCGCCCCTTCGGCCCGGTGGCGGCGACGCGGTCGAGCCCGACGCCCAGCTCGCGGGCGAGCTGGCGGACCGACGGGCTGGCATGCACGTCGCCGCTTGTCGCCTGGATCGGGTCGGCCCGCATCGGCTCCAGCGAGGCGCGACCGGCTCCCTCTCCCGTGCGGGCGAGGGCTGGGGTGAGGGGGATGCCGTCTCCGGACAACCCGGATCCCTCACCCTGTCCCTCTCCCGCACGGGAGCGGGGACCCGCGCCATGCCCGGAAGCCAACGGCGCTGCGGCCGCGGCAGGCGGTGCCGCCGCGGTCTCGACTCCGCCGCCCTCGGCAGGCTCCACCGTGAGGATCGGCGTGCCCTCGGACACTTTCGTCCCCACCGACACCAGCAACTCGCGCACGATGCCGGCGACCGGGGAGGGGACCTCCATGGTGGCCTTGTCGGACTCGATGCTGAGGATCAGGTCGTCCACCGCGAGGCGGTCGCCGGGCTTCACCAAAAGCTCGATGACCGGCACGTCCCGGTAATCGCCGATATCCGGAAGGGCGATCTGCAGCGCGGCGCTCATGCGGGCGAATTCCGTGGCTCGGGCGTTCGGAGAAGGGGTGGGACGGATGGCGCCCCTCGACGGGGCGCCCGGCCTCAGATCGTCCAGGGCGCGGGCGCGTCGGCCGCGACGCCGTAGCGGCGGATCGCGTCCGCCACCGCGGCGCGCGGCACCGTGCCGGCCTCGGCCAGAGCGTGCAGGGCGGCGATGACCACGTGCTGCCGGTCGACCTCGAAGAACCGGCGGAGCGCGTTGCGGGTGTCGCTGCGCCCGAACCCGTCGGTGCCGAGGGTGACGAAGCGCGCGCCGACATAGGAGGCGATCAGCTGCGGGTAGGCCCGGACGTAGTCGCTCGCCGCGACGATAGGCGCCGTGCCCGGCAGCAGCGCCGCCACGTGGCTGACCGGCGCCTCGGCCTCCGGGTTGAGCATCGCCTGCCGCTCGGCCTCGCGGGCGTCGCGGGCCAGCTCGCTGAAACTCGTCACGCTGAACACCTCGGCCGCGACGCCGAAATCCTGCGCGAGCATCGTCGCCGCTGCGATCACCTCCGGCAGGATCGCCCCGGAGCCCAGGAGCCGCACAGCGGCGCCCGTCCCTTGTCCGGCCTCCGGCCCCGACAGGCGGTACATGCCCTTCAGGATCCCGGCCTCCGCCCCCTGCGGCATGGACGGCTGGGCGTAGTTCTCGTTCATCGCCGTGAGGTAGTAGAAGGCGTCCTCGCCTTCCTCCATCATCGCCCGGGCGCCCCGGTCGACGATCACCGCCATCTCGTACGCGAAGGCCGGATCGTAGGCCCGGCAGTTCGGGATCGCGGCCGCCTGCATGTGGCTCGAACCGTCCTGGTGCTGCAGGCCCTCGCCGCCGAGCGTCGTGCGGCCCGCCGTGGCGCCGATCAGGAAGCCGCGGGCCCGCTGGTCGGCCGCCGCCCAGATCAGGTCGCCGACCCGCTGGAAGCCGAACATCGAGTAGTAGATGTAGAACGGCAGCATCGACAGGCCGTGGACGCTGTAGGACGTGGCCGCCGCCGTCCAGGACGAGATCGCCCCGGCCTCGGTGATGCCCTCCTCGAGGAGCTGCCCGTCCCGGGCCTCGCGGTAGTAGAGCATGGAGCCGGCATCCTCCGGCTCGTAGAGCTGCCCCTGCGGCGCGTAGATCCCGACTTGCCGGAACAGGTTGGCCATGCCGAAGGTCCGCGCCTCGTCGGCGACGATCGGCACGATGCGCGGCCCGAGATCCTTGTGCTTCAGGAGGTTGCCGAACAGGCGCACCACCGCGGTGGTGGTCGACATCTCCTTGCCGCCAGCCTCGAGGGCGAAGCCCGCGTAGGTGGAGAGCTCCGGAACCGGGACCGTCGGCGCCGTGCGGCGGCGGGCCGGCAGGACGCCGCCGAGCATCTCGCGCCGCTCCCGCAGGTAGCGCATCTCGGCGCCGTCCTCGGCCGGCTTGTAGAAGGCCAGGCCCTCCACCTGCGCGTCCGACAGCGGCAGGGCGAAGCGGTCGCGGAAGGCGCGCAGCGCGTCGACGTCGAGCTTCTTGGCCTGGTGGGCGGTCATGCGCGACTCGCCCGCGCCGCCCATGCCGTAGCCCTTCTTGGTCTTGGCCAGGATCACCGTCGGCCGGCCCTTGGTGGCCTTGGCGGCCGCGAAGGCCGCGTAGAGCTTGCGGAAGTCGTGGCCGCCGCGTTTCAGCCGGTCGACGTCGGCATCCGACATGTGGGCGACGAGCTCGCGCACCTCCGGATCCTCGCCGAAGAAGTGGGCGAGGTTGTAGGCGCCGTCCTTGGCACCGAGCGTCTGGTACTTGCCGTCCACCGTCTCGGCGAAGCGGCGCAGCAGGGCGTGGTTGGTGTCGCGGGCGAAGATCCCGTCCCACTCCGAGCCCCACAGCACCTTGATGACGTTCCAGCCGGCGCCGCGGAACAGGCTCTCCAACTCCTGGATGATCTGGCCGTTGCCGCGCACCGGCCCGTCGAGCCGCTGCAGGTTGCAGTTGATGACGAAGGTTAGGTTGTCGAGATTCTCGCGCGCGGCGAGCGCCAGGCCGCCGATCGACTCGGGCTCGTCCATCTCGCCGTCGCCGAACACGCCCCAGACGTGCCGGCCGGTGGTGTCGGCGAGGCCCCGGTCGCCGAGGTAGCGCATGAACCGCGCTTGGTAGACCGCGTGGATCGGGCCGATGCCCATGGAGCCGGTGGGGACCTGCCAGAAATCCGGCATCAGCCAGGGATGCGGGTAGGAGCACAGCCCGTCGCCGGCGATCTCCTGGCGGTAGTGCTTCAGCTGCTCCTCGGACAGCCGGCCCTCGAGGAAGGCCCGCGCGTAGACGCCCGGCGCGGAGTGCGGCTGGAAATAGACGAGGTCGCCGTCCGTGCCGCCCTTGAAGAAGTGATTGAAGCCGACCTCGAACAGCTCCGCCGCCGAGGCGTAGCTCGCCACGTGGCCGCCGAGCTCGCCGTAGGCCATGTTGGCACGCACCACCATGGCCAGCGCGTTCCAGCGCATGATCGAGGTCAGGCGCTCCTCGATGTCGAGGTCGCCGGGGTAGCGCGGCTGCTTCTCCAGCGCGATCGTGTTCCGGTAGGGCGAGTAGGGCAGGGCCTCGTCGAGGATGCCGATCTCCTTCGAGCGCCGCTCCAGGCGATCGAGGATGAAGCGCGCCCGGGCCGCACCCTCGGTGCGGAAGACGGATTCCAGCGCGGCGAGCCAGTCCTGGGTCTCGGCCGGATCGTGATCCACCTCGGCGGACCGCGCGATCGTGGCTTTCGGCGGTATGGCGTTCATCGGCGCGGCCTCCCTGGTCGGCGCGATCATACGAGGATCGCGGCGGCGGGACATGCCGGATATTTGCCGCGATGCCGGGGCTCGCGGATTGATATTCCGAGATGCGGGCTGTAGGCGGCAAAACATGCCGCATCCTGCGCCCCGGACCGCGCACGCGGCTCCCGACCGGAGACCGATCGCATGCCCGCCCGACCGGCCGCCCTCGACGCCGCGAGCCTGCGCATCCTCGATTGCCTGCAGCAGGACAGCGAGATCAGCATCGCGGATCTCGCGGAGCGGGTCGGCCTGTCGACGTCGCCGTGCTGGCGACGCGTCAACGACCTGAAGGAGGCGGGGGTGATCCGCGGCTGCGTGGCGGTGGTCGACCCGCTGAGCCTCGGGCTCGCGGTCAACGTCTTCGTCCACGTGTCGCTTGAGAAGCAGACCCAGGCCGCGCTCCAGGCCTTCGACGAGGCGGTGCGCAGCCGCCCGGAGGTGATGGAGTGCTACCTGATGAGCGGCGAGGCCGACTACATGCTGCGCGTCGTCGTCGAGGATCTGGGCCAGTACCAGAAGCTCGTCCTCGACCACCTCACGCGGATCCCCGGCGTGGCCAACATCCGCTCGAGCTTCGCCCTGGGGCAGGTGAAGTACACGACCGCGCTGCCGCTCGGTCACCTGACCCGCTGAGCCGGATTGATACAGCGAGGAGTCCCGATGCGGGCCTGGTCGGCCGGGACGGGTTCCGCCTGAAACCCTCGGGCGATGTCCTCTCCGCCATCACGAGCAACGCGTGGTGACTCAGGACCGCGCGACCTCAGTCGTCGCGCCTACGGGATCGCTTCGCTGCGCGCAGGGACGGTGCTGTGGGGATCTGCCTGATAGCGCGGAAGGCCGGGACGGCCGCGTCGCGCACGCGAGGAATGGTGGAGCCTAACGGGATCGAACCGATGACCTCTTCCATGCCATGGAAGCGCTCTCCCAGCTGAGCTAAGGCCCCATATTTTTAAACGCGGTCCGCGTCCCCGACAGGGCCGCGTCGCGCGAGGGTGGGATGGTGGAGCCTAACGGGATCGAACCGATGACCTCTTCCATGCCATGGAAGCGCTCTCCCAGCTGAGCTAAGGCCCCACTTTTTACATCCACCGCGGTTTGGGTACCGCGGGGTCTCGCCGGTCCGGGTCGCGGTCGGCGAGGCCGGTTCTATAGGCGGCTCGCATCGCGGACTCAACCCCCTTTTTCGCTGCCGCCGGGGGTTTTTGGTCGGGAGAGACGGAGGCCGCCTCAGCCCTCCTCGTCGTTCTCGATATCGCCGTCGATCAGGTCGGAGACGTCGTCGTCGCCGGAATCCTCTTCCTCCAGGAAGGTATCGTCGTCGGAGGATTCCCCGTCCTCGACCGAGTCGTCCTCGGGCGTGGGATCGGCGTCGTCCTCGGCGGCCTCGACCTCGTCGAGGGAGACCATCTCCGGGCCCTTCTCGTCCGTCTCGTCCTCATCGTCGGTGTTGGCCGGGCCCCGCGACAGCGCCGGGGGGGCCGCACGGCTGGAGGTGGCCACCGCCTGATAGACCGCGCCGCATTTCGGGCAGACCGCGGGATCGCGGGCGAGGTCGTAGAACTTCGCGCCGCAGCTCATGCACTGGCGCTTCAAGCCAAGTTCCGGTCGGGCCACGGGCGGACACCTCGTCGTCAGTACTGTCTCGGGGGAGGCGCCCCGTTAGTCGCGGTGAAAGCGCCTGTCAATCGAGCCCGCGCAGGGCGTTTCGGGCGGCGCGCCCCCGCGTGCGGCGCCCGGGATCGGCGCGGGCAGCGGATGGATGACGGCGGGCGGTGCCCGTGTTAACGGCGCGGCGATTTCACCGTCCGATTGCAGCGCCGCGGCAGGGCCGCGCGACGCGCCGGATCCAGGCCCACGTCTCAGAGCCCGAACGGACGTCCCGTGTCGCACGATTCGACCCCCCAGCCCCTCACCGCCGCGCCGGGCGCCCCGCTGCGCGGACGCCTGCGCCCGCCCGGCGACAAGTCGATCTCGCACCGGTCGATGATCCTCGGCCTGCTCAGCCAGGGCGAGACGCGGGTCGAGGGCCTGCTGGAGGGCGACGACGTCCTGCGCACCGCCGCCGCCGCGAAGGCGCTCGGGGCAGGGGTCGAGCGCCTCGGGGCCGGGAGCTGGCGGGTCCGGGGCGTCGGGATCGGCGGCCTCGGCGACCCGGCCGAGGTTCTCGATTTCGGCAATGCCGGCACCGGTTCGCGGCTGATGATGGGCGTGGTCGGCGGGCAGCCGGTGACCGCGACCTTCGACGGCGACGCCTCCCTGCGCTCGCGGCCGATGCGCCGCATCCTCGACCCTCTCACCCGGATGGGCACGCAGGTCCTGGCCGAGGCCGAGGGCGGACGCGTGCCCCTGACCCTGCGGGGTCCCAGGGAGGCGATCCCGATCACCTACGAGACCCCGGCGGCCTCCGCGCAGATCAAGTCGGCGGTCCTACTGGCCGGCCTCAACGCCCCCGGCGTCACGACCGTGATCGAGGCGGCCGCGACCCGCGACCACACCGAGCGGATGCTGCGCCTGTTCGGCGCCGCGGTCAGCGTCGAGCCGCACGGTCCGGGCGGCCACGGCCGCAAGGTCGCGCTGACGGGCCAGCCGACCCTGCGCGGCACCGACGTGGTGGTGCCGGCCGACCCCTCCTCGGCGGCGTTCCCGCTGGTGGCGGCGCTGATCGTGCCCGGCTCCGACGTGGTGATCGAGGGCGTGATGATGAACCCGCTGCGCATCGGGCTGATCACGACGCTCCTGGAGATGGGCGCGCAGATCGAGCGCGTGGCCGAGCGGGAGGAGGGCGGCGAGACCGTAGCCGACCTGCGCGTGCGCGCGAGCCGCCTGACCGGCGTCGACGTCCCGGCCGAGCGGGCGCCCGCGATGATCGACGAGTACCCGGTGCTGGCGGTGGCGGCGAGCTTCGCCGAGGGCCGGACCCGGATGAACGGCTTGCACGAGCTGCGGGTGAAGGAATCGGACCGCCTCGCAGCCGTGGCGGCCGGGCTCGCCGCGAACGGCGTCCGCCACGCGGTCGAGGGCGACGATCTCGTGGTCGAGGGCGACGGCACCGCGGCGCCGGGCGGCGGGACGGTGGCGACCCACCTCGACCACCGCATCGCCATGGCGTTCCTGGTGATGGGCCTCGCGGCGCGGAACCCGGTCACAGTGGATGACGGCGCGATGATCGCCACGAGCTTCCCGAGCTTCCTTCCGACCATGCAGGCCCTCGGCGGCCAGATCGGGGCGTGACCGCCATGCCGCTCGTCATCGCGATCGACGGACCGGCCGCGTCCGGCAAGGGTACCCTCGCCAAGCGTCTGGCCGACCATTACGGCCTGCCGCATCTCGACACCGGGCTCCTCTACCGGGCGGTGGCGCTCGCCCTGATCGACGCCGGTCTGTCGCTGGACGATCCCGCCGCCGCGGCGCGGGCGGCCCAGGCCCTCGACGCCGGTCGGCTCGACGATCCGCGCCTGCGCGAGCGGGCGATGGGCGAGGCGGCCTCCCGCGTCTCGTCGGTGCCGGAGGTCCGCGCCGGACTGCTCGCGTGGCAGCGCCGCTTCGCCGCCGACCCGCAGGGGGCGGTGCTCGACGGGCGCGACATCGGCACGGTCGTGTGCCCCGAGGCCGCGGTGAAGCTGTTCATCACCGCCTCGTCCGAGGAGCGTGCCCGCCGCCGCCACCGCGAGCTGGCCGGCCGCGGCGAGGCGGCGACCTTCGCGGCGATCCTGGCCGACATCGAGGCCCGCGACGCCCGGGACGCGTCGCGCAGCGCCGCGCCCCTGCGCATGGCCGACGACGCGGTCCGGCTCGACACCACCGAGCTCGACGCGGACGCGGCCTTCGACGAGGCCCGGGACATCGTGGAGCGCACCCGCGGCGACGCGGCCTGAGGGTTGTCCACCTCCGTCGTGTTGACCCCCCGGTCCCGCTCACCTATTGCGGACGCGCCGTCCCCGACGGGCCGCCGCGCGGCCCGGGACGCGAGCGCGTAGCTCAGCTGGTAGAGCAACGGACTTTTAATCTGTAGGTCCTGGGTTCGAGTCCCAGCGCGCTCACCAACAAACCCAGCAGTTTGTTGACGGGATGGACACCAAGCCCGCCCTTCAGGGTAACGATCAGGGTAACGGGCGTTCTATTCCCGCTTGCGCTGCGGGATCCCAAATCTCTATCTCATTGGCGGTCGCTTAACCGAGCGAGCGCACGATGCTTTTTATTTGGACCGGCTCAGATGTCCGAGACCCTGCGCTTCGATCCCATCTACCCAGCCCACGCGATTGAGCGCTGCTCAGCCACGCTGGCATTTGGGGAGCCGCTCACTGATAAGCTAATGCAGAAGGTCAAGGCCAAGGCAAATCCTCTGTTCGCCCATCTGCAGATGTTTGCCCAGGTCCAGCCCCAGTATGGGATCGAGATTAATCCTCAGACGGGTGCCGTCACGCCCAAGCAGATGGGGCTTGGCTCGTTCATCTATTCAAACGCAGAGCAGACCCTGAATTGCATCATCACCCCTGGGGCTATTATTTGGAACAACGTCAGATATGTGCGTTGGCAGCCGTTCATTGGGCAGATTGAGCAAGTTTTGCCGCCGGTCTTAGATATCATTATCGATGCAGTTGATATCGCGAGTATAAAACTTGAGTATCTAGACAGATTTTACTGGTCTGGAGATTGGAGTAACTTCGATAGTCAGAAACTTTTGAGAAATGACAGGGGCATGTGGGCGGAGACTGCTAAGCGTGCGAAACGAGAATGGCATTCCCATTCAGGGTGGTTTGATTATGTTTCGCATAGCGTTCGATCGCTGATCAATATCAACGTCGATGTTGTCAGTGCGGCCAGGCCCGGCGAGAATGGAGCAGTGCCGTCGGTCGGAATACTCACCCTTCTGCAGGATCAGATGGTTCGTGGTGAAAACGGTGCCAGGTTCGGACAGGAGGGGGTTTTCAAAGATCCAATTTCGCAGCTTGATAAGCAGCATCACGTCTTGAAAGGCGTCCTCGCTGAGGTAATTGTCCCGCAAATGGCGGAGCGAATCGCCTTGGACCCTAAGGCTCGGTGAGATGCAGGCCCTCGACGGCACGGCATATGACGCACACGCAGTTTGGGAGCGGATGCTGAACCCGGTGGCCGCTGAGGTGCGGACCGCTACGGACCGGCCATTCCCTTTTGTAAGCAATCAGGGGAGGTCCGCCCCAGAGCAGTTCCTTGCCCCAAACAAGGCTGCTACCGATGCTGCGTCTGAGCAGAGCGATATGATCGCTGCGGGGCTCTCAACGCTCCATGATGGCTCCGCGTTTTTCGATCCATGGTTCTCGCGAACCATGGGGATTCTAGCTGACGCTCGAGTGCCGAGCGAGCTAGATGCTGCCCAGCATCAAGAACTGATCGGCACTGCTGAGATGCTTGCCGCGTTCTTGGTCGAGATTGATCCAGCCGTTCGACCTCAATTGATGGTCGATGAGGATGGCAATGCAAGCTATGGCACATCGATCGATGGGTTTTATCTCAATTTGACCATCGACTCACCTGGCAAGATCACGTGGTATGCCGTCGTCAACGACAAAGAGCACTTCGGAGAAGGTGCGTCATTCAGTGGGCGTCGCCTTCCGGAGCCGCTGCGGGATCTTTTTCAGCTATCTCCTGCGTGAGCCTGATGCTTGTAGGGCTTGCCGGCGTGCTTTTGCTTCCGACGCTGATACCCGTGTTGCCGAAGTAAATTCTGCAGCCGGAACGCCTGGTGGTTGCGAGCTCTTTAGAGCCAGCCTGCTTTCTCCGGGACGCGTCTCTGATGAAGAGAACCTTCACTACCTTGTAACGGAGCCGCAGGATCAAGCATTTGATCCGCGAAGCGGAAAGTTGCTTCCTGGTGTCTTAAGCCAGATTGACAAGAAGGGTATAAGCGTTCTTCGGCAACGAGCATCTGATGATGAATTTGAAATAACTTTTTCTATCCTGAAACGGAATTCTCTAGCCAAGGGAAAGGAACGTTTCTGGCATTCCGTTGCCACTGCTCCCGCTGGTCAGATCCGAAAAAAGGATGGTCAGCCGATAGCGGCCGTCTATGATACCTCGGTGAAAAAACGTCGAAATCATGCTGACATCATGGGCATAGCTTCGGACCGACTTCATAAAGAGCGTCGGAAAAAGGCTCTACTTGACCTCATGAACTCCGATATTGTCTCCACCGACCGCTTTAGGAATGGGGTCTTCGCACAGCACGCGCGTCCGGCGGTGGCAGCGTAGGCTGACAGTTCCCAAATGGTCGCGATAGGGACCGAGTGTCACCTGCCGGTTCTTTCAGCAGGTAATTCCGATCATCCGTACCTCCGCCGCCACATCTCCTGCCGGGGAGCCAACGTCCTATCCCGGTTCTCGCTGTTGGTCTGAATCGCCTGGATGATCGCGCCACGTACCTGGCCTTCGGTCAGAGACGATCCGCGCAGATCGGGATTTCAGGTGTCGCCGGCCTTTTGATCCGAGGGCGCATTCACGTTGGCCATCGGCACCGGCAGAACTGGCGCTGCGAGCTTAGGCATTGCGACGAAGCCGCCGCATGCGTAGCTGGGATAGCCGCGCCGCATCTGATCAACCACGTGCGGGCCGCCCCAGCGCGCCGCATCGGTCTGGCTGAACACTATCTCGCCGGCATGCACGGGTCCGGCCGGCTGAAGGCAGCCGCCGGGCCCGGTGTAGCCGCACTCGGAGAAGGGAAGAGGCGGCCCAAAAGGCCGCCGCAGGATATAAAGGCGCTCCTGATCAGGGCGTCGATCGCGCCGCCGATGATCTTACACCCGCTTCAGAAAAGGGCTCTGCTGAAAGCGCTCGCCGCGGACGTGCCGTGGCTGCTGGCAGTAGCGAAGCCGGTGGCTGCGTCCGTGAGGGGCGACCGGGCGTCGCCGCGAATGGCGTTCTGGCGAGCCTCGCCGATGGAGGCCTGAGCCCGCGGGCGGGTGGTCTGTCATTGAGCTGCCGCCGGAAAGCCGACAGTCTGCTCTGCGCCCGACTCGGCCATCCAAGGATGGAAAACATCGTCTCCGAAGCGGACATCAAGGTTTCAGTCTTTTCAGTAGCTTCGCATCGTTCGATCGCCCCAACGGGCTCTGCGTGCCAAAGACTAAGAATCGCAAGCCTCTGCTCCCGCTTTTCAAGACTTTTTAGCTCGGGAATGTCACCCTGAGGCTCGACACGCCACGCGGTACTCCAGGATCAATCGGACGGGTGCAGGGCCATGCGTTTCACGATGAAGGATCTCCAGAGCTAGAGAGAGTGATCGCCCGGACGCACTGATGGGGCAACACCGGGACCGTCCACATCAAGCAATGCATTGAGCGAAGATGCCTTCCCGCGCGATTTTATGGACCCACGCGATCTCCGGCCCTCGAACCTCGGGCACCACGCCCCCCCCGCCGCGCGTTTCCCTTTCCAAAACCCGGGAGGCCGTGATGTCGAAGCTAAAGACTGAGGACCGCGAGGATCTGTCCAATAGCAAGTTCGCACTTCCCGAGGACCGGAAGTACCCTGTCGATGACAAGACGCATGCCCGGAACGCCAAGGCACGCGCCGCCCAGCAGGAGAAGGCAGGCAACCTCTCCGCGGCGGACAGGAAGAAGGTCAACGCGAAGGCCGACAAGGTCCTGGGCAAGCGCTAGCCGTCTCGCCGCCGAAGCTTGATAACGAGGATCAGTGGGACAGCAGGCAGCAGACGGACGCCTGCTCCAGCAGATCCCGCGTAACCCCGCCGAAGAACCACTCGCGCAGGCGACTGTAGCCGTATGCGCCCGTCACGATGAGGTCGGCATCGAAGTCACGTGCCGCCCTCCGGACGTCGTCGGCGACGGTCCAACCCGAGGGCTTGGCCAGATGCGCCGTCGCGTCGACGTCGTGCAGCGCCAGGTACCGGACCACGTCCTCGACCTCGGTGCGGTCTTCGCCGTCCGAAACGCGGAACACCTGCACCGCCTCGGCCCGCCTGAGCAGTGGCAGAGCGTCCGACACCGCTCGGCGTGTCTGAGCGGTGTTCTTCCAGCCGACGAGCACGCGCCTGGCCGTCACGTGCTCGACGCCGGCCGGCACCACGAGGACGGGCTTCCCCAGTCCCATCAAAACGTCGCCGGCGTCGACGGCCATGCCGACCGTCACGCCCTCTTCATCCGCGTAGCGGCCGACGACGACGAGGTCGGCGGCGCGCGACTGCCCCTCAAGGAACGGCACCGGGGACGCGAGGTCCGAGCGCCACTCGACCCGGTCGTTCAGGCAGGAGGCATGGCGGAAGACCTGCTCGACGCCCGCGAGCCGGTCCAGCGCCGCCTGTCGGATCTCCTCGATGACCATGCCCATCGGCACGGCGGTCTCGCCGTAGCCCCGAGGGTAGTCCGGCATGCAGGCGGCGGCGCCGACGAGGCGCGCGCCGAGCCGGTGCGCCAGTTCCGCGGCGAGTTGCACCCGTGCCGGTGCGTGGCGCCCGTCATCGACCGCGACCATGATGCTGGCGTAGGACATGGTGACCTCCCAAGAACCGCAATCCCCGGAAGCCACGTTGCGGGCTCCCCGAGGGAGCGGCGTTGATCTGCCTCAAGGCCGCCAGTCCTGGCCGGGAAACAGGAACCGGTCCTCATGGGCGAGGATCGCGGCCAGGCCATCGATGGCCGGCTCCGGACGCGTGATTAGGAAGCGCGGGATGGCGCGCATGGCCTCGCGGAACGGGTGCTTGTCCTCGAAGGCGGCACCGAACGCTTCGCCCCGCAAGTCCTCGGCGATGCGCGGCGCGAGCCCGCCGGCCAGGAAGACGCCGCCCGAGGCGGAGAACACGAGCGCCATGTCGCCCGCGAACCGTCCGAGGAGGCGTGCGAACTGATGGACCGCCTCCCGGGCGATGGGGTCTGATTTCGCCCCGTCGAGGACATCGGGAGGCGAGTTCCAGCCTGCGGCCGCCCCGCGTGCCGCTGCGATGACCCGTACGAGCCTGACGAGCCCCGGACCCGACAGCAGGGTCTCGGCCGTGAGCCTGCCCTCGGCCGCCATCAGGGCCGACCACGGCAGCCCGTCATCGGGCTCGCAGGGGCCGAACCCGATGTGACCGGCCTCGGTCGTCTGGATCACGTGGCGGTCGCCCGCGGGGATCAGAGCGGCCGCGCCCAGGCCGGTGCCCGGCCCCAGAACGAGTCGCGGCCCGATCCCTTCGACCGCAGGCCCGAGCCGTGCCAGGTCGGCCTGGTCCTCCGCGTCGAGCACCATCACGGCTGCGGCGAGCGGCACGTAGTCGTTGACCAGCCGCACGGCTTCCAGGCCGAACGCGACGCCGATTTCGCCAGGGTCGAACCGCCACGGCGCGTTGGTCATGCGCGTGATCCCGTGGGCGATACGACCCGCGACTGCGAGGAAGGCCGAGCGCGGGCGGACCGCGTCCTGTCGGTCGAGGAAGGCCCGGATTGCGTCGACCGGGCTGGGGAAGCCGGCCGTCGGCACCTTCCGGATCGGGCCTGGAGGTCCTCCCGGCTCCGGAAGGACGGAGAAGCGGGCGTAGGTGCCGCCGATGTCGGCCAGGAGCACGGGATGCGGCAGCGTCACACTCAATCCTCCGAGGTGATGCCCGGAGGCGTCGCCGCCTTTTGGGCCCTGAGGCTGAGGATGTAGTCGATGACCGCATCCATCTCGTCCCGGTCCAGCCGCAGGCTCGGCATCCTCCGGTGGTGGCTCTGAAGGAAGACCGAGAGCGCCGGTCCGGTCGTCGAAGGCATGTGGGCGACCCGGAGGAAGGCCGGGCCGGCGAACACGCCCGGCTGCGAGGCGCGGCCGATGACGTGGCACTCGCTGCAGAGCTGCGCGGCGATGGTCCAGCCCCGGACACGGTGGTCCTCCTCGGCACCGGCGGCCGAAACTCCTGTGCAAGTCGCCAGAACGACGGCTAGAACGGCGGCGCGGACGACGGGCGGCGGGAACGTCATGGCCGCCTCGCGATCCGCAGCAATGCCACCGCGGTCGCGATGGCCACGCCACCGAGCGCGACGTGTGCCCAGGTCGCGCCGTCGTTCGCGGCGAACCCGAGCGCCCAGGGCGCGACGAGCGTCCAGGCCCCGACGATCAGCACCGCCCTTTCGAGCACCGCCCGGAAGCGGATCTGGTTGGCGCCGTAGAGCGTGACGATGAGCAAGCCCGGCAGGAGCGCGGACCCGGCCGCGCGGGCATGATCGGTGAAGACCATCACCCACGCCATCATGACCAGCGCAACTCCTGCCGCGTATTGCAGGCCGCCGAGCAGGATTTCGTCCGTTCGCCAAGTCGTCTGCGAGCGGTTGGCCGTGATGTCGCGGGCCATGATCTGCCTCCGGGATGTCAGGCGTGGACCTCGGCGATGATGCAGCCGGGGTCGACGACCTCGTTGACGGGTGCGAGAACCATCAGTAGGCCCTCGGCGGGCGAGGCGATGTCGTGCAGGGCCTCGCCGATGCGCACGGCGGCCACGGCCTCGCCGGCCCGCACACGCGCTCCGTCCGCCACGAACCACCGCTCCAGGATGCCCTCGGGCAGCATGCCCGTGGACCAAAGCTCCTCGGCAACGTGCACGTCGGCCATGGTGACCTCCCGCATCCCGGCGCCCGGTTCGTGGCGCTTCGGAGAGGAGATGCCGTTCCGTGGAGGACCGCGTTGATCTCGGTCAAAGGCGCCCCGACGCCTGCCGACTAGCGCTACGCCAAGGACGCGCTCGCCCCGCCGGGCAGGCTCGGGCCGCCACGCTCACCCGGGGCAAGCGCCATGCTCCTCGCCATGACGGCCAGCGTCGTCCTCGTCACGACCACGATCCTGGTACTCTACGAGACGCTGCGGCTGACCTCCGAGCACCTCGCCGAGCTGCCGGTGCCGCCGCGCGTGCGCATCCTGGCCGTGGTCCTGATGACCTTCGTCGGGCACACCGTTGCGGTCTGGATCTACGCCGGCGCCTACTGGTTGCTCGTGCTCCGGCTCGGCATCGGCGCCTTCGCGGGCGCGCCGGTGACGTCCTTCGAGGACTGCCTGTACTTCTCAGTGGTGGCCTACACTTCCCTCGGCTTCGGCGACCACTTCCCGACCTCCCACACCCGGCTGCTCGCCGGGGTCGAGGCTCTCAACGGGCTGCTCCTGATCGGCTGGTCGGCCTCGTTCACCTACCTTGCCATGGAGCGCTACTGGCCGCTGCACGGGAAGGCGCATGCCCATCGGGCCGCCCAGGCCGGCCTTGGTCTCGGGACCGAGCCGCGAACACCTGTTCCCGCCGGCACCGGGCGGCTGATCGCGCCGACATCCTTGCGCTGGATCAAGGCCGCCGGCCTCGGAGGCGTCCACGGTCAACGCAAGGTCGCAATCGGCAACATCCCTATCGGAGGCGCTCCATGCGCCAGTACCTCGTCACCTTCCACAAGGTCGTGCCCGACGACAGCGGCCACGACCACCGCGCCCTGCAGCGGCAGACCGTCGTCTCCGCTCGCACGGAGGGCGCCGCCGCCTGCGCGGCCCAGGCGCTGTTCTGTCAAGCGGCCGGGATCGTCGACTGGCGCATGCGGGCCGACACCTGCGAGGTCGCCGAGCTCGACGGTTAGGTCGCCTGAGGAGGAAGGGATGAACCACGAACTCACCGAACCCGTGCATTGGCAGGGCCGGCAATGGGCCGTCACCGGCTACGGCATCGAGGCACTCGACGGCATGTATCACGTTCCGTACGCGGACATCCCGGACGTCAATGGCGGACGTCCGGAATGGCTGGACGGCCTATGGCGGCGCTACGGCACGGACCGGGATGACTTGGCCGCAGCCCTGAAGGTGGCGCGCTCGATCCAGGCAGAGACGGCGAACGGACCAACGAAGTCGGCGGCATGAGCACGCCGTCCGTCGCCACGCCCGAAGAGGTCGACGACCCGGAGGTGCAGAGCCCCATAGTAGGCCCGGCAAAGCCGCGTCTACTAGGGGTGCTCGGGCCCGGTTTGATCACCGGCGCCTCCGACAACGACCCCAGCGGCATCGCCACCTACAGTCAGGCGGGGGCCCAGCTTGGCTACGGCCTGTGCTGGACCATGCTCTACACCTTGCCGCTCATGGCGGCGGTGCAGATGGTCTCAGCCCGGATCGGGCGCACCACCGGCCACGGCATCGCCGGCGTGCTGCGCGAGCACTATCCGAATGGCCTGCTCCAGGCCGTCGTCCTCCTCCTCTTGGCCACCAACGTCCTGAACCTCGGGGCCGATCTCGGCGCCATGGCGGACGCCCTCGCCCTGCTGCTGCCGAGCCCGCGCTGGCTCTACGTCGCGCTGTTCTCCGGCATCTGCGTCTACATGCAGCTCGTGCTGCAATACGCCCGCTATTTCGCGGTGCTGAAGTGGCTGACGCTTAGCCTGTTCGCCTATCTCGGGGTGGTGATCTTCGCCCGGGTCTCCTGGTGGGACCTCGGCGTGGCGCTCGCCGTGCCGCGCATCGACCTCAGCGGCGGCGGCCTGACCACGCTGGTAGCGCTGTTCGGGACTACGATCAGCCCGTACCTATTCTTCTGGCAGGCGGCCGAGGAGGCCGAGGACCTGCACGCCTTCCCCCAGCGTCGCGACCTCCTGCACGCACCGGAGCAGGGCCGGAGCGCCCTGCACAGGATCGAGGTCGACACGCTCGTGGGCATGACCTTCTCCAACCTCGCGGCGCTCGCCATCATGGTCACCACCGCCGCGGTGCTGCACCCGAACGGCATCACCGACATCCAGACTTCCGCCCAGGCTGCGGAGGCTTTGCGGCCGCTGGCCGGCCCATTCTCCGCGACGGTGTTCGCACTCGGCATCATCGGCACTGGGCTGCTGGCGGTACCGGTTCTCGCGGGCTCCGCGGCCTACGCGGTCGGGGAGGCCCGACGCTGGCCGGTGGGCTTCGGCCGGCGCATCCTGGAGGCGCGCGCCTTCTACGGGACGGTGGCGATTGCCACGCTGGTCGGCATGGCCATCAGCCTGGGCGCGGTCGACCCGATCCGGGCGCTCTATTGGAGCGCGGTCGTCAACGGGGTCATCGCGGCGCCCGTGATGGCCGTGATGATGCTGGCGGCGGCACGCCACGACATCATGAGCGCGTTCGCGGTGCGCGGGCCGCTCAGGCTGCTCGGCTGGACCGCCACGGTTTGCATGCTGCTCGCGGTCCTCGCCATGCTGGCGACGGCCGCGCTTCCCTTGATCTAGCGCAACGCCAGCCGGCCTCACCTGCCCATCCTGCTCAAATCGCAACCGGAAATAGGGATCCAGCGATGCAGGCGAGTGAAAGGGAGGGGCACCCCGTCGTGCTCATCGCCGAGCCTCAGGCGCTGCCGGGCATGTGGCTGGAGGACGTCCTGGCGGGCGCTGGGTGCGCCGTCAGCGGCCCCTTCGGCACCAGCGGCGACGCCACCGCAAGCCTCGACGGGTCGCCGCCGGACTTCGCCGTGGTCAGCGTCGACCTGAATGAGGGTCCGTGCTTCCCGCTGGCTTGCACGCTGCGCCGCCGGGGCATCCCCTTCGCCCTCATCGCGGGGAACGCCGAGGTTCCGAAGGCCTTCGCCGACGTACCCCTGTTCGACCGGCTGTTCGATGCCCGGGACATGGTCTCCGCCGTGGCTTCCTCCTGCGCGGTCCCGAACTGCCCCCGGGCCTGTCCGATGTTCGGCCGGATCGCGGCGGGCGAGCCCCTTGCGCTGGATCAATGCCCGACCGCCTGCCGGGCCTAGCGTCGGCATCGGCCAGGCATGGCCTGGGCATAACCATGGAGACCGAGATGGGCGACAAGCTGATCCGCCAGAACGTCATCGACGAGCTCGACTTCGACCCGAGCATCGACGCCGCCCACATCGGCGTCGCCGTGGAGAAGGGCATCGTCACCCTCACCGGTCACGTCGCCAACTATGCGGAACGTGTGGCCGCAGAGAAGGCCGCGCAGAAGGTGCGCGGCGTCCGCGGCGTCGTCGAGGAGATCACGGTGCGCTTCGCCGGCGAGACCCCGCCGCGCGACGAGGACCTGGCGCAACGCGCGGTGCAGATGCTCGATTGGTCCGCGACGGTGCCCAAGGATGCCGTGCAGGTGAAGGTCCAGACCGGCTGGGTGACGCTCTCCGGCAAGGTCGACTAGCAGTACCAGAAGGAAGAGGCCTACCGGTCGATCAAGCGGCTCGCCGGCGTGACCGGCATCATCAACACCATCGAGGTGGCGCCGAAGGCGAGCGCGCCTGACGTTCGCGCGAAGATCCTGGCGGCACTCAAACGCAACGCCGAACTTGAGGCCGACGCGATCAAGGTGACAGTCAAGGATGCCAGGGTCGTCCTGGAGGGCACGGTCAACGCCTGGCACGAGCGACGCCTCGCCGAGACCGCCGCGTGGTCGGTCCCGGGCGTGCGCGCCGTCGAGGACCACCTCACGCTTGGCTGAGACCATCGGAGTGGGCGAGGCCGCAAGGCCCGCCCGAAGCCAGTCCATCGCCTGCCGACCCGGAGACGTTCCATGACCTACGCGAGCATCATGGTCGCCGTGGACCTGACGGACGGGGCACGAAGCCGCGTGCGCCTGGCCGCGCACCTCGCCGACGACTTCCACGCCCGCCTGACCGGCGTCGCGGCGGAGATGCCGGATTATAGCTGGGCTCCGGCCGGCCCGACGCCGGGAGGATCGTTCGGCATCCCCTCGATTCAGGGGGTGGTCCTGAACGACCTCCGGGTGGCCCACGAGGCCTTCGAGGAAGCCGCCGGCGGACGCAGCCGCGTCGAGTGGCGCTCCAACCTCGACTTCCCGCTGGCGTTCCTGGTCGCCCAGGCGGCGGCCGCCGACCTCGTGGTGGTCGGCCGAGGGACGGACCCCGGGCCCGCGCTGTTAGCGGTCGATCCGGCCGACGCGGTCATGCATCTCGGGCGCCCGGTGCTGGTGGTGCCGCCGGGCATCGACCATCTCGACGCAAAGCGCGTCGTGGTCGGCTGGAAGAACACCCGCGAGGCGCGCCGCGCGGTGCTGGACGCGCTGCCGTTCCTGAAGCGGGCGTCCGAAGTGCTCGTCGTCTCCGTCGATGATGGCGCCGGCTCCGAGGGTCAAGACACCCTTCGTCTCCTCCAGGCGCACGGCGTCTCAGCCATCCGCGTCAGACACGATGCCCTGGGTGCCTCGGCCTCCCAGGCACTCGTTGAAGCGGCCGCCGAGCACGGGGCCGACCTGATCGTCGCGGGCGCCTACGGGCACGGGCGCCTCCGCGAGTGGGCGTTCGGCGGCGTCACTCGGGAGTTGCTGTCCTATGCCCCTCTCTGCTGCCTGATGAGCCATTGATGCCCGGCATCATGCGGAGCACCACGGCATGCGCAGCCCTCCTGGTTCTCGCCGCGGTCGTGGTAAGCGCGTTGCCAACTCAGGCGCGACCGACGGCCGGCTCGCCTGATGCGAAAGGGACGTTCGTCGAGCCTGCAAACGCGCCCCATCGGCATTGCGCGGGGTCCTGCCTGAGAAGCGGGGCCCTGCAGTGGTTCTGCAAGCCCCACCAGACTTGCAGCCTGGATTGCGGCATGGCGCCTCCTCGCATGCACTGCCACGACCCGAGGCGTTGAGAGCGGGGCCGCCAAGGTCTCGGGACGGGACAACCCCGGCAAGGCCGTCCTGCAATCGCGATACGTCAGTGGGCCATGAGTACCGGGATGCGCGTGTTCTCGACCACATGCCGGGTGACGCCACCGAGCAGGAACTCGCGCACGCGGCTGTGGGTGTAGGCACCCATCGCCAGCATGGAGGCGTTCCGGCGCCCGGCCTCGTCCAGGATGGCCGCGCCGACCGAGGTCCCGTCCCCGACCGGCAGGGTGACGGCCTCGGCCACGATGCCGTGCCAGCGCAGGTAGGCGCACAGGTCCGCGGCCCGCGTCTCCTCGAAGCGTTCCGTCCTCGCATGCACGATCGTGACGCGGGCGGCCTCGTGCAGCAGCGTGATGGATTGCCCGATCAGGCGTGCCGCTTCGAGACTGCCGTTCCAGGCGATCACGACGTGGTCGAGAAGGTCGTACGGGACCACCTCGCCAACCATCAGCGTCGGTCGTCCGACCGAGAACAGGGCCGTGTCGAGCGCCCGCCCGGTGAAGGACCGCGCCGGATCGGGTCGGTCGACGATGACCAGGTCGTTCACTCGCCCGGCCAGCGTCAGGAGCGGCTCGACCTCGCCCGACAGCTCCGTCCAGGTCGCGAAGGTGGCGTCCAGGCGCTCGGCCTTGTCGACCAGCGGCACGCCCTCGCGTCCGCACCAGGCTTCCAGGGCCGCCTTGCCCTCGGTCGCGGCCTCGCGCACGCCCCGCTCGATGGCCTCGATGGTCGCGCAGTCCATCGGCATGACGCTGGCCAGACTGGCCATGCCGGCCATGGAGACCATGACATACTCCGGGTCCGGCGCCATGAAGGCGACGCCGATGTGCGCGTGCAGGCGCCGCCCGAGGCGCAGGGCCGCGTCCAGCTGTCGGGTGGCATCGATGCCGGGGGCGGTGGGGACGAGGAGGCAACGGAGGTACATTGGGGCTCTCCCTCAGCGTTCCAGCGATTTCAGGTAGGCAATAAGGGCTTCGGCTTGGTCAGGATCGAAACGGAACTCCGGCATGCTCGGATGTCCCGTGCGGATGCCCTCGGCCAGGGCTTCGCCGAGGTCCTCGACCGGGTAGCGTGTGTGCAACTCGCGGAAGGGGGGTGCCTCACGAAGCGGGCTCGTCCCGACACGCCCGACGGCATGGCAGCGGGCACAATTGGTCCTGGCGAGGGTCTCGCCCTGCTTGACTTGTCGGTCCCAGGCCTGAGCGGAACCGGTGCCGATAAGGATGGACAGCAGCGCCAGAGCGCCCGCGTGAACGGTGGTTGCCGCGCGCATCAGTGGCTCATCAGGCAGCAGACGGGGGTCGTCTGCAGGATCTCTCGGGTGGCGCCGCCGAAGACCCACTCGCGCAGCCGGCTATGCCCGTAGGCGCCCATCACGATCAGGTCCGCGTCCTCCTGTCGGGCGAACCGAAGGATCTCGTCCGCGGGGCCGATCTCCGGCTTGCGCAGCAGGTGGGTCGTGGCTTTGATCCCGTGCCCGGACAGGTACTCGGCCGCGCCCTCGGCGCCCACGTGCTGCGCGTCCGGTCCCACCGCCACCACGCAAACCTGCTCGGGCTGTTTCAAGAACGGTAAAGCGTCATGAAGGGCCCGACGGGCCTCGGGCGTATCCTTCCAAGCCACCACGACCCGCTTGATCGCGAGGTGCTCGATGCTCGGCGGGACGACCAGCACGGGACGTCCCACCTCCATCAGCAGGCCTCCGGTAGGCACCGCCATCGGACCAGGGTCACCGTCCGCAGGCCCGCGCCGGCCGACGACCACGAGGTCGGCGGTGCGCGCATGCGCACCAAGGTAAGCCAACGGATCGGTGGGTGCCGAGTGCCAGCCCGTCTTGCGTGCCTGCCAAGCCTCGCGCTCGAAAAGGGCTTTGGCCTCCGCGAGCTGCTCGTCGGTCAGGCGTTCCTCAAGGGCCCAGACACGCTCGACCTCCAGCATGTCGCCGACCGGCATGGGTCCGAGGACCGGGCGTGCGGCGACGCCGGTCAGCTTGGACCCGAACCGCTCCGCGAGGCCGGCCGCCAGTTGGATCCGGTCCGCCGCCGCGGCCCCGAGGTCGACCGAGACCATGATGTTGGAGATCTTCATGTTCACCTCCCGTGGCCGGGCTGCCGGCGGGCTGGAGGTACCCTGGCCCCGGTTCGCGGGGACGACCTTGATCCATCGCAAGGGCACTCGATGGGCAGTCCAAATGCAACGGACGACCGGGTTCAGGGCACGAGAATGGCCGCACCCTGCAAGGTGCCGGACCGATGCGCCGCGACCGCCTTGTTGGCTTGAGCCAGTGGGTATGGGCGCGTGCGCGTGACGATGCCGGCGCGAGGCACGATCTCGAAGAAGCCGCGCGCATCCGCGCGGGTGAGGTTCGCCACCGAGAGCACCGACCGCTCCTCCCACAGCAACTCGTAGGGGAAGCGCGGAATGTCGCTCATGTGGATGCCGCCACAGACCACGCATCCGCCTTTGCGCAACTCAGCGAGCGCGGTCGGCACCAGCCGGCCGTCGGGTGCGAAGATCAAGGCTGCGTCCAGCGGCTCGGGCGGCGCTTCGTCCGACCCGCCGGCCCATTCCGCTCCAAGGGAGCGGGCGAAGTCCTGTGCTCTCCGGTCGCCGGGCCGGGTGAACGCGAACACGCGGCGGCCCTGCCATCGGCAGACCTGGGCGATGATGTGCGCGGCCGCCCCGAAGCCATACAGGCCCACGGTGTCGGCGTCTCCCGCCATCCGCAGCGTGCGCCAGCCGATCAGCCCGGCGCAGAGGAGCGGCGCTGTCGCGACCGGGTCCAGGCTTGTTTCGAGCGGGATGGTGAAGGCGGCCTCGGCCGAGAGATGGGTCGCGAACCCGCCGTCGCGGGTGCAGCCGGTGAAGCCGGGTGCATCGCACAAATTCTCCCGGTCGGTCTTACAGTAGCGGCAGTGGCCGCAGGCGTACCCGAGCCAGGGCACGCCGACCCGCGTGCCGGGCGCCGGATCGGTCACGCCTTCGCCAACAGCCTCGACGACGCCGACGACCTCGTGGCCGGGCACGATTGGGTAGACGGCTTGCGGAAGCTCACCGTCAATGACGTGGAGGTCGGTCCGGCAGACGGCGCAGGCCTCGACCCGGATGCGGACCTCGCCGGGGCCGGGGATCGGGTCCGGCCTCTCCTCCGGCACGAGGGGACCGCCGATCTCCTGCAGGACCATCGCCAGCATCGGCCACTCCCCTTATGCGAGCGTCAGGCGGTCCTCGACGGCGCGAACGCCAGGCGCCGACCATGCGGCCCGCTCGGCGAGCTTGCGCTCGCTCCAGACGTCGACGCATCCGTCCAGGATCACCTTGTCCCCGTCCACGTGGACGCGGATAGTGTCAGGGTCCCGGGCGTTGCGCCTCAGCGCGGCGAGGATCCTGTCCTTGACCTCGGTGGGTTGGACCGGAGGCTTCACCGCGATGAGGTTGACGATGTCGGTGACCCCGGCGAGCCGCCGCAGCGCCTTATCTACCGCCGCCTTCTGGTGGTAGTGCGGCACGCATCCTTCGAGCGTGACGCAGCCCTTCTCGACCTTTAGCGAGACCGACCGCTCCGGGATCTGTACGTCCCATTCCAGAACCCGGGCGCAGCGTTCGGCCAGGGCCTCGTCGCCGATGAGCGGGGTCTCCGGATAGCGGATCTCGATCCGCTCCACCACGCCGCGCACGCCGCGGACCCGGAGCGTGACGCGCTCGGCGATGCCCTTCTCGGCGTAGTTCCGAACGTGGCCGGTAAGCGTCACGACGCCGTCGTCGACTGCGACGCCGATCTGCGCCGCGTCGACCATGGGGGCGTATTCCAGCTCGTCGAGCACGTGCCGACGCACGGTGATGTCGTTCATCGCGGGTCTCCTCGTTTCGCCGTGGCTTGTCAGAGAGCCAGCCAAAGTAGCGCCGGCGTCGCCACCGAGGCCGCGACGGCGAGCGCCAGCGCCTGCAGGCTGCCGATGGACCGGTAGCGCGCCGCGTCCGTGACGACCCGGGGTTCGGCGTCGTTCGTCGGTGCCAGCATGACCGGCACCCGCGCGCGGCGTACCGTCGTGATGAAGGTGGTTCGAAGCACCAGGGCCATCGTTCGCTCCCGTCCTGCTAACGGAAGGCATCCTGCCGACCTGCCGGGGAGCCGCCTTGATCCACCTCAACGCCGCCGGCCTCGGCTGCCTGCACGGTCGCCCGGGATCCGCAACCGGGAGGCCGACATGGACGCGAGGCGCGAGCCGACGAAGACCCACGAGGAACGCCGCGACGGCGGCCGTGCGGACGAGGCTCACGACCTGGCATTCGTGCCCGGGCCGCTCGGGCCCGAGAACCTTCGGCAGATCGATGCCTACTGGCGAGCGGCCAATTATCTGTCGGTGGGCCAGATCTACCTCATGGCCAACCCGCTCCTGCGCGAGCCTCTCAGGCCGGAGCACGTCAAGCCGCGACTCCTCGGCCACTGGGGCACCACACCAGGGTTGAACTTCATCTACGCGCACCTGAACCGGGCCATCCGCCAGCGCAAACTCGACATGATCGCGGTCTGGGGGCCAGGTCACGGCGCGCCCGGGCTCGTCGCCAACGCCTACCTGGAGGGCACCTACAGCGAGGTCTACCCCGACGTTGCGCGAGACGCGGAGGGGATGGAGCGCCTGTTCAGGCAGTTCTCGTTTCCCGGGGGCATCCCGAGCCACGCCTCGCCGGAGCTGCCCGGCTCCATCCACGAGGGCGGCGAGCTCGGCTATTCCCTGGCGCACGCTTTCGGCGCGGCCCTGGACAACCCCGGCCTGATCGTCGCCTGCGTGGTCGGGGACGGCGAGGCGGAGACAGGGCCACTCGCCGCCTCGTGGCACTCCAACAAATTCCTGAACCCGACGACCGACGGCGCAGTCCTGCCGATCCTGCACCTCAACGGCTATAAGATCGCCAACCCGACGCTCCTCGCCCGGTTGCCCGCCGACGAGCTTCGCAGCCTCCTCGTCGGGTGCGGCTACGAGCCGACCTTTGTCGAGGGCGACGAACCGGCCGCCATGCATCAGGCCATGGCGACGGCCCTTGACGCGGTCCTCGACGAGATCGCAGCCATCCGGCACTCCGCGAGCTGCGGCGAGGTCCGCCGACGGCGCTGGCCCATGATCGTGCTGCGCAGCCCCAAGGGCTGGACGGGACCGAAGGCCGTTGACGGCAAGCCGGTCGAGGGAACCTGGCGCTCGCATCAGGTTCCTGTCGCGGCCACGCGGGAAAACTCGGAGCACCGCGGGATCCTGGAAGCCTGGATGCGCTCCTACCGACCGGAGGAGCTGTTCGCGGAGGGCGGCTCGCTCGTCCCCGAGCTCGCCGCGCTGGCTCCCAAGGGACCGCGGCGCCTCTCGGCCAACCCGCACGCCAACGCGCACAAGAGCGCGCCCTTGCGGCTGCCGGACCTACGGGACTTCGCCGTCCCGGTGCCTGAGCCCGGCCGCACGACGGCGGAAGCCACCCGCGCGCTCGGGAGGTGCCTCCGGGAGGTGCTGACCCTGAACGCGGAGGCGCGAAACTTCCGCATCATGGGGCCGGACGAGACTGCCTCGAACCGCCTCGACGCGGTCTTCGAGGTGACCGGCCGGGCCTGGCAGGAGGAGACCCTGCCGGGCGACGACCACCTCGCCCGAGATGGGCGGGTCATGGAGGTGCTGAGCGAACACCTCTGCGAGGGCTGGCTCGAAGGGTACGTGCTCACCGGACGCCACGGACTGTTCGCGACCTACGAGGCCTTCGCCCACGTCGTCGATTCCATGGTGAACCAGCACGCCAAGTGGCTGAAGTCCTCGCGCGACCTGCCCTGGCGACGCCCGGTGCCCTCGCTCAATATTCTGCTGTCGTCCCACGTCTGGCGGCAGGACCATAACGGCTTCAGCCACCAGGACCCCGGCTTCATCGACTTCGTGGCGAACAAGCGCGGCGACACGGCGCGAATCTACCTACCGCCGGACGCCAACACCCTTCTGTGTGTCGTGGATCACTGCCTCCGAACCTATGACCGCATCAACGTCGTCGTGGCCGGCAAGCAGCCGGCCCTGCAGTGGCTCGGTCTGGACGCGGCTGTGCGCCACTGCACGGCCGGCATCGACATCTGGGACTGGGCCTCGAACGAGGGCGAGGCCGAACCCGACGTGGTGATGGCCTGCGCTGGCGACGTGCCGACGATGGAAACGCTCGCCGCGGTGGACTGGCTGCGCCGGAACGTCCCGGAACTCAAGATCCGGGTCGTGAACGTGGTCGACCTGATGACGCTGCCGGCGCCTGAAACCCACCCGCACGGGCTCGACGACCCGACCTTCGACAGCCTGTTCACGCGCGACCGACCGGTGGTGTTCGCCTACCACGGCTATCCGTGGCTCATCCACCGCCTGACCTACAAGCGGACGAACCACGTCAACTTCCACGTCCACGGCTTCATCGAGGAGGGCACGACGACGACGCCCTTCGACATGTGCGTGTTGAACCGCCTTGACCGCTATCATCTCGCCCAGGCCGCGATCCGGGCTGTCCCGCGACTGGGCTCCCGGGCCGGGCACGCCGAGGAGGCGCTCCGGGACGCGCTCGCCGCCCATCGCGAGCACGTCCGCCGGACCGGCGACGACCTGCCGGAGGTGCGGGATTGGACTTGGCCGGAACGGTTCGCCACCGAGGACCACGACCGCCGGATCGAGGGCGACATCATGCAGTGCGGCCCGACCGAGGCGGACGAGCCCCGTCGGGCCGGGACCGTGGACGGTTCGACGGTCGTCACCTGAGGCGGGGCGATGATCCTCGTCCTCAATGCCGGCTCGTCCAGCCTGCGCTGCGCCCTGTTCCGGCCGGGTACGAGCGAACCGGTCTGGCGTGCCCACGTCGCCGAGATTGGGACGGACCCGAAGCTATCGGTCGATGGCAAGCCGTCAGCCGGCGGACGACCGCCGGCGGGCGACCACGCGACCGTCGCCCGCTGGCTGTTCGCGCGACTTCCCGCGGCGCCGACCGCGGCCGGGCACCGCGTTGTCCATGGCGGCACGCGCCACGCGACGCCGGTCCGCCTCGATGCGGACGTCATGCTGGCGCTGGAGGGTCTCGTGCCGCTGGCACCGGCGCACCAGCCGCAGGCGCTCGCCTGCATCAGGGCGGTCGGAGAGACCTGGCCGGACCTGCCGCAGGTCGCCTGCTTCGACACGGCCTTCCACAGGACGCAGGATCGGCTGGCCCAACTCTACCCGCTGCCGCGCGCCCTCATTGACGAGGGCCTCGTACGCTTCGGCTTCCACGGGCTGTCCTACGCGCATCTCGCCCGGGCTTACCCGAAAGGGCGGATCCTGGCCGCTCATCTCGGGCACGGTTCGAGCCTGTGCTCGATCCAGGACGGGCGCAGTGTCGCCACGACGATGGGCTTCACGACACTCGACGGGCTGATGATGGGCACCCGCAGCGGCGCCGTCGACCCAGGCCTCGTGCTGTACCTGATCCGGGAACGTGGCCTGTCGCCCGACGCGGTAGCCGATCTCCTGAACGAGCGGTCAGGCCTTCTCGGCGTCTCCGGCATCAGCGACGACCTTAGGACCCTGGAAGCCAGCGGGGAATGGGAGGCGCGCGAGGCTATCGATCTTTTCACTTACCGCATCATGCGCGAAGCGGGCTCGCTCATCGCGGCGCTCGGAGGCCTCGACACCCTCGTCTTCACGGGCGGCATCGGGGAGCACGCCGCGCAGGTGCGGGCCGCGGTTTGTCGAGGCTTGGCCTTCGCCGGCGTTGCCATCGATGCCACCGCCAACGCTTGCGGCGCATCGAGCATCGAAGCCGCCGGTGCGTCGGTTATGGTTCGCATCGTCCCCGCGGATGAGGAGCGTGAGATCGCGTCGTCGACGACCGAACTTCTTGAGCCCTTCTAGAGCCGGCGATGAGCGCGTTGCACGACGGGTCTTCAGGCGGCCGTTTCGGCCAGGGTGGGACCTAGACGGCGATAGGCCGGTCGCCCTGCAAGGCCGGTAGTCCCCCAGCCTGCATCCCGCCCGGCCGGACGGGATCCGCCCCCGCACCTTCCAACAGGACGCCTCCCTTGACCTCCCGCTAGTTTATATTAGTTCCAAACAGGCGATGCACACGCGAGACCGGACGACCGCTGCGCCTCCCCTCACGCCTGGACAGCGGGCCATGCTGGTCCGGCTCGACCGCGCGGGGGCCGCTTCTCTGCCCCAAGCCTTGGGAAATGCGCACGGTCCGTTCGCTGCGGGAGCGCGGGCTGATCCGCCCGAGGGTGTCGAGCCGGGACCCCGAAGGGCTCTGGTTCATCAGCGCCAAGGGCAGGCGAGCACTCGCCCAGGCGGGTCACGCCGCCGATGCCCGGCATCCTCCGGCTGCATCGCCGCCATAGGTGGGAGTTCAGACATGTCGGGACCTGACGACACGATGCGCCAGGCCGTTAGGTACGATGGCGGTACCATCTCACTCCATTGGCTGAACGCGACGCTCGCCCTCGGCTTGTGGCTGGTCGGGACCTTCCTCGAAGATCTCGTCCCCAAGGGCACGCTGCGCTCCGGCATCTGGTCGGCCCATTTCGACCTGGGCTTCGTCCTCACCGGCCTCGTCGTCGCCTTCCTCATCTGGCGGCGAGCCGGAGGCCGCAACCTGCCGGTGGAAGACCCGGGTCCGCTCCACCGCCTGGCGAAAGCCACCCACGCCGCGCTGTACGTCCTGCTGCTGGTCATCGTCGGCCTTGGCGTCGCCAACGCCTTCGTGCGCGGCGTCTCGCTCGGCCCGATCAGTCTGCCGCAGGTCGGCGACCCGGAATGGCGGCGGTCGCTGACGCACTGGCATGGTCTCGCCGCCAACATGCTGATGGCCGTCGCGCTGTTCCACGCGGTTGCCGCGCTCGTGCACCACTACCTCTGGCACGACGCGGTCCTGTTGCGCATGCTACCCCGGAGATCCTGACGACCATGCGACCCGTCCACCAGGAACGGCACCTGATCGACCGCATCGGCTGGCTGCGCGCCGCCGTTCTCGGCGCAAACGACGGCCTCGTCTCCACCGCCAGCCTGATCGTGGGCGTGGCTGCGTCCGCAGCCAATACCGGCGAGATCCTGGTTGCCGGCAGCGCGGGCCTTGTCGCGGGCGCGATGTCGATGGCGGCCGGCGAGTACGTCTCGGTGAGCTCCCAGGGCGACACCGAGCAGGCCGACCTCGCCCGCGAGCGGCGCGAGCTCGCCGACGACCCGACCGCCGAGCGGGAGGAACTGGCGCGTATCTATGTCGGCCGAGGCCTCGACCATGCGCTCGCCCTGCAGGTCGCCGAGCAACTGATGGCCAAGGATGCGCTGGGCGCCCACGCCCGGGACGAGCTCGGCATCTCGGAAGTCACGACGGCCCGCCCGGTGCAGGCGGCACTGACCTCGGCGGCGACCTTCTCGGCCGGTGCGGCGTTGCCACTGGTGACGGCGGCGCTCTCGCCCGGCAACCTCGCGGTCTACACCGTGTCGGGTGCGTCGCTGGTGTTCCTGGCGATGCTCGGGGCACTCGGCGCCTCGGCCGGCGGCGCACCGATTGCCCGCGCCACGGCGCGCGTGACCTTCTGGGGTGTGCTGGCCATGGCCGTCACGGCCGGAATCGGAAGCCTCGTCGGCAAGGCCGTCTGACTACCGCTGCGGGTCGTGGCAGCGCCTCTTCGGCGGTGCGGTCCCGCATTCGAGCGAGCAGGTCTGGTCGGGTCGGCAGAACCACTGCAGCGCGCCGTTCTTCAGGCATGAACCCGAACAGTGCCGATGAGCGGCGTTCGTGGGCTCGACGAAGGTCGGGGCAGCGTCCGGCGAACGTGCCGGCCCCTGCGCGTGAGCCGTGGACAGGCCGATCACCGCGGCGAGTATCGGGAACGTTGTTCGGATCATGGCCGTCAGGTCTTCGAGGTCGTCATCCGAAGGCAGCGTGTTGGACGATCCACGGCCGAGATCTCGCCGGCGTGTGCCAATCGCTTCGCAGCCGTGAAGCGTTCTCGGTCCTGAGCCATTCGCTCCTCGCTCGGACCGCTTATGCGAAAGACGTCGAGGTCATGCATGATCTTCCACGCTCGCCCCGCAGACGTGAGCGACCCGGAAGGTGCGGTAGGTCTTGTCGCCGGCATCGCGGATCGAGATGTACTCGCCCTCGACGAAGGCATGCGTGCCGAGGTGATAGCCGGGCTCGTCGTCCTCGTTCGTCCAGTCCGCATAGTCGATCAGCCAGGTCGCCCCGCCCTCGCCGCCGGCGCGGTGCACGAGACGGCCATGGCGGTCGAGCTCGCCGATCCAGAAGCGTCGCACGCGGCAATGGTCCCGGGTTTCGCGCCAAAGCGCCGCGTCGAGGCGGCCGTCCGGCCCAAGCGGCGCCACGATCTCGTATCCGCGCCCACCGCTGCCGTCCGGATGCTCCGGGCAGCGCGCCAGCGTCAGGGTCACGCGGAACATCCCGGCCTGCGCGCCCGGCGCCTCCGGGCGCGGCGCAAGCGACGGGGAGACGGCGTCGGTCGTGTGCGTCTCGACGGGCATGGCGGCTCTCCTCAGCTCAGGGCGACGATGCGATCCTCGACGGCGCGGACGCCCGGCACCGACCAGGCCGCGCGCTCGGCGGCGTCGCGCTCCGCCCACGCCGATACGGCACCCTCCAGCGTGACCTTGTCGCCTGAGACGGTGACCTTGATCCCGTCCGCCTCGAACATGACGCTGCGCCTGAACGCCTCCAGGATCTTGTCCTTGACCGCCGTCGGCGGCACCCGCGGCTTGACCTCGACGAGATTGGTCACCCCATGCACGCCGGACAGCTTACGCACCGCCGCCTCGGCGCCAGCCATCTGGTACTGCCAGTCCACGGTGCCGGTCAGCGTGACCCAGCCACCGGCGACCTTGACCTGGATGGCCTGCTTCGGGAGGTGCACGGACCAGTCGATGATCGCGAGCGCCCGCGCGGCGATCTGGTCGTCGGCGATCTTCTTCTCGTCAGCGTAGCGGACCTCGATCTCCTGCGCGATGGCGTGCACGCCCCGGACGCGGCGCACCGCGCGTTCGGCCTCGACCTTCTCGGCGTAGCTGCCGACGTGGCCGGTGAGGGTCACCACGCCTTCCGAGACGGCGACGCCGATGTCGCCCGCGTCGAGGCTGGGGTCGAAGTCGAGCTCGTCGAGCACGTCGCGGCGCAGGTCCTTGTCGGTCATGGCGTTCCTCCTCATGGCTCATCCCCCCGTCCCGGCTGGAGTGACTGGCTGGATGATCTTGCGCGGCCTAGACGGAGGAGCCTTGATCCAGCGCAACGCCGACGCGCCGCTCTGCGTGTTCCCGCGCGGCGCACCGGCTCATCTCCGTGCGCAGGCGAGCGACCGTCGCCTCGACGCCGGCCGTCTTCAGGTCCGAATGAAGCCTCGCAATCAGCGTCTCGTCGTCGGTCACGACGGCGCACTCGGTGAAGGAGGTGACGTAGCCCTCCGCCGCCAGTCCGGTCAGCCTCATCCGCTCGCAGGCCCAGGTGGCCAGGAGGCGGTTTCGCCGATTGCGGCTGTGGAAGCGCGCCTCCTCCTCCTGGACGAAGCGGCGCTCTGCGGCCCGCTCGCGCTCGTCGAACGTCGTGGTCATGGAAGCCTCCGTCTTGGTGCGGCACCGGACCCTGCCGTCCGCGGATCCGGCCAACCTTCGACCGACCGCGGCTGCCGTCCTTGAGGCAGATCAAGCTCTCGGACGTCGTGGGGATTGATGCCGCGGGCGCATGACCCAAGACTTCACGGTCTCGACCGCCGCAAGGTAGGCTACGGTGATCAGCCCGATGCCGAGCAGGGCTGACGGCGAAGGCGCCTTGAAGCCGAACCAAGCTCCCGCCGGCGAGAAAGGAAGGGCCAGCGCGACCGCGAGTGCGACGAGCGAGGAGCCGGTCAGTGCCGCGCTCGGGTGGTCCTGCCACGAGCGCCCGCTCGTCCGGATGACGAAGATCACCAGGATCTGCGTCGCCATGGATTCGAGGAACCAAGCCGTGCGGAACTCCTCGGCCGAGGCGCCGAAGACGAGGAGCAGCGCGCCGAAGGTGAGGAGGTCGAACAGTGAGGAGAGCGGGCCCATCACGCCCGCGAACCGAAGGACCGCCGTCATGTTCCAGACCTGTGGCTGGGCGGTCGCGGACGGGGCGACCCGGTCGAAGGGGATGCCGACCTCCGACAGGTCGTACAGCAGGTTATTGAGCAGGATCTGCGTCGGCAGCATCGGCAGGAAAGGCAGCGCCACCGAGGCGACAGCCATGGAGAGCATGTTGCCGAAGTTCGAGCTCGCGCCCATGCGGACGTACTTCAGGATGTTTGCGAACGTCCGCCGCCCTTCGTCGACGCCGTCGGCGACGACTTCTAGGTCCGATGCGAGCAGGATCATGTCGGCGGCCGCCTGAGCCACCCCGGTCGCTCCCTCGACCGAGAGGCCGACGTCGGCCTGGGCGAGGCCGGGCGCGTCGTTGATGCCGTCCCCGAGGAAGCCCACGACCGCGCCCCTGGCCTGCAGCGCCCGGACGACGCGCGCCTTCTGGTCGGGCGTCAGCCGTCCGAACGCGTCGACCTTCCTGACACGGACAGCGAGGGCCGCGTCGCCCAAAGCCGCGACTTCGGGACCGGACAGGACCGTGCTGGCGCGCAGCCCGACGAGGCCCGCGAGCCGACGTACCACCACCGGGTCGTCGCCGGAGAGGATCTTAAGGCGCACGCCGGCCCGGGCGAGCCGGGCGATGGCGGAGGCGGCCGTGGTCTTGGGCGGGTCTTCGAAGGCGCAGAAGCCCTCGAAGTCGAGGTCGGCCTCGTCCGCTTCCCCGGGCATGCGCGGGGGACCGGCCCATGGGCAAGAGGCCACCGCGATGCTGCGTAGGCCCTCCTCGGCAAAAGTCCGGACCTGCCCGAGGGCCTTGTCGCGCCCCTCCGGGCCCATCGGTTCGATCCGCCCTCCGACGCGTCGCGCGGTGCAGAGGGCCAGGACTGCCTCGGGCGCGCCCTTCAGGATCAGCAGCGTTCCCTCCGGTCCCCGCGCGAGGACCGAACCGGTGCGGCGGCCGTAGTCGAACGCCCGCTGGCCGGCAAGCTCCCAGTCCCGCCCGGCGTCCGGATTGGCGTGGGACAGCGCGGCGTCGAGCGAGCTGCGGTCCCCGCCGAGGTCCGCCGCGACCGCCGCGAGGTTCGCCGGCCGCGCATCCTCGCAACCTGTCGGGTCGAGGCTGCGTGCCAGCGCGATCTCGGCCGAGGTCAGCGTACCGGTCTTGTCGGTGCACAGCACGGTCATCGCGCCGAGGTCGTGGATGGCGGCGAGCCGCTTCACGATGACCTTGCGCGCCGCCATCCGCATCGCGCCGCGCGAGAGCGTCACCGTCGTGACCATCGGCAGCAGCTCCGGCGTCAGCCCGACCGCGAGCGCGACGGCGAACAGGAGCGAGTCGAGCACCGGCCGGCCGAGGACCACGCGGACCGCTAGGACGGCGACCACCAAGCCGAGGGTGAGCCGCGCGACGACCAGGCCGAACGCATGCAGGTCGCGCTGGAACGGCGAGGGGGCCTGAGCCTCGGCGAGCGCCGAGGCCGCCGCGCCGAACATCGTGGCGGGACCTGTCGCGACGACCAGGGCGGTCGCCTCTCCCGTCCGCGCGACGGCGCCGCGGAACAGGGTGTTCGAGGCCCCGGCCGGCTCGGCGGAGGTCACCGGACCCGCTCGCTTCTCGACCGGATAGGGTTCGCCGGTGAGTGCGGCCTCGGCGGCGGTAAAGGCGACACTCTCAATGACGAGGGCGTCGGCCGGGACGATGTCGCCGGCGCGCACCCGCAGGATGTCGCCCGGAACGACCTGCTCCACCGGGACGGTGACGAAGCGGCCGTCGCGCCGGACCTCCGCCTTCAGCGCGACCGCGTGGCGCAAGGCCTCGGCCGCCCGCGTGGCGTGGCCCTCCTGTACGGTGTCGAGACCGACGGACAGGCCGAGGATGGCGACGATGATGGCGCCGCCGACCACCTCTCCGGTCGCGACCGAGACGAGCCCGGCCGCGAGCAGGATCAGGGCGAGCGGTTCGAGCAGGCGGCGTAGCACTGCCCGCAGGGCCCCACCGGCCCGCACCCCGGCATCGCTGTTCGACCCGTAGCGTTCGAGCCGTCGCGCGGCGTCGACCGAGCCGAGCCCGTCGAGCCCGCATTCGAGTTCCGCGCAAAGGGTCTCAAGTCCGCGCGTCCAGAATGCCCCGGTCGGCCCGGACGCCGGCACGTCCGGCGGCGGGGCGGTGTCGTAGGCGAGCGTCGGAACCGCCGTCATCTCCATGGGTCAGGCCCGTCGTTCGCCAGCGTATCGATGCACGACATCACCGGTCGAAGGCAGGGGCGTTGAGGTGGATCAAGCCATCGCGGTGCACGGCCCTTCCAAACCTTCGTGGTCGGAGGGCCCAGAGGCTTGCCCGGTGAGGGACAGGACGTTCGCGCGCAGGACGTCCAGGGACCGGTCGGCCGGGAGACGATGCCACGAGATCGCGCCGCAACCTCGCGCGACCTGAGCGGCCAGGACGGCGGGCGTCGCGTCCGATGGGTCATCGACGCGCGCCTCGATGCGTCTCGCGAGCATCGCTGCCGGTGCCGCCAGCCATACGCCGCGGAAATCGGCGCCCTCGTCCCGGGCGACCGCCTCGATCTCCTTCCGTTCCGAAGGTCGGTCGAAGGCCGCATCGGCGATGGCGCAGTGGCCTGCGGCCAGGACCCGAGCGGCTTCAATCCTTAGGGCTGCGTAGACGCGATGCGACACGGTGGGAGCGTAGGCCGACACCGGCAGCCGCTTGAGGGCGTCGACCCCGTGCATGCGCTTGCGGATGCGGTCGCTCGACAGGATGCGAGCACCCGGGGCCGCCCCGATCCAAGGGGCAACTGCGGCCGCGACGCTCGACTTGCCGGAACCGCTGAAGCCGCCGACCGCCAGGAGGAGGACGGGCTTCCCGGTCAGCAGGCTTTCGCCGAGCGCCAGATAGGCTCGCGCCTCGACGGTCTTCGCGGCGGCGACATCACCGGTCTCGTCCGCCGCCTGCGCCGCCGTGACGTGGGCGCGGATCACCGCGCGCAGTGCCATCAGGAACGGCAACATGCCGATACCGTCGGTCTCGTCCGCCACGTCGAGGTAGCGGTTGAGGAGGAGGTTGGCGAGGTCGAAGCGCTCGCGATGCCAGAGATCCATGAGGATGAATGCGAGGTCGTACAGGACGTCGGTCGTCGCAATGGTGTCGCTGAACTCGATGCAGTCGAACGGCGTCGGTCTTCCCTCGAACAGGCAGATATTGCGCAAGGTTAGGTCGCCGTGACAGCGGCGGACCTTTCCTGCGGCGCGGCGGGCGTCGAGCAGTGGGGCATGCCGCGCCAGTGCCGCGCGGAACCGCTCCGTGACAGCCTCAGCCGCCTCGGCGGGAACGAGCCCCGTCGCTTGGAGCGCGGCCCCGTTCATTTCGACGATCGCCCCGATGGCGGCGGCCCCGCCTTCATCGCGGTGGATCTCTGCGGCGGCATGGAAGGTCGCGATGACCTGCGCGAGCTCCGCGACGTGGCTGGGCCCGAGGCGGCCGTCGCGCGCCATGGCGTCGAACAGGTCCGCCTCCGGGAAGCGACGCATCTCCACGACGGCGTCGACGAGATCTCCGGCCCCGTCGAAGGCCAGTGTCCCGCCCGGTTCGCGCGTGATCCGCCGGGCGCCGAGATAGAGGGTGGGCGCCGTGCGCCGGTTGAGTGCCAGCTCGGCCTCGCAGGCGGCGAGGCGCTGTCCGGGCGTCGAGAAGTCGAGATAGGGGAAGCGGACCGCGCGCTTGAGCTTGAACACGCGGTCCCCTGCCAGGAAGAGCCTGGAGATGTGCGTGGTCGCGGTGTCCACCTTACCCGCGCACGACAAGGAGCGCGTCAGTAACTCGACGACACCATCCTGGTCGTGGGGCGGCATGTAGGTTGATCCTCGGGCGGCTCGACCTTGGAAGCGGCACAGGCCGAAATCGGCATGGCTGGGCGCTCGGACCTCAACGGCGGCCGGCGTGCCGCCCAGGCCCGGAGACCGGAGCCGCCGACCGATACGTGCGCCGTGGCCGCGTTACGGGCTTTGAGCTGGATCAAGGGTGTCGCGGACGGGGTGGGGCACGCAGGGTCTTTGAGGAGGCCGCAATGTCTGCACCAGCCGACAAACCCGATCCGTTCGACCCGTTCGGCCTCTCCGCCTCGATGGACGAGTGGTGCTGCCTGCTGCGGGCGGCCCGGGAACTCAGGGACATCGACGCGGAGATGATGGGGACGATGATGGAGGCCGACGTCTCGGCCCACGCCACCCTGTCCCCGGAGGCCGTCACGAAGGTCCGCAGCGTGGCGAGGATGATGCGGAGCCTGGACCTCGACCCCGAGGACATCCGGCGGCGTGAGCCCGAGGCCATGCGGGCGATTGAGGCGGCCTGCCTGAGCTGCGCGGAGCGAAGCCGATGCACGCGCGAGCTGTGGGCCGGGACGGCTGCCGACGCCTACCCGGAATTCTGCCCGAACGCCGACCGCATCGACGGCTTGCGCCGTGCTTGAGCCGGATCTCGCCAAGGATCCTGAGTTGGCCGAACCGCGGGCCATGGCCGAGTGCCAAGCGACAGGAACGAAGCCTGCCCACGCACTGCCGGCCGCGGAAGTCCTGACGCGTTTCGGGACGTCGCTGCACGAGGGTCTGACCAATGCGGAGGCCCAGCGGCGGCGCGCGCGGTTCGGGCCGAACATGATCCCCGCGAAGGAGCGTGCCGGCGCGTTCACCCTGCTCCTGCACCAGCTTGCAAGCCCTGTCGTCTACCTGCTCGCGGCGGCCGGTGGGCTCTCGCTCTACTTCGGCGATTGGCGAGAGGCGGCCGCCGTCATCGTCGTCCTGGCCGTCAACACCGGCCTCGGCTTCGTCACCGAGTTGAGGGCGGCGCGATCCGTAGAGGGCTTGCGCGCGCTCGGGACGCGCTCGGCCCGCGTTCGGCGTGGCGGCCACAGGCAGGTTCTCGCCGCCGAGGATCTTGTTCCGGGCGACATCGTGCTGGTCGAGGGCGGCGATGCCGTCCCTGCCGACATCCGTCTGGTCGAGGCGTCCAGCCTGGGGGCGGACGAGTCGACCCTCACGGGCGAGTCCGTGCCGGTCGACAAGTCGGCGGACGCGGCCGCCGCCGACGCAGGCCTCGCGGAGCGCTCGTCGATGCTGTTCCGGGGCACGCTGGTCACGCGCGGGAGCGCCGCCGGCGTCGTCGTCGCGACCGGCGCGGCAACCGAGCTCGGCGGGGTGTCGCGGCTCGTGGAGCAGGCCGAGCCCGACGCTTCGCCTTTGGAACGCAGCCTGGAACGCCTATCCGGCCAGATGGTTTGGGGGGTCCTCACCCTGGCGGTGCTTCTCGCGGCCCTTGGCGTGGCGACCGGGAAGGAACTCCGCTTGATGACCGAGGCTAGCATCGCGCTGGCCGTCGCGGCTATCCCGGAAGGCCTGCCGGTCGTCGCGACGCTGACGCTCGCGCGCGGGATGTGGCGGATGGCGCGGAGTAACGCGCTGATCGAGCGCCTGTCGGCCGTCGAAACCCTGGGTGCCACGACCGTCATCCTGACCGACAAGACCGGCACGCTCACCGAGAACCGGATGACGGTGCGGCGACTGGCCTTGCCCGCGGGCGAACTGGAACTGATCGAGCAAGGCTGCGGCGGTTCCCCGGAAGCCGAACGGCTGCTTCGCGTCGCAGTGCTCTGCAACGACGCCTCGCTCGGGCAAGGGCGTGGCGAGGGCAGCGGCGACCCGATGGAACGGGCGCTGCTGCAGGCGGGCCGGTCCGCCGGGCTGGACCGCGAGGCGCTCGTGCGCGACCTGCCGCCCGTGCGCAAGCACGCCTTCGATGCATCCACCCGCATGATGGCCACGTTTCACGCCTCCGGAGGGCGCTTCGTGGTCGCGGTGAAGGGCGCCCCGGAGGCGGTGCTCGCGGCTTCGCGGCGCACTGTCGGCGGCGAGCGCGACCAGCCGCTCGACGATGTCACCCGAGACCTGTGGCGACGCCGCGTCGAGGATCTGGGCGCCAGCGGCTTGCGGGTCATCGCCTGCGCCGAGGGGACGGTGGACGAGGCGGACGCCCCTCCCTTTGAGGAACTCACGTTCCTCGGTCTGGTCGGGCTGGAGGACCCGGCCCGGGAGGACGTGCCGCAAGCGATGGCGGCCTGTCGCCAGGCCGGTATCCGCGTGGTCATGGTCACCGGCGACCATGCCGTCACGGCCCGCAGCATCGCCCGCGCCGTCGGGCTCGCCGGTCCGGGCGACCGCGTCGTCGAGGGCGTTCCCGGCGCTGGCCCGCTGGACGGGCTGGAGGACGTCGCCGTGTTCGCGCGGGTGAGTCCGGCCGAAAAGCTATCGCTGGTCCGGGCGTACCAGCAGCGAGGCGCGGTCGTCGCCATGACGGGCGATGGCGTCAACGACGCGCCGGCCCTGAAGCAGGCGGACATCGGTGTCGCGATGGGCAAGCGGGGGACGGACGTGGCGCGGGAGGCCGCCGCCATGATCCTTCTCGACGACGCCTTCCCGACCATTGTCGGCGCGATCCGCGAGGGACGCGTCATCTTCGACAACATCCGACGGTTCGTCGCCTACCTCCTGGCCTGCAACCTCAGCGAGGTCATGGTCGTCGGGCTCGCGGTCCTGTCGGCGCTGCCGCTTCCGATCCTGCCGTTGCAGATCCTCTACCTGAACGTCGTCACCGACGTGTTCCCGGCCTTCGCGCTGGCGATGGGGGAAGGTCGGGACGACATCCTCGAACGACCGCCGCGCGATCCGAAGGAGCCGATCCTCGCGCGCCCGCAGTGGGTCCGGATCGCATTGCACGCGGCCGTCATGACGGCCGCTACCTTCGGGGCACTGGCCGTCGCCGAGTTCTGGCTCGCGCGCGACCGGGCAACCGTCGTGACCGTCACGTTCCTGACGCTCGCCTTCGCGCAGCTCTGGCAGATGTTCAACATGCGGGCCGCGGGCTCGCGGCCCCTCCGCAACGAGGTCACGCGCAATCCCTGGGTCTGGGCCGCCCTGCTCCTGTGCACGGCGCTGCTCGTCGGTCCGGCCTGCCTTCCTTCCGTCGGCACCGTGCTCGGTCTCGTTCCACTGGATTGGATCGGCTGGACGCTCGTCCTCTCGGCGAGCCTCGCGCCGCTCGCGGTCGTTCAACTCGGGACCGTGGTCGTAGGAGCCCTCAAAGCTTCCGTGTGCGAGGGTCTGAATCGCCCCGGGATTTTCGGAGGCTCCAACTCTTGAGAGACTGGAGCCATGACGAAGCATACCCCACCCTTTTCCCCTGAGGTTCGCGAGCGGGCAGTCCGGCTGGCCCGGGAGCATGAGAGCGAGCACGGTTCGCAATGGGCCGCGATCCAGTCGATCGCGGCCAAAATCGGTTGCTCTGGCGAAACGCTGCGCAAGTGGGTCCGTCAGGCCGAGCGCGACCGGGGCGTGCGGGCCGGACCGACGACGGATGAGCGCGAGCGGATCAAGGCGCTGGAGCGGGAGAACCGCGAGCTCCGGCAGGCCAACGAGATCCTCAGGAAGGCG
>NZ_FNVI01000036.1:0-43973 GCF_900107945.1 Methylobacterium sp. 190mf | reverse complement strand
GGTCGGGCAGGAGATCGAGGACGGTGTGACGTTCGAGGTCGACGAGCATGGTGCCGTAGCTGCGCCCGCGCCGCCAGGCCCACTCGTCGATGCCGACGATGCGGGGCTCGGGCTGTGTCGGCAGAGGCGCCGCACGCACGAGGCGCACGAGGGTATCGCCACTCACGGGCATCGCGAGACGATGCGCCATACGGGCGGCGGGTGCACCACCGAGGGCGAGACCGAGATGGCGCTGGAGCACGCGCAGCCGCTCGGATCGGCGGGCGTGAGCGACAGCGACGTCACCGACGCTCTCGCTGAAGGTCCGCCGCGGGCAGGCTGGGTTCGCACAGCGGAAGCGTCGCAGCCGGAGGCGCAGGTGGACGGACCGGCCCTGCCAAGGCAAATCGGCGAGGGTGCGCTCGCAGTGACCGTGCTTGCGGCCCGCGGACGATCGACAGGTGGGACAGCACGTCGGGCCCGGACGGGGTACGACGCGCACGATGAGCGGGTCGGTCGCTGGCTCGACGCCGACGACGGTCAGGCCATCGGGCACGAGGGCAGGATACGGCGGGGCATGGCGTCCTCCGGAAAGCCGATCTCCGGAAATGGGGCACGTCACGCCGGCCGGCACACTTCGCCACACGAAGTGCGGAAGAACCAGTATTCAACGCCCGCTGACATAAGGTCCATACACGTAGTGATACTTGCCTTGTGTCGCCTCTGTGATCGTGAAAATCTCACCTGGACGACCCCTGGCTACACCTCGTTGTGCCGTGACTGAAGCGTCGAACCAGCTCATAGGATCTCTCTCGCAAAACGGGCTACCATCACGAACAGCAAGAGTTCCGAATCGTAGTAGCTATGCGGTCATCTGCAGAACATCAGTACCTCAACGCCGAATTGAAACCTGTCCGGAGATTCCGTTCGACTCTGCGCCGCCAGTTAGGTAGCGCTCACAGTATTCCTCGAGACTGAGCTGTCGGCTCATGCTATCGCGACGGAGTACGGCGTAGGCTTCGTCGTCGTTAAGCCCTTGCTGTGCCATCAGGCGAACTACGGCCTTGATCACCGACCTGCGGCGCCGCCGGCGGTCCTGATGCTCTTCCAACTCGTCGGCAACGGTCTTACGCTGCAAATATTGATTGATTCCCAAGACGAGCGCCGTGTAGACGGCGCCGGCGTAGATGGGCTTCCGCAGAAACGCTGTCGCGCCTTGAACCATGAGCGCCTTGAGGCGGCTTGGCGCTTCGACGCCCACGAGACCGATCACTGCCGCCGGCGGTAGACCGACGACGAGCATATCCGACGTCAGCACCCGATCAACATCGCCATCGACGAACAACACGTCGGATTCCGGCCGGAGCCCGGATGGCTCCAGCTCGAAGCCGGCGTCTGACGCTTCGTGGCGCTGGACCTCAAGACCCAACTTGGTCAGGACTGCCACGAGGGTCTCGACCCCGCCGCCATCCTGCGCAAAGATGTGGCCCCGCATGCCGCGGAAATTTTGGCGGAACATCGACGTCATCAGCGCACCACATGGAGTCGAGCCGCAGGCGCGAGCCAGTCTGTCGCGGAGAACCGCACGAGGTAAGGATCGGGCCGAACCGCTGCGGCCTCCTGCCAGATGACGTCGAACGAACCGTCGCCTCGGGATCGGCCGATACGCGGGGTCAGGTAAAGATGCATGGTCTCGCCGTCGACGCGGATGCCACCTTGAGGCGCATCTAGCCGTCCACCGCTGAGCGCCGCGCGAACGGCGCTGACCTCGTCCGTGCCGGCCTCGATTATTGCCTGTGCGAGCAATTTGACCGCGATGTAAGAAGCCTCGCCGTCGGCAGAAGTCCAAGGCATGCTCGGATAAGCGGCAGCATAGTTTGACACGAACGCGTCGTTTTGTGGCGTGCGGATCGTCGAAAAATAGACGCTCGAACTAATGTGGCCATCCCTTGCATCAGACGCGATGTCCATGAGTTCCGGCTCGGATAGATTGCAGCTAGCGATGGGTATGATGCTGGGTTGGTGCAATCCCTGCCGGCGGCAGGCTTCACGCATCGCGCGGAAGAATTCGTAGCCGCTTACTCCGATCAGGGAGGAGAATACAAAATCAGGACGCAGCGAGAGTATGGTACCAACAATTTGATCGAGACCCGTTTCGCCGACCGGCAGATATCGTTCGGCCAACACCTTGCCGCCCCGAGTCTGAACTATCTCTCGCAAAATTCGACTATTCTCCCATGCCCATATGTAATTCGATCCGACACAATAGGCCCGATTTCCGAAATTTGACATCATATAATCGATAAGAGGGATTATGTGCTGATTAGGCGCCGCCCCCGTGTAGACAACATTGTTGGAGCTTTCAAAGCCTTCGTAGTGGGAAGGATACCACAACATGCCATCGTATTTCTCGAAGACAGGGATTACTTCCTTGCGGCTGGACGAGGTGTAGCACCCGACGACATGACGGACGTCGGTCGCGAGAAGCCCCGCGGTGATCGGGGCGTACCGCGTCAGGTCGCCGCCAGGGTTGGCCAGGACAGCATCGAGCGCCACGACACCTGCAGCATTGACTTCGGCAACCGCGAGCAGCGCGCCGTTCAGCATGGAATTGGAGACGGTGCTGTAAGGTCCCGTGGACGAAAACATCAGGCCAATGGAATAGGCGCGCTTGCTCATCGGATCGCCGCGTCAGTTAAGCCCGATGTACGGGCGAGAGATGGCGCCGTTGCCGGTGCGAACAGCTTGCCCCGCACCATCGTCCGAGAGCGAAGTATAAGCGCCATGATGAGCGTCTTTGCTCGACGCAGAGCGTCAGGTTTTACGGCGCCACACGGATTGTCAAGAGCACGCACTCACGATTGAATCGGCCCTGCTGCTAGACAAATGGCGAGCAAGCGATCAAGCACATGCCAAAAAATCGGGCTTGACATGATTTGCGGTCAATCTCAGTCTAGCTCTGCGTTGGGCGACGATGCTCAAGAAGACGCACCGTACGAAAGCAATCACGACTCGGCATCGGAGCCCGCAGCGATACGCTGACGGGTTTTTCTGCGTTCGATTCGCGCCTCTTCGTTCGAGAGGCCGCGCATTCGAGGGCGGGCGAAACTCCCGGGCTTCGCCGATGGTTCGATCGTCGGCTGATGAGAGAGTTCGCTCGCGCGCAGGTCTGAAGCGCCAGCTTTCCCTAATTCGTTCGAACGCAGGGGGCATCGATATGAAGGTGCAGCATTTCCTCGGTGGCCTTGAAAATCTCGGTCCCGTTAGCGTCGAGAAACGCGTATTCGTCGAGCCATGGGAGGCGCAGCTCTTCGCTGTCCATACGACCATGATGGGCACAGGCATTTGGGCGTGGCCGGACCTTCGCGTCTTGGCGGAAGCGATGAATCCGCTCGATTACTTTAAATATAGATATTATATTAAGTGGCTTGGCGGAATGTGTCATTTCCTCATTTCAAAGAATTACATCTCCCAGAAGGAACTTGAAGAAAGAACTAAGTACTATCTCGATAATCCTGAAGCTGACCAACCGAACTCAGGAAACAGCGACGTCACGCCTCGCGTCATCGAGTATTTTTACAAGGGCGCCAACCCCTATCGGGACGTCGCGGTTGACCCCTTATTTAAGGTCGGCGACATGGTACGCGTAAAAGATATGCCTCCCGCAGTACATACCCGCCTCCCTGGGTATTTAAGGAACAAAACCGGCATTGTCGAGACAGTTTATCCAGGTGCATATCTCTACGCCGACAACGTTCCGACTGACGGGATCTGCACTGCACAACCCGTTTATCTCATAAAGTTCAAAACGCGCGATTTGTGGAACGACATCCCGGATAAGGGT
Organism: Methylobacterium sp. 190mf; assembly: GCF_900107945.1. Classification (NCBI taxonomy): domain Bacteria; kingdom Pseudomonadati; phylum Pseudomonadota; class Alphaproteobacteria; order Hyphomicrobiales; family Methylobacteriaceae; genus Methylobacterium; species Methylobacterium sp. 190mf. The sequence goes on along the minus strand of NZ_FNVI01000036.1, from coordinate 40,150 downwards.
GACATGTTGTACAACGACTGCTTTGAGGCTTACCTCGAAGCCGCGTAGTCACTGCGGATCTATTATGAACAATAAACTGATTTGACAGCCAGGGGCGCGACATGAGTGACGACCATCACCACCATCACCGCGAGAGCGAGAGTTATTACGCGGCGCGGACAAAAGCTCTGGAGTCACTATTTCGCGAAAAGGGCATGATCGGCACCGACACGGTCGATCGGGTCATCAACTTCTTTGAACACGAAATGGGTCCGTTCAATGGCGCCAAAGTCGTGGCGAAAGCCTGGACGGATCCAGCGTTCAAATCCCGCCTGCTTGCCGATGCCAACGCCGCGATCGCGGAACTCGGCATGCGCGACGGCATCGAGGGCGAAAACCTGAAGGTGGTCGAGAATACGGCCGGCACACACAACCTCGTGTGTTGCACTCTTTGCTCATGCTGGCCCTGGCCACTTCTCGGGCTGCCGCCCTACTGGTTCAAGGATCCCGTGTTCCGCGCCCGCGTCGTGCGCGAACCGCGCGGCGTACTCTCCGATTTCGGCGTCGTCCTGCCTGAAGACAAGAAAATCGAGATCTGGGATTCGAGCGCCCAAGTTCGCTACTTCGTGATTCCGGAGCGGCCGGCCGGAACTGACGGTTGGACGGAAGAGCAATTGGCGGCTTTGGTATCGACCGAGGCGATGCAAGGCCTCGGTCTCGCAGTCACTTGACGCGGAGACCACCTATGGATGCCTATCTCGACGATCTCACCGGTCGTGGCGCGATCCCGCGGAATTGCGAAAGCCTGCTGTTCGATGAACCCTGGCAGGGGCGCGCTTTTGGGATGGCGCTCGCCCTCGCCGAAGCGAAGTCCTATCGATGGGAGGATTTCCGACAGAGCCTGATTCGAACCATCGGCGACTGGGATAAGTCCCACATGGCTGACGACCCAACTTGGAACTACTATCAACAATGGCTCGCAGCATTCGAGCAGCTCGCGCTCGATAAAGGCCTAATCGACCCCAGAGAACTAGATCAGCGTACCGAGGAGTTTCTTCATCGCACGCGTGACGAAGTAATTTGAATCGCCGGGCATTACTGGGCCTCAATCTTCGAAGGTCGGCGCGGGCGACACATCGCCCGCGCCGCAGCCAAGATGTTCCATAATGATCAATTCTTTAGCAGTCAGCGTTGACCTTCTTGGCGGACTCTTCACTGGATTGTTCCTGGCAACCGACACGTTCCTGATCTGGGCAGCTTTCGTCGCGTGGGCGTCTTTTTTTTACCATTCGGGCGGCCGTGCCGCGGCGTTCAGGTCCACGCTGGTGTCAAATCTGTTTGGTGTCTGGGTCGCCTGGACGGCGGCCCTTGCATTCGCGAGTGTTCCCCCGGGATCGCTCGTCGGGTCCGCAATCATCGCCACGTCCATCATTATCTACATTCTGGGCGCCCATATCCGGACGTTCTCGTCGGTACCGGCGGCAACCTACGGCTACCCATGCACATTCTCCTTCCTCACGCCGCGTCCTGAAGCCTTTAAGCCAACGGCGATGCTATCGTTGTCCAGTCACCACGCACTGTTCATTGTCCCCTTTTTCAATGGCTATCGGAGCATGCTTCGCCTATGCCTCAGCCCTCCTCACGGCGGCGATTCATAAATCTTTTGACAAAGGTGTCTTTAAGGCGGCGTAATCAACTACTCGCCACCGCAAGCCATTCATACTTGCGCGATAGCATTGCGATCTAATAAAGCAAAGCCATCGCAGAACTAATTTATTGTCAATCCGAAGTTTCATATCGCGCGGCTGCCAACTGGTCGACGTTCTAGGTGAAAAGGAATAAAGCCGTGCGCTTCGACGACCTAATAGGCCGAACCTTTCCGCGGCCTGTCTGCTGTCAAATTGGCGTCCTCTACTTCGGTCTGCTCCTGACCAACCTGGCGGTTTGGCTCTGGGCATATACGCTTTTCGTCGATCAAGCGGCGCTGCTCTCGACCGCATTGTTAGCTTATGTCTTTGGTATGCGGCATGCCGTCGATCCAGACCACATCGCCGCCATCGACAATGTCACGCGCAAGCTCATGCAAGATGGCCAACGGCCTGTTTCGGTCGGTCTATGGTTCGCGCTCGGTCACTCGACCATCATCGTCATTGCCGCTGCCGCCGTGATTTTTGCTGCTAAAAGCCTGATCACGACGTCGGATGGCTACCGTGATCTGGGTAGCCTCGTCAGCACGAGCGTGTCCGCCGCTTTCCTGATCCTGATTGGGGTCACGAATTTCGTCGTTCTCAGTGGTGTGTGGCGTACTTTCCGTCGAGTTCGGTCTTCAGGCCATTACGTTGAAGAAGACGTCGACATGCTGCTCACACAGCAGGGTTTTCTTGCTCGGTTTTTGCGACCGCTCTTCCGGTTGGTGACCCGTCCATGGCACATGTATCCATTGGGTTTTCTATTTGCGTTGGGCTTTGATACGGCCACCGAGGTGAGCCTTTTTGGACTTTCAGCTGTGGAGGCGAGCAAAGGCAGCGGGATTTGGACAATCCTCGTATTTCCGGCACTTTTTACCGCTGGCATGGCCTTGGTAGATGCGACAGACGGCGTGCTGATGCTAGGGGCCTACAGCTGGGCGTACGTCAATCCCTTGCGCAAATTACTTTACAATCTCACGATTACGCTGGTTTCGGTTGTGATTGCGCTGGTCGTCGGCGCGCTTGAAGCATTGAATCTGGTCGGTGACAAGCTCGGTTTTCAGGGTCAGTTTTGGACCTGGTTGAGCGATGTTAACAGTAGCTTCACCGTGGTCGGCTTCGGGATCATCGGCCTGTTCGCCATCGCATGGTTAATCTCATTTATCGTCTACCGCATATATGGCTTTGATGAAGCCTCGCTTACACAGAACTGAGCCTTCCGAGCTGAAGAACAAAAGTGAGCGCCCGTTCCGAGGCTTTGATCTGAACGAGTGCGAGTAGTAGACTGTTAATGGCGGTCCGGTGAGGCAGCTTGGTGATACTGCCCGAAGGCCGATTAAGCGTCAGCGTTCCGCTTCCGGTACTCGACGGCGATCGTGGGATAGATGATCCGTCTCGGCATAATCCCGCGGAACAGATGCCCCTCACTCGTAATGGCCCACGGCGCCATGCGCCGCGCCTGGGTTGCTCGGAAGCTTGGAAGGCTTTCGAAGCTCTGGGTGTTCTCTAGGCAGGCGTGCACTGCCAACTTCAGTATGTCCTCGGTCACAAGATAGAAGCCTACCGGCACGCCAGCTTCAGGTAATTCGTATTTATAGTAAGGCCTTCGATCCTGCAGCAGGTCTGCCAGTGGAACGTCGGTGGATGCGCCCAACGACCCGGGTCGCCGGGCGCAACGGATCAGCGGTTTGGTAGCGTACGGCCGAGGAAATCCTGAATGAGGGGGACAATCTCATCCGCTTTATCTTCCAGCGCGAAATGGCCTGAGTCTATTAGGTGGAGTTCGGCCTGCGGATTGTCGCGCAGATATGCCTTGGCGCCGGCAGCCGGGAAGATCGCGTCGTTGGCGCCCCACACGATGAGAGTCGGAGGCTTGCGGGCTCTAAAGAACGCCTGAAATTCTGGATAGAGAGCGACGTTTGTGCGGTAATCGTAAAATAGGTCCAGCTGTATTTGGTCGTTGCCAGGCCGATCGAGCAACGTCTGATCGTGCATCCACGTGTCGGGATCCACCCGAGTAGGGTCCTTTACGCCGTTTAGATACTGCCACTTCGTCAATTCAGGTGTAAGCACCTTGCGCAGCACATTGCGATTGGCGGCCGTCGGATCAGCCCAAAGGTCTTCGACAGGCTTCCAGAAATCTTGGATGCCATCCTTGTAGGCGTTTCCGTTCTGAACGATGAGGCCGGTGACTCTCTCCGGATGTCGGAGTGCGAGGCGAAGGCCAACCGGTGCACCGTAATCCTGTATGTAGAGAGTATAGCTCTTGACGTCTATCTGGTCGAGAAATGCGTCCACGACGTCTGTCAAATGCGTGAACGTATAGGCGAATGCGGTGTGATCTGGCGCACTTGATCGACCGAAACCTGGGTAGTCGGGCGCGATGACGTGATAGCGGGCGGCGAGAACTGGTATAAGGTTGCGATATTGAAACGACGAACTCGGAAAGCCGTGCAACAGGAGTACGGTAGGAGCATCTTTGGGTCCTGCCTCGCGATAGAAGATGTTAAGACCGTTCACCTCGGCGGAGCGATAGTGAACGATCGGACTCGCAGGCTGGGTATTTTCCTGGCGCGCAGCGGCGGACTCGACGGTAGCCGGTATCCCGAGCGTCAGGGCCGCTGCGGCAAGCGTGTTTATTGCCGCCATGCCAAGCATGTTCATAGTGAATCCTTTAAACATGATCTTCTCCTTGAGAGATGCTCACCGACACATTTCGAGGTCGGTGTTTCGACTGCGCCCATCGGGACGACCGCCATTACGAACTGAATCCACGATTTCGGGCACCGTATATGACTCAGATGTCAACTTGAGCCTTTTTATAACCTGATAGGTGCTTCGCAGACCTCGATGACAGCGCGAAGCACGTGCAGCTGCTTGAGGCCGCTTCCCGCGGCACGACTTATCATTTTGTTGCGACTTTTATTCAGAAGGGTTTTCAGTATTATAGCTGAACGGGTCATTTGGCCGACCAGGGGCCGACGCTGACGCCGTTCCGGATTGTACCTCTACTTCGGGCCGCAGCCCGAATCAGAAGGGTTCGTCTCGGTCCAAACCGCGGTGTACGAGGGGGCGGCTTCGGGCAAGAACTCCCCCCAACGTCGGGATCGGCCCGCTGCGAGGCAGCCGCGTTCAGAGCGACCATCGCGGAGGTGGCCGCTCGGAGTGATCTTGAAGTCAGCGTGTTGTGCCATCATTCGGAGATGTCACGGGTGTATGTCTCTTCGCGAAGCCAGATGGCGTGCGCGAAGCCTCCGATGATGATCTAGCGCCATTTTGCACGCGAGACGCTCAAGCTCGACCTGAACGCTAATCGCATCGACTTTCAAGCATTCAGAAAGACGACGATTGCGTCTGCGATGGTCGCGGCATGTGTCTCCAGTGCGAAGTGTCCCGTGTCGAGGAAGCGTACCTGCGCATCCGGTATATCGCGGCGGAACGCCTCGGCTCCGGCGGGCAGGAAGAACGGGTCGTTCTGTCCCCAGATCGCGAGCAGGCGCGGCCGTTGCGTCCGGAAATAGCCCTGGAAGGCCGGATAGAGCGCGACGTTGCTGGCATAGTCGCCGAACAGGTCGAGCTGGATCTCGTCGACCTCGGGCCGCTGGATGTACCATGCGTCGAGGGCACTCCCGTCGGGCGAGACCAGCGCGGTATCCGGCACGCCGTGCTCGTACTGCCAGCGGATCGACGCGGGGGTGAGCAGTTCCCGCAACGCTTGGCGGTTGGCGGCACTCGGGTCCCGCCAATAGCGCTGGATCGGGTTCCAACCCTCGCTTAGCCCCTCCTCGTAGGCGTTGCCGTTCTGCGAGATGATGGCGGTCACCCGTTCCGGATGCGCCATGGCCACGCGGAAGCCGGTGGGCGCACCGTAGTCGAAGACGTAAAGCGCGTAGGTCTCCAGCCTGATCACTTCGGTGAAGCGGCCGATGACCTTGGCCAGCGCGTCGAAGCTGTAGGCGAAGGTGTCGCGCGGCTTGATCTCCGACAGGCCGAAGCCCGGTAGGTCCGGGGCGACAAGGTGGAAGCGGTCCGCCAGGAGCGGGATCAGGTCACGGAACATATGGCCGGACGAAGGGAAGCCGTGCAGCAGGAGAAGCGTCGGGTTCGTCGGGTCTCCGGCCTCCCGATAGAAGATGGTGAAGCCGTCGACGTCGGCAGTGCGATAGCGGATCTGGGTCATGACAAGCGTCCTTCGGGGCGAGCGTGACGGCGGCCGAGTCAGAGAACTGACCCGGAGGTGGCTGACGGTGCTGTGGACATGAGCAGGGTCAGCTGCGCTCGCCGTTGGCAGGATGGCTTGTAGCCTCTCACTGAGGATGGGATAATCAAGCTTGACCGAGAGTGACCTTCGCGAAAAATGAGAGGCTATGGTGGATCGGCTCGAGGCCATGACAATCCTGGTCGCCGCCGTAGAGACCGGGAGCCTCTCGGCGGCCGGGCGCAAGCTCGGGATTCCGCTACCGACCGTCAGCCGCAAGGTCGCGGACTTGGAGGATCATCTCGGGGTGCGCCTGCTTGTACGCACGACCCGCACGCTCACGCCGACGGATGCCGCTGCTCCCTATATAGAGGCATGTCGACGCCTGCTCGGCGAGATCGACGCGACAGAGCGTGCAGTGAAGGGCGAGTACAGCGAGCCCCGGGGCGAGCTGACGATGACGGCGCCGTTGGTCTTCGGACGCCTCTACGTGCTGCCGGTGATCAACGCTTTCCTCTCCCGGTTCCCCGACATCACCGTTCGGCTAATCCTGACAGACCGAGCTCTGGACCTCGTCGAGGACCACGTTGACTTAGCTGTCCGCATCGCACACCTGCCGGACAGCGACTTGATCGCAGTCCGGCTGGGAACCATCACCCGGGTAGTCTGCGGCTGTCCGGCCTTCATGGCCGCCCACGGAACGCCGCAGACGCTCTCAGACCTCGCTGAGATCCCATGCGTGACCTTCAGCGATTTGGCCGCCGGTCCAGGGTGGCTATTCGCGACGTCGGATCGCAAGGCTATCCAAGCGGTGCAGGTCCGGTCGCGCCTACACGTCAACACCGCCGAGGCAGCCCTCGACGCCGCGGCGGCCGGGGTCGGTCTCACTCAGGTGCTATCGTACCAAGCAGCTCCCCTCGTCGCGGCAGGGCGGCAGGCGCTCGTGCTTCGGCCGTTCGAGCTCGACCCGATCCCAGTCAGCCTCGTCCATGTAGGGAACGGACGCCTCCCGCTGAAGCTACGAGCATTCCTGGACTTTGCGACGCCGCGCATCCGCTCTACGCTGGGTGCCGTGGGGTGAAGTCACAGCCCTCGCTCCCCTAGTGATCGGCTCCCGACGGAAGTGTCCTAGACGGGAAGATGACGGGCGCGGCGGATGCTGACAGGCTTTATGAATGCGCATAGGTATCACCTCCATGCTGACGACTTCGGACCGGAACGGGGCTGAGGCCTCGGTCGCCGGCGGCAATACGGTCTAGATGTTCGGTCCCGGCATGTGGTGTGACGGGTCGAGCCTGAAACGTTCGGGCTCTTTCGTCCAGGTCTGGCAGATGAACTCGTAGGGGGTGAGGCCGCGCAGGGTCTTGAGCCGGCGGCCGTAGTTGTAGGCATCCACGAACAGCTGCAGGTGCTGCCGGAGCTCGTCATGGCTGACGTAATGGTAGCGCTTGACCGTGGCGTCCTTGATAGTGCGGTTCATCCGCTCGACCTGACCGTTCGTCCACGGGCAGCGCGGCTTGGTCAGACGATGCTCGATCTTCGTCTGCTCGCAGGCCCAATCGAACGAGTGCCAGCGGTAGATGCGCGGCCGATCCTGGGTCGCCCAATAGGCCGCCGCCTTGGCCTCGGCCTGCTCGTCCACCGGATGATTGTCGGCGAATTGGATGCCGTTATCCGTCAGCACCGTGTGGATCGTGTACGGTACGGCGGCGACCAGATCGTGCAGAAAGGCTGCCGCGATCCGCTGTGTTGCCTTCTCATGCAGTTGAACGAAGGCAAACTTGCTCGTGCGGTCGATGGCTACGAACAGGTGTAGCTTGCCCTGTTCGGTGCTGACCTGCGCGATGTCGATGTGGAAGTAGCCGATCGGGTAGGCCTTGAAGCGCGAGCGCTTGGGCTTGTCGCCGTCGAGATCCGGCAGGCGGCTGATGCCGTGACGCTGCAGACAGCGGTGCAGCGACGAGCGGGTCAGATGCGGCAGGCTCGGCTGCAGCGCGTAGAGGCAGTCGTCGAGCGGCAGCAGGGTATGCCGCCGGAAGGCGACGATCACCGCCTCGTCCTCCAGGCTGAGCACGTTGGACCGGGGCTCCTTCGGCCCCATCCGCGCATCCGTGCTGGTCTGGCGTGAGCGCCACTTCTGCACGGTCGTGGCGCTGATGCCGTAGCGCTTGGCAGTGGCCCTTACGCTCTCTTGACGAGCTTGGATTGCCCGACGGATCGTCCTGTCGTCGTGGCGCTGCCGTGGAGAACCTGTCCCATAGCGCGTCCCTCCATGCGGCATCAATCGTACCACCACACTGCGGGACCGAACATCTAGAGGCACGTCTGGCGTGTCTGCATCGTGCTGTTGAGCGCCGCGACGTCGCGCGGGCGTCAAGCCCTGCGCGGTCCAAGTCGAGGGTCGCGTCTGATCTGCGCCTGACAGGCGCCCTGCCCAGAACTCGCTCGCAAATTGTGCTGTTGCTTGACCGACAGCGGTCAATGTATTGCCATGGAATCCTGGCCGGAGTACGCGCGCCAGGCTAAGGTCCGTTTTCGGGAACGGCCGATGGTCGTCGACATGGCTGGCATGGGTCGGAAGCGGGGCGGCAGCCAGCGATTGTCCCTACGGTTACCGCCTGAAGGACCTAGTCGGCCTTCGAGCCAAGCTGGATCTTCCTGGCGATCTTCGAACGCCGCGCAGAGTAGCTCGGGGCGACCATCGGATATTCGGACGGTAGGACTTACCAAGTCTGGAACCTGACCCAGTACAAAACACACGCCACGTCAATCTGACCACCGTCTCGAAAATCGGGAAGATGCCTCCCGATAGCAGCGGGTTCTCGGCCGAGTGGTCCCGAGATATCTCGGCCTTACCGCCCGACGCCACATTTCGGATCACGGGTGTCAATCGATAACTCCTTTGGGATGTCCTTCGCACAGGCCCGATCGGCGGATTCGACATCTTTTGCTGAGAGGCGAACGGGTCGAGCCGCTCATCATCCCGCAATCGTGAGACGAGCCATGACCCCTCATCAGCATGGGATCGAGACAACCAAGGGCGTGCAGGCCAAGTCAACGCGGCGGCATCTGCTCGTTGGCGCTGCCCTCGCGGCGGGATTGAGCACGGCAGGCGCCATCCCTGCTGAGGGCCAGCCAGCAATGGAGGACGACGTTCGTCACGGCATGATCCGGGCCGACGGTGTGGACGTCTTCTACAGAGAGGCTGGCCGCCCAGATGCGCCGGTTTTCCTGCTCCTGCACGGCTTCGCAAATTCCTCCTTCTACTTCCGCCATCTCATGCCAAGCCTGGCGGACCGGTTTCGCCTGATCGCGCCGGATCTGCCGTCCTTCGGCTTCACGGTGGTTCCGGACGACCGAGGCTACGTCTATGACTTCGCGTCACTATCGCGTACAGTGGAGGCCTTCGTCGATGCCCTCGGCCTCAAGCGTTACTTTCTCTATACGTTCGACTACGGCGCTCCGGTCGGTTGGGACTTGGCGCTCGCCCATCCTGACCGCATCGCCGGCATCGTGTCTCAGAACGGCAACGCCTATCTGGAAGGGCTCGGCGAGGCGGCGTGGGCGCCGCTCCGGGCCTACTGGGCGAAGCCGAACGAGGCCGCCGTGGACGCCATCCGCGCCCGCATGACGCTCGAGGGCGTCAAGGCGCCCTACTTCCACGGCGTACCCGACCCGTCCGTGATTGAACCGGAGGCGTACACGCTTGATGCGGCCATCCTAGCGCGACCGGGCAACGCGGGTCGCCAAGTCAAGCTCAAGCTCGACTACAAGCGCAACTTGGAGCGCTACCCGCTGATTCAGGCCTTCTTCCGCGAGCGCCGCCCGAAGCTCCTCGCGGTATGGGGTCGCAACGATCTTTTCTTCGTACCGCCCGGAGCCGAGGCTTTCCGGCGTGACATTCCGGACGCGCGCGTCACTTTCCTCGACACCGGGCATTTCGCGCTGGAAACCAACGGGGCGGACATTGCGCGCGAGATCAGAGGCTTCTTCTGAGATTCATCTAAGGTTTGCATTGGCTTCTCCGGGCAGACCCGCATCTTCGCCAACCACTTGTCGCCGGCGTTGGTCGGTGGTTCGGAGCTCAAGACTCTTCGCGCGGCGACGCGCAAGGAAGGCGCAGTCAGATAACCTGCTCTCGTCTGAACAGAATGTTTCACATGAGCCAGCAGAATGTTAAAAACAGGCGCGCTTCGGATCGAGCCGTAGAGCGCTTCCCCACTCGCCGTTCCAGGCCTCGGTCATGCGAGGCGACGGCATCGCTTTGATCTGAATGGCAAGGAGGGCTGCAATGGCGCCAACCGTCTCCGGATTGTACCACTACCCGGTGAAGGGGTTGAGCGCGCAAGCTCTGTCCAACGTGCGGCTGGTCCAGGGCGAGGGCTTTCCCATGGACCGGATCTATGGCCTTGCACGCCACGACAGTGGTTATGACGCGGTCAACTATCAGCCACTGCCGAAAACGCGCTTCATAGTCCTCGTGAAGGAGGAGCGGCTTGCAGGCCTCTCGACCTTCTTCGACACCAAAACGCATAGGCTCGAAATACGCGTGCAAGGCCAGCTTGTTCTGGAAGAAAATCTGGATACGGAAGCCGGCCGGCGGAGACTGAGTAAGTTCTTCTCACACATGTTTGATCTTGATGCTGGCAAAGAACCGACGATAGCGGTCGGAGGAGATAATCGTTTTACCGACATCTCCGTCCATTCGAAGCTGATGATGAACGCGATCTCATTGATGAATCTTAATAGCGTTCGTGAGTTCGGAGCACGCATTGACGCTCAGATCGATCCGATGCGCTTCCGAGCCAACCTCTATTTCGACGGGCTTGATGCGTTTCAGGAATTCGAACTGCTGGGCAGGGAGATTGAGATCGGCTCCGCGAGACTGCGGATTTTCAGGAGAACTCGGCGCTGCGCCGCCACTGACGTGGACCCAACGACGGCCGAGCGGAACATGGCAATCCCACGCTCGCTCATGAAGAACTATGGTCATGCCGACATGGGAGTCTATGCCGAAGTTCTCGAAGGGGGATCCGTAGAGATCGGTTCCCCTGTCACGATCCGATGACGGAGGCGACCATGACCTCAGGAAACGGTATGTCGCTTCAGATACACGCGCGAAGGATGCTGACGGAGGCGATCTGTGAGTTCGACCTTCGACGGTCGGATGGCGGCCCGTTGCCTGAGTTCGAAGCGGGAAGCAGCCTCATCGTGCAAACGCCGTCCTCGGAGCGCCGGAACTACTCGCTGTGCAATGACGATCGCGAACGACACCGCTATGTCATAGCGGTCAAGCGTGAGCCGACGTCGCGCGGCGGTTCACAGAGCATGCATGACGAGGCTCACGAACGCGTCGTGCTCGAAGTGGAGTTGGCGCAGAATGGCCTAAGACTCGGGCACGGGCGACGTCATCTTCTTGTTGCCGGCGGGATCGGTATCACTCCGATGATGTCGCTGATTCGCCGGCTCACCAAAGATTCGCTCAACGAATTTAGGCTGCTCTATCTTGCCCGCTCTCAGGCTGAAGCGGCCTATGCGGAGGATCTCGGGCGGATGGAGCTTGGAGGCGCATTGACGTGTCACTTCTCGTCAGAACATGGCGGGAGACGTTTCGACATCCGGCCCATGCTGAAGGACAACGGCACTGGAACCCACTTGTATTGCTGCGGACCGGATCAGTTGATGCGAAGCATCGGGCTCAATTCAATTCACTGGCCCCGCAGCCATGTGCATTTCGAACGCTTTGGCTCGCTCCCCAAAACCAGGGCGGGAGACCAGGCATTCTCCGTCAGGCAAGTCTCGACGGGAAGGATTTTTCATGTCGGCGAGGACGAAACGATCTTGGATTCGCTGCGTCGGGCAGACTTGAAGCCGGACGCCTCCTGCGAAAGTGGCACGTGTGGAAAATGCCGGATGACATTGGTGGCGGGCGAGGCGGATCATCGCGACATGTATCTCGCACCGGAAGATCGCCTCTCGTCGATCATGCCGTGTGTTTCGCGTGCAGCCGGTGGTGCCGAACTGGAACTGGACTTCTGACAGGCAACTCCGCCTACTTCCATCTGCAAGCGGGGCGAGGCGTAGCCGTGCTGCCCGAGAATAGCTGACATCGTAGGTGGTCGTCCCCGATGGATGTCATCGACGATCCGGTTGTTTCGATTGGCCTTACGGGGTGAGCGCGGAGACCTAAGCCAAGCTCATTAGTTGCTGTCGCCTCCCGGGAAATGCCGCCGATCTGCCCCTCGATCGGGCTTGTCGACCAGGGTAACGCGAGCGCAGCCTCGTCCACGGCACGTTTAAGCGAGAGACCCTCGACGAACCGGCGCAGCAAACCGGCTCGGCCGGGTGCCAGCCCCGGTGCCGAGGTGCAAGAACGCGGTGGCGAAACGCTTTGGAGCAGCCCGTCGCCGGTGCCAAGCGCAGCCTGGGGGTCACCGTCCCGGATACGCATCCTGGGACTTATACCAACTCTCACTGATCAGAACTCATGAGCCCAGGCCCGCAGGCCGATGGACATGATGCGCCAGGGCTGATCGATGAGCTTGTTCCAGGCGTCGCAGCACTGATCGAGGATGGCCTCGTATGACGCAAAGATCCGGTTGCCGAGCCAGTTCTCACGGATGAACTGCCAGAGGTTCTCGACCGGGTTCAGTTCGGGCGAGCGCGCTGGCAGCGGCAGCAGCGTGATGTTGGCCGGCACGATAAGCTTCTGGGTCATGTGCCAGCCAGCCTGATCGAGCAGCAGCACGGCGTGCGCACCAGCGGTGACGGCCCTGGCAATCTCGGCCAGATGCAGGTTCATCGCCTCGGTGGTACAGCGGGGCATGACGAGCCCGGCTCCCGTGCCACGAGCCGGGCAGATCGCACCGAAGAGATAGGCGGAGGCGGTGCGCTGGTCCTTTGAGGCTGCGGGCCGTGTGCCGCGGCGGGCCCAACGACGTGTGATGGAGTTCTTTTGACCGACCCGAGCCTCGTCGGAAAACCAGATCTCTATCGGCTTGCCTCCGACAGCCTGCGCGACCTCCGCCAAGCGAGCCGGGAAGGCTTTTTAAAAGCCGGGATGGCGTCCGGATCCTGAGCGTGATGGCGCGGACGGGCTGAGAGCTTCCGGTAGCCCATGCTCCGCAGAACTCGGCTCAGCGTCTGCTCGGAGACTGAGACGCCGTGGTCCTCGAACAGGATCTGAGCCAGATCGACCAACCGCCAGCGCACCACCCCGTGCGCGGCTGGCACCGGGCCTTGCTCGACCAGGGCCTTCAGCGCGGCACGCAGATCCGCATTCAACCGCGGGCGGGCACCGGGAGCCTTGCCGCCGATCAGCCCATGTGGCCCCTCAGCGTTGAAGGCGAGCACCCAGTCCCGCACGGTCTGAAGCCCAACCCCACCGAGAGCGGCCGCCTCGGAGCGCAGACTGCCCGCGTAGATCGCCGACAGAGCCAGAAGGCGGCGGGTCTGATCCGGATCGCGCGAGCTCTTGGCCAGAGTTCGCAGGGCCGCGGCATCGAAGTCTGGCCGCAGCGGCACAGGAGCGGCCATCCCATCCTCCTCAGGCTCCAAACCCGAGGACAGAATCACAACCCGCTCGCCACCGCTACCCAGCGTGAGTCCTGCTCAACGAGACTTGGTATTACCGAACATGATCCGGTGGCGCATCTCACGGAAGGTGACTTCGGCGCCTTCCTCCCGGGTGATGAGTGAGACAGCGACCGCCACGAGGAAGGATAGCGGCATGCTGATGATGGCCGGGTTCTTCATCGGGATGAACCACCAAGATCGCGAGACTTCGGTGAGGTTTTTCCCGAGCACGTCGACCTGAATGGTGGGTGACAGCCAGATCATCAGGAGGGCGGAGAACGTCCCGACCAGGATGCTGGCGACTGCCGCCGGGGTCGTGAACCGTTTCCAGGCGATGGACAGCAGCAGTGCCGGGAAGTTCGCGGAGGCCGCAACGGCGAAGGCGAGCCCCGCCATGAAGGCGACGTTCTGGCCCTCAAAGACGATGCCCAGGAACACCGCCAGGGCGGCGATGGCGACCGTCGCGATCCGTGCGACCGTGAGTTGCTCGCGCTCGGAGGAGTGCCCCTGGCGAACGACGTTGACCCAGAGGTCGTGGCAGACCGTCGCCACCCCGGACAGCGTCAGCCCGGCGACGACCGCGAGCATCGTCGCGAACGCCACGGCGCAGATGAAGCCGAAGAACCCGCTTCCCCCGATCGTGAGGGCCAGGAGGGGGGCGGCCATGTTGCCGCCGCCCCCGGCCTTGGTCACGATCTCGGGTCCGACGAGGACCATCGCCCCGAATCCGATCACGAAGACGAGGAGGTGGAACGAGCCGATGATGCCGGTCGCGTAGAGGATCGACATCCGGGCCTCCTTCACGTCCGGGACCGTGAACGCCCGCATCAGGACATGGGGCAGCGCGGCGGTCCCGAACATCAACCCGACACCCAGGGAGATCGCGTCCCAGCCGCTCCCAGCGACCTTGGAGCCCGGCTGGAGCACGCGGTCGCCATACTTCTCGGCCGCGGCCGAGAAGAGGTGCAGCGGGTTCATGTCAAAGTGCGCCAGCACCAACAGCGCCAGGATCAGGCCGCCGATGGACAGGAGCACCGCCTTGATGACCTGCACCCAGGTCGTCGCCAGCATGCCGCCGAACAGCACGTAGACGAGCATCGCTGTCCCGACCACGATGACCGAGACGGTGTAGGGCAGCCCGAACAGGAGTTTGATCAGTGAGCCCGTCGCGACCATCTGGGCGATCAGGTACAGGAGGATGACGGTCAGCGTCCCGACGGACGCGGCCGTCCGCACCGGCCGTTGGCGCAGGCGGTAGGCGACCACGTCGGCGAAGGTGAACTTGCCCAGATTGCGCAGCGGCTCGACGATCAAGAACGAGATGATCGGCCAGCCGACCAGGAAGCCGATGGAGTAGATCAGCCCGTCGAAGCCGTTCGAGGTAATGATACCGGCGATGCCCAGCAGCGCCGCCGCGCTGAGGAAGTCACCAGCCAGCGCCCAGCCGTTCTGCCAAGCCGTGATCTGCCCGTCGGCGGCGAAGAACTGCTCGGTCGTCCGCGTTCGCCGAGCGGCCCAGTAGGTGATGCCGAGCGTCAGCGCCATGAAGACGACGAAGAAGGTGACGGCGAGGGGATTGTTCGCGGCTTGCATCGTGCCCGGCCCTCAGTTCGTGATGCGGCGCACGGCCGGGTCGTAGAAGCGGTTCGCCCAGACCACGTAGACGAGGCAGAGCGAGAAGGAGCCGACGATGACGCCGGCCCCCAGGAGGATGCAGAGCGAGAGACCCGGGACGAGGATCGTGCCAAGCGTCGGCTTCGCGAAGGCGAACATCCCCATGAACGTGAAGTACATCAGGATCATCACGACGCTCAGGGCCGTGGCGACCCGCGCTCTTTTCCGGGAGAGGTCCATGATGCGGTGATCGTGCTCGGAAACGGGATGCCTGTCGGGCGAAAGCATGCCGGGTCTCCATTGCTTGTGGGATTCGAGAAAAGGGAGTTCTGAACGCAAACTCTCGGGGCGGCGCGGTCTTGCCATGGGAGCCGGCCGCGTCGGGAATGCCTCAGTTGCCCAGGCGCCGCAGCGGGGGAGCCACGGCTTGGTCGCCGCCGTCAGGCCCCGACCATGCGAGCACCGGACCAAAGGCGCCCGGGTCACCACCCGCGCGGTCGGCCCCTTGCGCGAACGAGGTTGCGGCCGCGGCCTCGAAGCTGGCCGGCTCACGCGGCGTCCGGTCGACGTTCAACTGGAAGATGTCGAAGCGGTTGTAGTAGCCGACCACGTCGTGGAACTGCTTGGGCTCCACGCAGTCCGCGACGTCGATGTCGGCATAGAGGATGCGCTCGCCACCCTGGTGTGGCTCGACGACATGTGACCCGGTCGGATCCAAGACCATGGAGACACCCGCGGGCGTCCGCTCGACGATGTCGGCCAGGGCGGTATCGCCGTCGCATAGGACCGATCTCGCCATGTCGTCGAGGACGGCGGAGCAGACGATGTTGAAGACCTTGGCCTCGAAGGCGTGCGCCCCGGCGCGGATCTCGATGGCCCGCTTCAGATCGTAGGCCGCGCTTTCGCCCGGCGGGCGGGTCGGCCAAGCCGGCGGGTAGGTCGAGATGTGGACCTGCTCGCCCTGTGCCATGAGGGCGTAGCGGGCCAGGGGGTTCGTGTTCTCGCCGCAGATCAGCATGCCGACCCGTCCGATCTCGGTCTGCGTCACGCGCAGGCCCCGGGCGTCACCGTTCGCCCAGACGAGCTTCTCGTAGAAGGTCGGGACGAGCTTGCGGTGGTGGTTGAGGATGGCGCCGTCGCGCCCGATCAACACGTTCGAGTTCCAAAGGCATCCGACGCTAGCCTGGGTGCTTTCGCTGAACCCAAGGGAGACAAGAACGCCGTGCCGCCGCGCCGCGGCACGCACCGCGCCGATCTCGGGGCCGTCGAGTCGGACGGACTGGGCCGCCAGTCGCTTGAACAGGTCGTGGTTGTGGATCGGCGCGCGCAAGGCCACCCAGAGGGGAAAGCCCGGCATGTAGCCTTCGGGGAAGACCACAAGGTCCGCACCAGCGCGAGCAGCTTCGCCGATCAGCGCCACGGCCTTCTCAGCGGAGCCGGCGCTGTCGAGGTAGACCGGCGCGACGTGACAGGCGGCAGCCTTGAACTGCGGGTATTCGGCGGGCATTCGCGCGGCTCCAATTCGAGGGACACCGCCGTTTCAACAGAGACCCGCCATTCGGCGAAGGCCGGAAATATGCAACGCGCAGTGCGCTGATGCCGCCCTCTGCTCAAAATTCGTTCAGATGGGCTGCCTCATCGGTGAACAGGCTGGTGAGAAAGCGGGTGACCGCGCGAACTCGGCCGACACATCCGATGTCTTCGTGCACGCCGAGGTAGAGATCGCGGCGCACCACTACCGCGTCCGGAAGCACGGGGACCAGCGCCGGGTTGGTCTTTGCCGAGAAGAGCGGCAGCAGGCCGATGCCCGCGCCTGCCGCGACGGCCTTCTGCTGGGCGGCCATGCTAGTGGAGCGGAAGACCACGTCGGTCGGCTTCCGGATCTCCGACAGCCAATGCGCCGGCTCGATGGCGATGAGGTCATCGACATGATCCACGAAGTCGTGGTCTTGCAGGTCGGTGCGGGTATCGGGCCCGTCTCGTCTGATCAAGTATGATTTTGAGGCGAACGGGGGCAAGCGAAATTCGCCAACCCGCCGCACACTTAGGCGCGGGCCCTGGGGCGGTACGAACGACACGGAAATGTCGGGCTCGTGCTTAGTCAGATTGATGAGGTGGCGTTCGGAAACAAGCTCGACAACGATACCGGGCATTGTCGCTGTCAACTCGGCAAATCTGGCCGACAGGGAATACGCGGCAATACCTTCCATGCTGGCGGCTCGCACGCGGCCCGCCATCTGTGTTTCATCCTGTAGGACGCTCCACCGCCGGCACGGCGCCCGCAAAGGCAGCACGGGAAAGACACCGATCCCAGGCTGTCAGGGCGGCATGGGCTGCACGCCGCCCGGCGGCTACTTGGATCGCCCCAAGCCGCGATTTCACGCCTGGGGCGATGCAGGTTCGAGTCGAGCGATCAAACCGCCGGGGCCATGCTTCGCGCCACGTCGGCGGCGCTGATGCCCTCCAGGGCCAGGCCGTAGCCGGAGCCTTCCTCGACCAGACGGCGCAGGCGCTGCGTGAGCGCGATCCGCGTATAGCGGCCCGTGAGCGGCGGCAGGGCGGCGATCCCGTCCGCGATCTCGTGCGCCCGCGTCAGCAACCGGTCCCGCGGCAGGATCTCGTTGACCACGCCCCAGTCCTTAGCCGTCTGCGCGTCCAGCACCTGCCGCGTCAGCAGGAAGTACCGCCCGCGGATTGAGCCGATCACCTCAGGCCACAGGATGTGCATGCCGTCGCCCGGCACGATCCCGAACTCAAAGTGCGGCTTGTCCTGGAAGACCGTGTCGGGCGTCGCCAGCACGATGTCGGTGAGCAGCGCGTACTCGCTGTGCAGCAGGACCGGGCCGTTCAGCGCGGTGATCATCGGCACCTCGATGTCGAGGATGTTGCTGAGCACCTTGCGGCCCTCCCGCAGGATCTTGTCGTAGCCCTGCGGCGTGAAGAAATCGAAGCCGTCGGGGTTGATCGCGTCCATGAACGCGTCACCCGCCCCGGTCAGGATCACCGCTCGGTTGTCGCGGTCCTCGCCGATGGCGTGGAACAGGTCGACGAACTGCTCATGGGTGTGGCCGTTGAAGACGAGCTTGTCACCGTCGGTGTGGAGCATGACTTCCAGAACGCCGTTCGGCTTGCGGGTCAGGCGGGCGTTGGGGAAGGCGTCGCGGTAGGTCTCGAAACGGGCCATCGGTGCTGTCCTCGTGGTGGCCGAACTCGTTCGGTCGGCATGAGGACGAGATAGACGGATCCGTTCGGCCGCGGACGACCCCGCGAAGCGATAAGGGTTATGCCGCCGTGGAATGGGGCTCCCGAGCCCCGACCATCGTCGCCTCGACGAAGGCGGCGAAGAGACGTGCCTTGGCGCTGGCCATGCGGCCGGTGGGGAAGACCGCCCACAGGTCAATGTCGGGCAACGCCCAGGGCTGGAGCAGCCGCCGCACCGCGCCGCTCGCCAGTTCGGGAGCGAACATCCAGTCCGACGCGATGGTGAGCCCGATATCGGCCAGCACGGCCGCACGCAGGCCCTCGGCCGCGCTGACCCGCACGCGGCCATGCACCGTCACCGACACCTCGGTGCTGTCCCGCGTGAAGGACCAGACATCGGGCAGCTGGCTGTAGATCACCGCCTCGTGCCCGGCGAGGTCCGCCGGGCTGCGCGGTTCGCCCGCGCGGGCGAGATAGCCGGGGGTGGCGAGGACCGAGCGCGCCCCGGTCGCGAGCTTGCGTGCGACGGCGGCCGAGTCTGGCAGCGCTCCCATGCGCAGCGACAAGTCGATCCCCTCGCTGACGAGATCGATCACCCGGTCGTCGAGGATGATCTCGATGTCGAGATCCGGGTGCTCGGCGAGGAAGCGCGGCAGCATCGGCACCACGTGGAGCCGGGCGAAAGTGGTCGCCGCCGAGACGCGCAGCCGCCCCGAGAGCCCGGCGCCCGCGCCGCGGGCGACGCGCTCGGCCTCGTCCGCCTCGGCGATGGCGGCCCGCGCCCGCTCGTAGTAGCGCAGGCCCGCCTCCGTAGGGCTCAGGCCGTGGGTCGAGCGGACGAGCAGGCTGACCTGCAGCCGGTTCTCCAGCTGCGCGATCGTCTTGGAGACCGCGGGCTGGCCGACGTTGAGGAGCCGGGCGGCGCCTGAGAAGGAGCCGGACTCCACGACCCGCACAAAGGTGGCCATCGCTTGATACCGGTCCACGCCATTCCTCCTTGGAATGAGCGTTATCGCCCTGTGCCGTCTGCCCTGTCCATCGGGGGAGGCGCATCAATCCGGCCGTCTCCACCGCATCGGCGCGGTGGTCCCGCCGGAGCAATGTGGACATGTTCGAGGTCTATGCCTTTGCCACGCCCAACAGCATCAAGGTTCCCATCGCGCTGGAGGAACTCGATCTCCCTTACGTCCTGCACGGCGTGAATGTGCGTCAGGGTGAGCAGAAGGCACCAGCGTTCGTGGCGCTGAACGCGAACGCGAAAGTGCCGGTGTTGATCGATCCGACGGCGGCCGATGGACGGTTGGTCCTGACCGAGTCCGCGGCGATCCTGGTCTACCTCGCCGAGATGAGCGGCCGGCTCATGCCGCCGGACGGCGAGGGCCGGGCGCGCGTGTTCGAGCAGCTGTTCTTCCACGCGTCCGGGCTCGGCCCGGCATTCGGGCAGGCGGGCTTCTTCCAACGTCAGGCCGCGGAGCCGCAGCCGCTCGCCATCGCTCGCTTCTCGGCCGAAGCGAACCGCACGCTGGGCGTGCTCGATGGCATCCTGGCTGAACGCCGCCACGTCGCCGGCGATGCCTTTACGATCGCCGACATCGCCCATTTCGGCTGGCTCTGGCGGCGTGAGTTCGCCGGCGTGAGCTTCGAGAACACGCCGCATGTCGCCCGCTGGTACGACTCGGTCGCGTCGCGTCCCGCTGTCCAGCGTGCAGTCGAGCGGGTGAACGCGCTCATCCCGCAGACCTGACCGGCCGCACGCCACCGGACTCGTCCCACGCCGATCCATCCCTGCGAGCCGGCCCACCATCCTCTCACCCAAGGTGAAGATCCATGACTCTGCAATCCAAGCTTGACGCCTTCAAAGCCGAATTTCAGGCCGGCAAGCCGCCCTACAATGTCCCGCCCTCAGTGATCGAGACGATGCACCGGGCCACCGCGGAGCTGATCGCCTCCGGCGCTGCTACCCGCGCCCTGAAGGCCGGAGAACGGGCGCCGGCGTTCACGCTCACCGACCCGGAGGGGCAGCCCGTCTCCTCCGCGACCCTGCTGGCGCGCGGGCCGCTCGTGATCAGCTTCTATCGCGGCGTGTGGTGCCCCTACTGCAACATGGAACTCCAGGCGCTCCAGGAGGCGCTGCCGCAGTTCGAGAGGCTTGGGGCGAGCCTCGTCGCCATCTCACCGCAGACAGCGGCCAATAGCCGGAAGTCGGTCCGCCAGAACGCGCTCGGATTCCCGATCCTGTCGGACCCGCACAACGCGGTCGCGGCCGCGTTCGGCCTGCGCTTCATGCTGCCAGATTACTTGGTTGATCTTTATAAGAACCTGAAGAACGACCTGCCGGCGTTCAACGGCGACGCGAGCTGGACCCTGCCGATGCCCGGGCGCTTCGTCGTCGGGCAGGACGGCGTGATCCTCTACGCCGAGGTGAACCCGGACTACACCCGCCGCCCCGAGCCCGACGACATGCTGCCGGCGCTCCGCCGCGCCGCTTCCGTTTCCGCCTGATCAGACACGACGCCCGGGTCGCGTCGGCGTCCGCGCGGCCTCTAGGAGATTCAAGATGTCCCGAACCTTTCTCGTGACCGGTGCCAGCAAGGGCATCGGGCTGGCGCTGGCCCACCACCTCGCCGGCGCGGGCCACCACGTCGTCGGC
The DNA here is from genome assembly GCF_900107945.1 of Methylobacterium sp. 190mf. Lineage (NCBI taxonomy): Bacteria > Pseudomonadati > Pseudomonadota > Alphaproteobacteria > Hyphomicrobiales > Methylobacteriaceae > Methylobacterium > Methylobacterium sp. 190mf. Next base: position 19,245 of record NZ_FNVI01000036.1, on the reverse strand, counting down.
CTCGCGCGCGGCGGTCTCGACGGCTTCCCCGGCACGCTAGTGACAGTCGACCTCGCCGACGATGCGGCGACCGATGCGGTCCTCGCCGAGCTGACCGGACGCTTCGCCTTCGACGGCGTGGTCAACAATGTGGGCTTGGTGCGCCCACAGCGGCTCGGAACTGTCGAGATCCCCGCGCTGGACGAGGTCTTGCGCGTCAACCTCCACCCGGCGGTCCAGACCGTGCAGGCGATCCTGCCGGGCATGCGGCAGCGCGGTTGGGGCCGGGTCGTCAACATCGCCAGCCTGACCGTCCTCGGCAGCGTCGAGCGCACGGCCTACGCGGCCGCGAAGGCGGCACTGGTCAGCTTCACCCGCTCCTGGGCGCTCGAACTCGCCACGACCGGGATCACCGTCAACGCGGTGGCGCCTGGGCCGACCGAGACGGAGCTGTTTCGCGCCAACAACCCACCGGGCAGCCCGGGCGAACAGCGCTACCTCGCCGGGGTGCCGGTGGGCCGCTTCGGACGGCCGGAGGAGATCGCGGCAGCCATCGCGTTCCTGATGTCGGACGGGGCGGCGTTCATGACGGGGCAGACGCTCTACGTCGACGGCGGTGCCTCGATCGGCCGGGCGGCGCTGTAGCGTCGAGACGCCGCTCAACGTATTGCCGCGGCATCGAGTTCGTTGTCGCCGCCGAGCAGCTGCAGGCACCATTCGGTGAAGGCACGGACCTTGGCGGCGCGATGCTGCCGCGATGGATAGATCGCGTACAGGGGGAAGGTCTCATCCGGCCAGTCCGGGAAGATCTCGACGAGCCTGCCGCTCGCGACGATGTTCCGGCTGCCGAGTTGCATGACCTGAGCGATCCCCGCACCTTCGCAACAGGCGCCGATCATCGTCTCGACATCCGACACCATCAGGCGTGCCGGCTGCCGCACCGGCACGACCTCGTTGCCGCGGCGGAACTCCCATTCGAAGGGACGCCCTGTCAGCGGATCTTGATAGTCGATGCACGTATGATCGATCAGGTCGCGCGGGTGCGCGGGGCGGCCGTGCGCCGCCAAGTATGTTGGCGCGGCGACGGTGAGGATTCGGGTCTCCAGGAGTTTGCGTGCGGTGAAGCCCGCCACCGGCGGATCCCCGAACCGGAGCGCCATATCGAACCCGTCGGCGACGAGGTCACCGATCTGGTCTCGCATGATGAGTTCGAGCCGCAGTTCGCGGTGGATCGCGAGAAAGCGCGTCAGCTCCCGCGACAGGACCAAGCGCGAGAAGAACGGATCGACGTTCACCCGCAGACGGCCGCGCACCGTCTGAGCGCTGCCAGCGGCCTCCAGGGCCGCGTCCTCGATCCCGTCGAGATGCGGGCCGACCCGCTCCCAGAAGCGTCGCCCCTCGTCGGTGAGCCGCAAGGTCCGGGTCGTGCGATCGAGCAGCCGAACGCCGACACGGGCCTCCAGGCGCTGAATGGCGCGTCCCACCCCCGATTGAGTGAGACCTAGGGCCTCGGCGGCCCGAGTCATAGTTCCGGCCTCGACCACCGCCATCAGGATCGTCACCCCGGCCAGCAGCCGACTGTCATACGGCATCGTTCCATGATTCCCGGTCCGGAATGATCTGACAGAACGACGCTAATTCCTGAGCCGCTTCTGCGCCAGATAGAGCTGAGCCAATGCAAAGGAGGCTGGCATGACAGGGCAATCTACGGCGCTCGTCGTCGGTGCATCGCGCGGGCTCGGTCTTGCCCTCGTGGAGGAGTGGCTCGGGCGCGGTTGGCGCGTGATCGCCACGGCGCGAGGCCGCTCCGATCCGCTCGAGAAACTCGCGACCCGCTTCCCCAGCAGCCTCGAGGTCGAGGTGGTCGACATCAACGATGCGGGCACGGTTCGCGCGCTTCGCGAGCGCCTGGGCGGTCGACGCGTCGATGTCCTGTTCATCAATGCGGGCATCGCGCGCGATATCGAGGCGAGTCCGGTCGGCGCGCGCGAGACGGACTTTCTCGACATGATGCTGACCAACGCCTTCTCGCCCGTGCGTGCAGTCGAAATTCTGCGGGATCTGGTGCCGACCGGCGGAACCATCGCGATCATGAGTTCGGAGCTCGGCAGCATCGCGAACGCCACAGGTTCCTGGCAGCTCTACGCGTCCAGCAAGGCTGCGCTCAACATGCTTATGAAGGGCTATGCGGCGAAACACGCCGATGACAGGCACGCGCTGCTCCTCGTCGCTCCGGGCTGGGTACGGACCGAGATGGGCGGCAGCGACGCCATTCTGTCCGTGGAGCAAAGCATCCCGCTCGTGGTCGACATGGTCGATGCGAACCGAGGCAAGGCCGGGCTGCGCTATGTCGATCGATTCAACAACCCGCTCCCCTGGTGACCGCGCGCCCTCCGACGCGAATCGATTGAGCACCACAGCAGGCAGGGGCACTTGAGGAGCTCGGGAATGGTGATCAAAGCAGCCTCGGCGGAAGCACAGCACCGTCCATCATCCCACGGATCGGTGCCGCCCGAGCCGACCTTCGCCGTACTTGATCCCCTCACAGCGGTGCCTTTGCGGCTACATGTCAACGGCGTGACCCGTGAGGTGAGCGTCGAGCCCTGGACGACGCTGCTCGACGCACTGCGCGAGCGGATGAAGCTTACGGGCACCAAAAAGGGCTGCGATCACGGCGCCTGCGGCGCCTGCACGGTCATGATCGACGGTCGACGTGTTCTGTCGTGCCTGACGCTGGCGCTATCGGCGCGCGACGGCGCCATCACCACCATCGAGGGACTTGCCGGAAGCGACGGCACGCTTCACCCGATGCAACGCGCTTTCGTCGAGCACGACGCGCTTCAGTGCGGTTATTGTACGCCCGGACAGATCGTGTCCGCCGTTGCCATGCTGGCGGAGGTTGACCAGGGCTGCCCGAGCGCGGCTACCGATCCGTCGCGGCCCTTCACCGGCCGTGAAGACCTCGATGAGCACGAAATCCGCGAGCGGATGAGCGGCAACCTGTGCCGTTGCGCCGCATATCAGAACATCGTCGCCGCCGTGCGCGAGGTGGCCGAGACCACCGCCCCCGGAGATGCCTGAGGGAGGATCCGCCATGCAGCCCTTCAGCTATATCGAGCCACGAACACGCGATGAGGCGCTGGATCTCGCACGCGAATATCCAGGTGCACGTTTTCTCGCCGGCGGCACGACACTAATCGACCTGATGAAGTCTGGTGTGATGCATCCCACGGTATTGATCGACGTCAATCGCCTGCCCGGCATGGACGCGATTCAAAAGACGGACGGAGCACTCCACATCGGCGCGCTCGCCCGGATGAGCGATGTCTCCGGTCATCCGGCCGTGCGCGCACATGCTCCAGGCCTCTCGGAGTCACTGCTATTCGCGGCCTCCGCCCAGCTACGCAACATGGCGTCGATCGGCGGCAACCTGCTCCAGCGGACGCGGTGCGTCTACTTCCGCGATCGTCACTTTCCCTGCAACAAGCGCGACCCCGGGAGCGGATGCGGCGCGATGGCTGGCGAAAACCGTAATCTGGCAGTCCTCGGCATATCGGAGCAGTGCATCGCCAACTATCCCGGAGACTTCGCAGTCATGCTGGTGGCCCTAGACGGCGCGGTTCATCTGCACGGCCCGGACGGCGCGCGCAGCGTGGCCGCAGCCGATTTGCATCGCCTCCCGGGCCAGACGCCGGAGATTGAGACGGTGATTGCCGCCGACGAAATCGTCACTGGTGTGACCGTACCGATCAGTGCTTTGAGCCGCCAGTCGCACTACCTGAAAGTGCGCGATCGCAGCTCGTATGAGTACGCTTCGGTTTCAGTTGCCGCCGCCGTGGAGTTCGAGGCGGACGGCACGATCCGCAAAGCGCGGCTCGCGCTGGGTGGCCTCGCGTCGAAACCGTGGCGCTTCGAGAGAGCGACCGAGCTCCTGGCCGGACATCGTCCCGACGACGCGTCAGCGCTCGCTCGCCTCGCCGACGGGGCCCTGGACGGCGCACGTCCGCAATCCGGCAATGCCTACAAGATTCCCCAGGCCCGGGCTGCCATTGGCCGCGCGCTGCAGACTCTCGCTCGTCGCCATGCGGAGACACGCGCATGAAGGCCGCCATCCAGCCCTTCACCGGCCGCCCGATGTCCCGCACCGAAGCGCGTCTCAAGGTCTCCGGCGCGATCGCATACACCGGCGACATCGCCGTGCCCGGCTTGCTGCACGCCGTGCTAGTGCCCAGCCCGATCGCCCGCGGCGCGATCCGCTCGGTGGACGCGACCGCCGCCGAGGCGGTGCCCGGCGTCGTGCGCGTCTTCACCCCCGAGACGATGCCGAAGCTACCGAGCGAGCCCGAACAGCCCGATTGGGACATCATGTACGGTTCGGCCTTCGTGCCGATGGCCGACATGACAATCCACTTCGCCGGCCAGCCGATCGGGCTGGTTTTGGCGGAGACGCTTGAGGCCGCGCAGCACGCGGCGGCGGTCATTCATTATGTGTTTGCGGAAGAGGAACCGGTTGTCGGCCTGGACGGCGGCACCGATCTTTCCGGCGAAGCCTATCACGAGCCCGAGCGAGTGTGGCTCGGCTTCCTCGCCGGGTACCTTCCCGGCGCGGTTAAGCGCGGCGCGGGAGCGGCTGCGCTCAATGACGCCGACGTGGCGATCCAAGGCAGCTGGCAGCTCTCCAACAACCATCACAACCCGATGGAGCCGGTCGCCTCCACCGCAGTCTGGGACGACGCGGATCGCCTGACGCTCTACGAGACCAGCCAGCACGTTTACAATCACCGCAACGGGATGGCCAAGCTGCTCGGCCTGCCGCGCGAGAACGTCCGCGTGGTGACGCACTATGTCGGCGGCGGCTTCGGCTGCAAGGGGCCGGTCTGGCCCCATAGCTGGTTGGTGGCGCTGGCGGCGCGCGAGGTCGGCCGACCCGTGCGGCTCGTGCTCAGCCGTGCCCAGATGTACACCTCGGTCGGCTTCCGCGAGGAGCAGCGCATCGACCTTCGGCTGGGCGCGACGCGCGACGGCAAACTGGTCGCGGCCGATGTGACCAAACTCTCTGCCACGCCTGCGTGGGAGGATTGGGTCGAGCCGAGCTGGTATCCGTTCACCTTCATGTACGACCTGCCGGCGCTGGAGACGCGCTGCCGGCTCCGGCGCGCCAACGTGATGGCGCCGACCTTCATGCGGGCGCCCGGCGAAGCCCCCGGCATGCTGGTGCAGGAATGCGCGCTCAATGAACTCGCGGCAGAACTCGGCATCGACCCCATCGAGTTACGCTTGCGCAACCACGCGGATGTCTATCCGGTCGATGGAAGTCCCTGGTCGAGCAAGCGGCTGAAGGATTGCTATCGTGTCGGTGCGGAGCGGTTCGGCTGGTCCTCGCGCAATCCCGAACCGCGCTCGACACGCGCGGACGGGATGCTGGTCGGCATGGGCATGGCGAGCGCCTCGCATACGGTCTACCGGCAGCGCGCGCAGGCGCGCGTGACCATCAGGGCGGACGCGACAGCGCATGTCGCCTCCGGCGCGACCGATATCGGCACCGGCAGCGCGACCTTCCTTCGCCAGATCGTCGCCGACGAACTCGCTCTGCCGATCGACGCGGTACAGGCGCTGATCGGCGATAGCTCACTGCCCGAGGCGCCGATGCAGGCGGGCGCCTCCCTGACAGGCTCGCTGGCACCCGCTGCGATGAAGGCCGCGCGCGACCTGAAGGCCAAGCTGCTGGAGATGGCCACCGGGCAGGACGAGTGCCCGCTGCATGGCCGCACCGTCGATGATCTGGAGTTGCACGACGGTCGCATCTTCGCCGCCGGCGGCGGCACGGGCGAGACGGTCACAACGGTTCTGCGCCGCGCAGGGCTCACCGAGCTGTCGTGCGACGGCTATTTCGACCCCGGCGGCGTAGGTCAGGTTCGCTCCGGCGATCCGGAACGCGATGCGCGTGAGGGGCCGCGCGGGATGCACAGTTTCGGCGCCATCTTCGCCAAGGTCGCGGTGGATCCCGATCTTGGGTTGATCCGGGTGCGGCAGCTCACCGGGGTCTATGCTTGCGGACGCATTCTCAACCCCAAGCTCGCCGAGAGCCAGCTGATCGGCGGCATCACCTGGGGGATGAGCCAAGCCTTGTTCGAGGCGACGCACATGGACCCGCGCTTCGGCCGGTTCACCAACACGAATATTGCCGAGTACATGATCCCGGTGAACCTCGATGTCCCAACGATCGACGTCACGTTTCTCGATGATCCCGATCCGTTCATCAATCCGGCCGGAGTGAAGGGCGTTGGTGAGATCGGTATCACCGGTGTCGCCGCGGCCATCTCGGACGCGGTCTGGCACGCCACTGGGAGGCGTCTCCGGCAAACGCCGATCCTAGCCGAAGCACTGCTGAAGGTCTGACGATGGCCCGCATCCTCATCACTGGATCTTCGGACGGTCTCGGGCTCATGGCGGGCCAGCGCCTGGCCCGGGACGGCCATGCCGTCGTGCTGCATGCACGGAACAACGATCGCGGCGAGGCTGCGCGACGGTCGCTTCCGGACGCGATCCGTGTCGTCATCGGAGATGTCGCCACGATCGCCGGGATGCGATCCGTGGCCGAGCAGGCCAACGCGATCGGGCGCTTCGACGCCGTCATCCACAATGTCGGCATCGGCTATCGGGAAGCCCGCCGAATCGAGACCGAGGATGGACTGTGCCATCTCTTCGCGATCAATGTTCTGGCCCCCTACCTGCTCACGGCCTTGGTGGAGAAGCCCGACCGCCTCGTCTACCTGAGCTCGGGCATGCATCCGAGCGGCATCCCGGACATGGACGACTTGCAATGGACCAGGCGTCGCTGGAGCGGTCCGCAGGCTTACGCGGAGACGAAGTTCCTGGACGTCCTGCTGGCTTTCGGCGTGGCACGACGGTGGCCCGCGGTACGGTCGAACGCCCTCGAACCGGGCTGGGTACCGACCCGTATGGGCGGTCCCGGTGCACCGGACGATATGGCCGCCGCGCCCGTGACCCAGGCGTGGCTGGCAGTCGGGGATGACCCGGCGACCCATGTCACGGGCCGGTACTTCTATCACCAGCGCGAGAAATCGCCGGAGCCCGGCACCCGTAGCGTTGACTTGCAGGAGGCGCTGTTCGACCGCTGCGCTTCGCTTTCCGGCGTGCCGCTGCCCTAGTGCTCGAAATCCGGGCTCATCCGCACCTCTGGCGCTAACGGACGTTCGAGGGCTGATAGGTGCAGCCACATCGGCTTTTGGCCGTAGATCATGCCACGTAAGGGACCCGCTGCCGCAGAAAGTCGAAGGCGATCCGACCGTGCATCTGCCCATTGATCAGCTTGAGGCGGTTGGATTGACCTTCGACCGGGCTGTCGCGCAAGGGGTGCGTGATCGCCGCCTGTATGGCCAGACGGCCAACGCCTGCTTCTACGGTCGGGCGAGACAGGGGTTGGCGGGCATCAGCTACAACTGGTGAGACGACGTAGCGGCAGGATATCTGCCACATGTTCAGTCTTGTGGACGCCGATTACCTGGTAGCGCGTCGGTCGGACTGTCGCTTCGGCGATCGCCACTTGCGGTCGATCCTCAGGCCGCGCCGGCGCGGACGTGATCGCGTCATCGCGACGGGATCGAGGGCGCGAGCTTCCTCGGTCCACCCAGCATCGGACAGATTCTTCAGCATGGCAGACCAGAAAGGTCGATGGCGCCACCGGCTGAAGCGCCGGTAAGTGGAACCGCGCGGACCATATACTGCTGGGCAATCCGTCCACTTGGTTCCCGTCAACGAGACATAGACGATGCCTGAAAGTGTGCGACGACCGTCAAGATGCTCAGCGATCCCGGTAGGCAGATGAGGGACCATCACCGCCCACTGTGCATCGCTGAGCCAGAATAAGCCTTCGCGATCGATAATACGGACTCGGTCATCCGCAGATTCTCTGACGGATCGTAACGGCTCCAACGAAAGCGCAAGCGTGGTTGGCGTTGATGGAGGGGCGCCTTGCATCGAGAAGTCCGCTACCAGAGACGCGATAACGCTGATCCATGCCGTTCACGGCGATGCTGTGCCTGCCGGGTTGAACGAGCGGTGGCATGAGACATCCCTTCCTATTTTGGACGACGAGGCCCGACGGCGGCAGAACCCCAAATCTAGATCTCGGATCGTGACCGCGGCGACGACGCAACTTCGTCACTGACCTGGCAGCAGGCTTCGACCCACTCTTCTAAGCGATCGAGATGCGAGCCGGAGAGATGTCCAAAAACAGCACTTTCTGGAGTGCGCACTGCGAGCGAATCGTCACAGGGGAGCTTCGCGACGGCTATCCCGCCCGCGATTTATAGGCGGATTTGCTTCCTTGGAACACCATTGCAGCATCGCAGGACCAAATTTGAACGATACAGCACGCCGCGTGGCTTCCACAATCGGAACTTCCTGGCGAGACTGTACGGCGCTGATTGTGACAATGCTCTGAGGACTGAAGTCCGATTCGAACGCAATTTACCGCCTGCACGCTCAACCCTCTCAGGGATCTTGCCATAACAACCCTTCTAAAAGCGCGTCGCTCAAGATGCTAAGCTTGATTGCGGGCAGTTCGCCCGGAGTATCAAATCCCAGCGGACGCCGCTCGCATCCAGCAACCCGCGGCGGGGTGTAATGGCTGACTATCTCTACTGCGTCGTCAATCGACACTCCGATGGGACAGTTGGCCCCACGCTCTACACACAAATCGTCGAAGCCTTTACCGTCGAGATCGCCATCGCTACGGCTCGGACTATTGATCTTGATATGGCAGCGCTTGGCGCCAACGCGGTCTTTTTGAAAGCGCGGGAAAGTGGGCGCATCGTCTGGACCCTGCGCACAGAGAGTGTCGATCCCGCCAGATGCATCGATCTTCGACATAAGCATCAGGGCTGATCCGCTTCGTTATGGTCAGTCGCGGCCTACATGAACTCCGGCGAAGGCGCGCGCAGGGTCGGCAGATGCATATCTACAAATCCTGGAGAAATTCTCCCAAACTTGAAGCGCCTCTTACGGCTTCATCGGATCTACATCGTAAATGCAAGCCCCCACGTCCTCAAATATTAAGGTGAGAACATTGAGTGCGCTTTATGCGCTTTGCTCCTGACCGATATGATGTGTAGGAATATGAGCGCACCGCACCAGTTTCGCTGACTTTCGTCATGTAAATGCAGCACGTTATAGCAGGCATCTCATTGTGGAATATCTTGGACAATGCTGTCTTAATGCCATCTACCTTGAGCTTCTTCATGAAGAACTCGGCTTTGGTGCGATCGTAAGATTGTCACGCTGACCCACCTCGACGCCTATCGGCGGTCGACCGCGTAACGCGACGGATGGTTCGGGCGAAGAACCATCACCCGGAGAGACACGGCATGGTCAGTACAGTTGAGTTCGTTGGCGGCGAAACCGGCATCTGGCGGGTGACGCGTACCCAGACGCCAGCCGGCGATGGGCTGCCGTATTCAGCCCGACTCTCCATCAATCATCTCGGTTGCCCCTCCGAAACACCTTTATGCACAGCCGCCAGCGTGGCTTGGCGACTGCGCGGCACGGTAAGCAACTTGCGCTACACAACCCGCGGCGAAGCTGACTGTTTAGGCGCCGTGCAGCCATCTCTGGACCGACCTACGGCAACGCGGGCCGCTCTTATCCCGATAAAGAAATCGCCGAGCTGGTGGGGGTTAGCTCAGGACGAGCGCAGGGCGATCTTCGAGGAAACCTCCCATCACACGCGCATCGGCCTCGGCTACCTGCCGGCGGTGGCGCGCCGCCTGCATCATTGCCGCGACCTCGGCGAGCCATTCGACTTTCTCACTTGGTTCGAGTTTGCGCCCGAGCACGAGTCCGCCTTCGAGGCGCTCGTCGCGGCCCTGCGCGCGACCCACGAGTGGACTTTCGTCGAGCGCGAAGTCGATATCCGGCTGACGCGTGTCGCGGCGAATTGATCCGGTGGCGGCGGCCGGCACTGAACCGGGCGACGACGTCCTGCTACCGCGGCTGCGGCTCGGTGAGGAAGCTGCTTTCCGAGTTCTAGTGCGTCGCTATCATGTGCGCCTCGTGGCGATCGCCCGTAGCGCGCACCTGCCGCCGGACGCGGCCGAGGAAGCGGTGCAGGAGGCCTGGATCGCGGTGATGCGCAACATCGCGGGATTCGAGGCGCGCTCGTCCCTAGGCACGTGGCTGACCGGGATCGTCCTGAACATCGCGCGCAAGGCCTCGGTCTCGGCTAGGCGCACCGCGACCTTCGCCGAACTCATGCCTCGCCTTGACGAGCACGCGGGGTCCGGTTTCGACGCCGACGCCTTCCTGGCCGACGGCCATTGGCGCGAGGCGCCATGGCACTGGAGCGAGATCGACCTGGAGCGGGGGCTCGCGGGGCGGCAGGTCTGGCACGCGGTCGAAGCGGCCATCGCCGCCCTGCCGCCGGACGAGTCCGCGGTTATCCGGCTGCGCGATGTCGAGGGTTTCGGCCCACGTGAGACGCAGGAACTGCTCGACCTCAGCCAGGCGCGTCAGCGCGCGCTGCTCGATCGGGCGAGGCTGAAGATCCGAAGGGTATTCGAGGCGTTGAGCCGCGACGCAGCGCGAACGTGACGAGCCGTACGGGCGAGGATGATTGAATGCGGTGTCGAGAGGTGGCGGAGCAGGCAAGCGCGTTCGTGGACGCGGAGGTATCCGGATACGTTCGATGGCGCATCCGGCTTCATCTCGCGACCTGCAAGAACTGCCTGCGTTTCGTGCGGCAGATCGCGCTGACGCGCGACGCTCTCGGCCGGCTCCCGCATCCGCCCCTCGACGCCACTCGCGAGGACGAACTCGTAGCGGCCTTGCGGGAGGCCTCGCGGTGAGCGCCAGTCAGCAGCCGGTGCAGATCGAGGTCGCGATCAGGTGGTGTAGGTCGCGGCTCTTCCGGTCGAGCGCCGCGGTGGTCCCCACGCGTCCGTCGAGGGCCGAGCCCGTCGGCTTGGTGGTCCCGTTCGACGCTACGTGGCGGAACGGTGCCTGTGGCATCGTCGATGCTGCGCCGACCGCGGCCGGCAAGTGGTCGACCGGCGCGGCGTGGGCCGGAAGACCGGCGATGGCGATGAGAGCAATGGCGGCGAAAGCAGATCGGGTCATGGTCTTGGTCCCTTCGTGGTTCGGAGCGGGAAGCGTTCAGGCGAAGACGACGATCATCAGGCTGAAGAAGGCCGCGATCACGCCGACGACCGGAGGAAGGGCGCGGGCTGGATCGAACATCGGGGTTCTCCTCGGCGCGATGATCGCGCCATGATCCTGAGTGCCGGCAGCGCGCCAGATCTGTGTGTGGCGGCGCACGCCGGATGGCGCGCGGGCGGAGCGGGACACGGAATGACTGACGCGATGCCCCTGCCGGGTGAGGATTCCGAGTGGCTGGAGGCCGACGGGCTCGGCGGCTTCGCCTCGGGCACCGTTTCGGGCGTCCGGACGCGCCGCTACCACGCGCTCCTGCTCACGGCGGCGCACCCGCCGGCCGGTCGGACGGTTCTCGTCAACGGCATCGAGGCATGGGTCGAGACCGCGGCCGGACATACCGGTCTTAGCACCCAGCGCTACCATCCGGACGTGATCCATCCGCGGGGCTTCGAGCGGGTGGCGGCCTTCACCCGCGAGCCCTGGCCGACCTGGACGTTTCGGCTCGCAGACGGCACCGAGATCACCCAAGAGCTGTTGGTCGACCCCGATTCCTGCGACACGCTGCTACGTTGGCGGCGAATCTCAGGCGCCGGGCCCTGTGCGCTCGCCGTCGTCCCGCTGCTCTCGGGACGGGACTATCACGCCCTGCAATCTGCCAACCCGGCCTTCGACTTCACGCCGCAGGTTCGCGGCGCGGAAATCGGATCCTGCGTCACGTGGCGCCCCTACCCGGATCGGCCCGCGATCTCCGCCCTGACCACCGGCACCTATCGGCATGCGCCGGACTGGTACCACCAATTCATCTATGTCGCGGAGCAGGCGCGCGGGCTCGACTGCGTCGAGGATCTCGCGGCGCCCGGCAGCTTCAGCTTCGACCTTGCGCACCCCGAGCCCGGGCTCATGTTGCTGCGCGCGGGCGAGAGCGCGCCGGTCCGCGTCCGGGCCTTGGCGGACCGGATGGTCGCCACGGCGCGCGTTGCGCGGGCAGGTCCAACGCTCCGTCGGAGCGCCGGAAGCTACCGGGTCGATCGAGGCCGGGGCAGCACCCTGATGGCGGGCTTCCCCTGGTTTACGGATTGGGGCCGCGACACCTTCATCGCCCTGCGCGGCCTGCTGCTGGCGATTGGCGATCTCGAAACCGCCGAGGCTATCCTGACGGGTTGGGCCGGTGCGGTGAGCGAGGGCATGATGCCCAACCGCTTCCCCGATTCCGGTGAGCAGCCGGAATACAATTCCGTCGACGCCTCGCTCTGGTACGTGATCGCCGTGCACGACTTCCTGGCAGCCTCGGGCGCGGCCGGGCGCAGCCCCCAATCCGAACCGGCGCTCCGAGCAGCCTGCCTTGCGATCCTCGACGGCTACGCCGCCGGCACCCGCTTCGGCATCCGGGCCGATGCGGATGGCCTGATTGCGGCCGGTCAGCCCGGCTTACAGCTTACGTGGATGGACGCCAAGGTCGGCGATTGGGTCGTCACGCCTCGCATCGGCAAGCCGGTCGAGATCCAGGCCCTCTGGATCAACGCTCTCCACATCGCGGCGACGCGCTGGGAGCCACGCTTTTCCAGGATCGAGGCGATGGCGCGGGCGAGCTTCGCCGGGCGGTTCCCGAACCCGGCCGGCGGCCTGTTCGACGTGGTCGATGTCGACCACGTTCCAGGCGCGCACGATGCGTCGCTGCGTCCGAACCAGATCTTCGTCGTCGGCGGCCTGCCGTTTCCGCTGCTGACCGGCGAGTCCGCCAAGTCCATCGTCGATGCGGTCGAGGACGAGCTCCTGACGCCGCTTGGCCTGCGTACCCTGTCGCCGAACGATCCCGCCTACGTCGGTCGTTATGGGGGTGACGCACGGAGGCGAGACGGAGCCTACCACCAGGGTACGGTCTGGCCCTGGCTGCTCGGCCCCTTCGTCGACGCGTGGCTCTCCGTACGGGGCCGCAGCGAGGCAGCCCTGAAGGAGGGGCAGGCCCGTTTCCTGCCGCCGCTGGAGCAACACCTTGGCGTGGCGGGTCTCGGTCATGTCAGCGAGGTCGCTGACGGCGATGCACCCCACGGGCCCGGCGGTTGCCCGTTCCAGGCATGGTCGCTCGGCGAGTATATCCGCATTCGCCGGATGCTTGGCCTCGAAGCGTTCTGAAGGAGACCACGATGCCCGAGGACCGGAAGACTTCCCCCCTGTTCGAGACCGAGGAGGGCCGCCGCCTGCGGAACTGCGCCGCGGAGGGCTGGCACCGTTGGGGTCCGTATCTCGCCGAGCGGCAATGGGGCACGGTCCGCGAGGATTATAGCCGGGACGGCACCGCCTGGGACTACCTGCCCCACGATCACGCACGCTCGCGGGCCTACCGCTGGGGCGAGGATGGCATCGCCGGTTTCAGCGATGACAAGCAGCTCTGGTGCCTCGCGCTGGCCCTTTGGAACGGGCATGATCCCATCCTCAAGGAGCGGATGTTCGGTCTGACCAACGCGGAGGGCAACCACGGCGAGGACGTTAAGGAACTGTACTGGTTCCTCGACGGCACGCCGACGCATTCGTACATGCGGATGCTCTACAGGTATCCGCACGCGGCGTTCCCCTACGCCGACCTCGTGGCTGAGAACCGGCGGCGCAAGGGCCGCGACGTACCCGAGTACGAACTCGCCGATACCGGGGTGCTGGCAGAGAACCGCTGCTTCGACGTCGCGATCGAGTACGCCAAGGCCGGGCCGGAAGACGTGCTGATGCGGGTCTCGGTCATCAATCGTGGACCGGAAGCGGCCGAGATCCACGTCCTGCCCCACCTATGGTCGCGCAACACGTGGTCGTGGCACAAGGATCCCAAGCGGCCGCTCCTTCGCCGCGTCGACGGTTCACGCGTCGAGGCGACACGGGCAGCCGGCCCCCCACGGATGTTCACGGCTCTGCAGCCGGCCGAGTTCCTGTTCTGCGAGAACGAGACCAACTCAGCTCGCCTCTTCGGTGCGGGCGGATCGTACCACCCAAAGGATGCGATCAACGACGACGTGGTGGCGGGAACCCGCACGCGCGTGAACCCGCTCAACGAGGGCACCAAGTGCGCGGCGCTGACTCGGCACGTGCTGGCCCCCGGCGAGACGATCGTCCTCCGTTACCGGCTATGCCCGGCTGACGCGCCGAGCCTCGATGAGGCGGGTTCGGAGGCGGTGTTCGCGCGCCGGATTGCGGAGACCGACGCCTTCTACGCCGTTCTTCAGGACGGCATGACCGACCCCGACGCGCGCCTCGTCCAACGCCAAGCGCTCGCTGGCATGCTCTGGTCGAAGCAGTTCTACAACTTCGACGTGCGCCGCTGGCTGATGGGCGATCCGACACAGCCGGAGCCCCCCCCGGAGCGGCGTCGCGGTCGCGACAGCGATTGGGCGCACCTCAACAACGCCGACATCGTCTCGATGCCCGACACCTGGGAATACCCCTGGTACGCGGCTTGGGACCTCGCCTTCCACTGCGTGACCTTCGCGCTGATCGACCCCGACTTCGCCAAGGGCCAACTCGTGCTGCTGACGCGCGAGTGGTACATGCATCCCAACGGTCAGCTGCCGGCTTACGAATGGGCCTTCGGCGACGTCAACCCGCCGGTGCATGCCTGGGCGGCCTTGCGCGTCTATCAGATGGATGCGGCTCTCACAGGGCGGCCCGACCGGATCTTCCTGGAGCGGGTGTTTCACAAGCTCATGCTGAACTTCACCTGGTGGGTGAACAGGAAGGACGCAGACGGCCGCAACGTCTTCCAAGGCGGCTTCCTTGGGCTGGACAACATCGGGATCTTCGACCGCTCGGCGCCACTGCCGACCGGCGGCACCATCGACCAGGCCGACGGAACTGCCTGGATGGCGATGTACACCCTCAACTTGATGCGGATCGCCCTTGAACTGGCCGCGGAGGACCCGGTCTATGAGGACATTGCGACCAAATTCTTCGAGCACTTTCTCCACATCGCCGCGGCGATGACCGACATCGGCGGTAGCGGGGTCGGGCTCTGGGACGAGAGGGATGAGTTTTTCTACGACGTCCTGAACCTGCCCGATGGCCGAACGGTGCCGCTGCGCGTGCGCTCGCTGGTCGGGCTGATCCCACTTTGCGCCGTGGAGGTGCTTGATATCGCGTTGCGCGATCGCTTCCCCGGCTTCGCGCGCCGGGCGGAGTGGATGCTGCGCAACCGGCCGGATCTCGCCGCCCTGGTCTCGCACTGGAGCCAGGGCGCGGGCGAGGGACCGCCGCCCGGCCCGGATGGTGACCGGATGCTGCTGTCGCTGCTGCGCCGACACCGCATGAAGGCGCTCCTGGCGCGCATGCTCGACGAGACCGAGTTGCTATCCGACTACGGTGTCCGCTCCTTATCCAAGGCGCATGCCGCACATCCCTTCGTGCTGGATTGGGATGGGGCACACTACGCCGTGGACTACGAACCGGCCGAGTCAACGACCGCCACGTTTGGGGGCAATTCCAATTGGCGCGGCCCGATCTGGATGCCAATCAACATCCTTCTCATCGAGGCGCTCGACCGTTTCGGAACGTTCTACGGTGATGAGACCCGCTTCGAGTGTCCGGTCGGATCCGGTCGCTACCTTAGCCTGCCGGAGATCGCCGACGAGTTGAGCCGCCGACTTTGCCGGTTGTTCCTGCGCGGCCCTGACGGCCGCCGGCCAGTGCTTGCATCTTACGGCGCGCTCGCCGACGATCCCCACGTGCGCGACTGCATTCCCTTTCACGAATATTTCGACGGCGAAACGGGCGCAGGCCTCGGAGCGATGCATCAGACCGGGTGGACGGGCCTGGTGGCGCTGCTTCTCAGGCCCGGTCGCCTTGCCACCCTGCCAACGACCCGCGCCATCCAATCCTGAGCGTTGGTGGCGCCCCGGCGGCGACTTAGCCGGCGGGGGAGGAACGCTTCGAGGATCTCGTCCATCACCAGTCGGTTCAGCGCGTCGATGGATGAGAACCGCCGATAGCCGCCGTGGCGCGTGAGCGCGTCGCTAAAAGCGCGCACGTGCCGGGATCGGTCCTTAAGCCCGTCCTGGCCGACCTA
Source organism: Methylobacterium sp. 190mf (assembly GCF_900107945.1). Classification (NCBI taxonomy): domain Bacteria; kingdom Pseudomonadati; phylum Pseudomonadota; class Alphaproteobacteria; order Hyphomicrobiales; family Methylobacteriaceae; genus Methylobacterium; species Methylobacterium sp. 190mf. The sequence continues at coordinate 3,053 of NZ_FNVI01000036.1, read as the reverse complement.
CGATGGACGAAGCTCAGCCTGGACGCCCTGTGAACCGGATGACGGTCTCCGCGAACGCGTAGGGCTCCTCGATATGGACGAAGTGGCCGCTCTCCTCGAAGATCTTGAGCTGCGCCTGCGGAAGCAGATCCGCCAGCAACGCCGCATGGCGTGGGCCGAGGATGAAGTCGTCGGTTCCGGTCACGACGAGGGTTGGAGCCCGCAATGTTGCGAGGCGATCGCGGACGTCGAAGACTTGGCCATCGCCGACGAGCATGGTCGCCTGGAGCTGGCGCCGCATGGTCTCCAGAAGGTCGAGCCGCCGCCGGAAATCCGAGACATAGGCTGGAAGAAGGTCGCGCAACGCCGCAGTATATGCCGCGTCGGTGCGAATAGTGGGGATCGAGGCCCAAGCCTTCTCGACCGCTATGGCTTCCGCCGTCCCCTCGTGTCGGACCACGAAGGCGGCGATCTCGGCGCCCGCGGCTGCCATGAAGTCACCACCCGTGTAGGCCGCGCCCGCGTACAGGATCAGGCCCGCGACGCCGACCGGTCGCTTGAGCGCCGCATCCAGCATCACGAAGGCACCGTGCGAGTGGCCGAGAAGGTAAGGATTGGCGATACCGACAGCGTCGATGAAAGCGAGCACCTGATCGGAGAAGCGGTCTACGCTGTACCCCATAGGATGGGTCGCGAGGCGTCCAGACAACCCCGTCCCAATCGGGTCCAAGTATACCATGGTCAGGTTCTGTTCGAGCAGGGGCATTCGCAAGTAGCTGGCCTCGATGCCGGGCCCGCCGGCATGCACGATGCAATAAGGCCCACTACCAGAGACGCGATAATGCTGATCCACACCGTTCACGGCGATGCTGTGCGTGCCGGGTTCAACGAGCGGAGGCATGAGACATCCCTTCTGATTTTGGAGGACGAGGCGCGACGACGGCAGAACCTCGTAATTGAAAGTCGATCGTGCCCGCAGGGAGTGCGCAACTTCGCCCATGACACAGAGGTCGCGGTCCTGCGCCGTTCGCTCGCGATTGCGAGATCCAGACAAGAAGATTGCCGGAAGCAGACGTGGCACTGCTTCCGAACCAATCAATGATCCTCATACAGGAGAGACAGACTCCGGAGAAAGCTTATAGGCGACTGAGCACGAGTACCGTCCCAACGAGGCCGAGCATCCATACCCCGATCACAGCCAGTATGATCGATCGATGGAGCAGACCAGTTTGTTGGAAGCTTTCGGGCCCGCCGCACGACAAGCTTCGATCTCAGCAGGCCGCTGCAAGCGGTCGATATTCGGACCTCCGCTCCGCCTGAGCACCGCGACGCTCCCCGGAGTGGATTATTGCGTGCGAGGATCTCAAGCAGCGCCTCCGCTGCTCGCTTATAGCCAGTTTTGCTTCCTCAAACCACCGAAGCCACAGCACAGCACCAGATTTGAACGATAACGCACGCCGCGCGGCTTCCATAAGTGAGTCATCCTGGCGAAAACGCCCCTGTCGATCATGACAGTGCCCTTGATGCTTGTGTCGAACCCGGAACCATCTCATCAACATGCACGCTCAAGGCTCTTCGGGGTTCCGCCATGCAATGGCGCCTCCAAGGTCGGACGGCGGCTCCAGCTCTCTAGCCAAGTTCGCGGCTCGAACCCGGTACGCGCTCGGATCGCACCCGTAAGTGGCCTTGAAAGTGTGCGAGAAGTAGCTGCGGCTGGCGTAGCCGATGCTCTCCGATATGACCTTTACGGACATGGGCGAGGACGTCAGCAACTTGGCTGCCAACCGAAGTCGCGCGCGCTGCAGATACTCGATCGGTCCCTCGCCGAATGTGGCAGAGAAGCGCTCGGCGAAACCGGAGCGACTCATCCCGCAGAGCGCTGCCAGGCTCTCGACCGTGTGCGGCGCCCCTGGCGCATCAAGGACTGCCGCGATTGCCGGGACCAATCTCGGATCGCGCAGCGCTTCGAAGATCGGCGACTGAGCTCCTCTCTCCTGCAGATGGATCCGAAGCAGGATCGCCAAGCACTGCTTCATCAGCGCACTCGTGACCTCCTGCGTCCCGAGACTTGGTCGGACTAACTCTTCGACCATGAATGCGAAAGCGTGGCGCAGTTGGCCGTTGCCCGACAGATCTTCGATCAAGGGCTCGTGCAGGCGGTCGAACAGGCCGAGGGCGCCGGCGTATCGCGCCGAAATGGATCCGCACGCCAATAAGATGTCGCGGCTGCCATCACCGGCGGTCAGCGCGATGAGTCCATCCGGAAAGACCCGGCGCGCGTCTTCAGCTGTAACTGTTCGGGTGGCTCCGGCGAAACCGATTGCGTGCCGCCTAGCGCGAGGCGGGATCACCATGTGATTTGGCCCGAAACACAGAGGCTCTTGACCTTCGACGGCGATCGTTCCGGAGCCTGCCAAAACGTAGTGGACGAGGATCGCGTCCGTCATGCCGTTCTTTGCCAATTGCCACCCGGCCTGGATCTCGCAGTACGCAAATGCCTGAACCTGCACGGACAACGTGGAGAACAAACTTGAGAGAATATCGCCCGACATGGATCCTCCGCATGCGTTTGTCATCGCTCGAGTGTTACCGACGTCGAGCACGTTCTGCCATCAAATTGTCGTGAATAACTTTCAACAGACTTTAGTTGACATGTAATTATATCAACAATACTATCATTTAGCCCCCGTGGATTTGATCGGTAAACGTAAAGGGCATCCGAGATCATGACAAAGAACGTGATCGCATCCGGACATCGCTTGCACCCTTTGTCGGTGCGGGTGATGCACTGGACGAACGCGCTGGCGATGGTGGTTCTGATCGGCTCCGGCTGGGGCATCTACGACGATTCCGTCATCATCCACGGCGTGTACTTCCCCAAGGCGATCCGGCTCGGCTCCTGGGCCGCCGAGAGCCTGCTCTGGCATTTCGCCGCCATGTGGCTGCTGGTTGCCAACGGCGGCGCCTATCTCGTCTACGGCCTCGCGACCGGACGCCTGCGCGAGCGCCTCCTGCCGATCCGTCCACGCGACATCGTGCAGACGGTCCGCGACACGCTGCGGCTCAAGCTCGCC
>NZ_FNVI01000033.1:0-46403 GCF_900107945.1 Methylobacterium sp. 190mf | reverse complement strand
ATCGGTTCACGCGCCCGCAAGGTCGCCTCGTCCGACGAGGTCGCCCAGGTCGGCACGATCTCCGCCAACGGCGACAAGGAGATCGGCGAGATGATCGCCCACGCCATGCAGAAGGTGGGCAACGAGGGCGTGATCACGGTCGAGGAGGCCAAGACGGCCGAGACCGAGCTCGACGTCGTCGAGGGCATGCAGTTCGACCGCGGCTACCTCTCCCCGTACTTCATCACGAACGCGGAGAAGATGGTCGCCGAGCTCGAGGATCCCTACATCCTCATCCACGAGAAGAAGCTCTCGTCGCTCCAGGCCATGCTGCCGGTGCTCGAGGCCGTCGTTCAGACCGGCAAGCCGCTCCTGATCATCGCCGAGGACATCGAGGGCGAGGCTCTGGCCACCCTCGTCGTCAACAAGCTCCGCGGCGGCCTCAAGGTCGCGGCCGTCAAGGCGCCGGGCTTCGGCGACCGCCGCAAGGCGATGCTCGAGGACATCGCGATCCTGACCAAGGGTCAGATGATCGCCGAGGATCTCGGCATCAAGCTCGAGAACGTGACGCTCCCCATGCTCGGCCGCGCCAAGCGCGTGCGGATCGAGAAGGAGAACACCACGATCATCGACGGCGTCGGCGAGAAGTCCGACATCGAGGGCCGGATCAGCCAGATCAAGGCGCAGATCGAGGAGACCACCTCGGACTACGACCGCGAGAAGCTCCAGGAGCGCCTGGCCAAGCTCGCGGGCGGCGTCGCGGTGATCCGCGTCGGCGGCGCGACCGAGGTCGAGGTGAAGGAGAAGAAGGACCGCGTCGACGACGCGCTGAACGCCACCCGCGCGGCGGTCGAGGAAGGCATCGTCCCCGGCGGCGGCACCGCGCTGCTGCGCGCCACGGCGGCTGTTCAGGCGCTCTCGAGCGACAACCCCGACGTCCAGGCCGGCATCAAGATCGTGCTGAAGGCGCTCGAGGCGCCGCTGCGCCAGATCGCCCAGAACTCGGGCGTCGAGGGCTCGATCGTGGTCGGCAAGATCCTGGCCGATGCGTCTTCGACCTTCGGCTTCGACGCCCAGACCGAAGCGTATGTCGACATGCTTCAGGCCGGCATCGTCGATCCGGCCAAGGTGGTCCGTGCGGCGATCCAGGGGGCGGCTTCGGTGGCCGGCCTTCTGGTGACCACCGAGGCGATGATCGCCGAGGCCCCGCGGAAGGAGGCTCCCCCGATGCCGAGCGGTGGTGGAATGGGCGGCATGGGCGGCATGGACTTCTGAGCTACCAAACCAGTTCCGGTGATGCCCGACGAGCCGGACGCCGGCTCGTCGGGGGCACGTCACGCGGGCCGGGATGCACGGACTGGCCCCGTTCCGGTCCTGCGGAAGCGCCCGACCGGAGAGCTCCCAAACATCGGCGCCGTGTCATCGCGATCGAGACCCGCGTCTCGCGCCGTGAGGCGGCCCGGGACGCGGGAGGCCGCGGCGGCGGCCGATCCCGAAGTCGCTCCTGAGGGCAACGCACATGCGCATTCTCGTCGGCGGCAAGATGACCTACGAGTTCCTGCAGCCCACCCCCATCATCGCGACGCTTAACGTCCACGCATCGCGCTTCTCGGATCTCGAACGACCCGACTACTTGATCACGAGCCCCGCTGTACCGGTCCAGGGCTATCGCGATAGTTTCGGGAACTGGTGCAGCCGCATGGTTGCCCCGGCTGGCCGCTTCACGCTGCGGACCGACACGATCGTGCGGGACCCCGGCGGCGGCGACCCGGCGGCCTTCGACGCTCGGGAGACCGCAATCGAGGAGTTGCCGTCGGATACGGTGCTGTTCCTCCTCGGCAGTCGGTACTGTGAGACCGATCGTCTGTCATCGATCGCCTGGGATCTGTTCGGCCACCTGCCACCGGGCTGGGAGCGTGTGCAGGCGATCTGCGACTACGTCCATGATCGAATTACCTTCGGATACGAGCATGCGCGAGCCACGCGGACGGCCTTCGATGCATTCGAGGAGCAGCGGGGCGTCTGCCGTGATTATGCGCATCTGGCGATTGCGTTCTGCCGGTGTCTCAACATCCCGGCACGCTACTGCAACGGCTATGTCAGCGACATCGGTCTGCCGCTGCCCCATGCGCCCGGCGATTTTGCTGCCTGGATGGAGGTTTTTCTCGGCGGGCGCTGGCACACGTTTGATCCGCGCAACAACAGCTCACGCATCGGTCGGATTCTGATCGCCTATGGTCGAGACGCCGCGGACGTCCCGTTGACGCTGACCTTTGGACCCAACGAACTCGTCGCGTTCCATGTGACGACGGAAGAAGCGCCTCCAATATAGTCGCAGATTTCTGAACGCGGCATTGGCTGCTGGAAGTCGTCGGCCGTTTGACTACGAAAGCTATCAAATCCTATCTGAGATACCGCAAATACGTGTCGTATCCTTGACGCAGATCGATAAATGCAGCGTTAGTGACTGGCAATTGCCCAGGCCCTTGCGTGGGACGGATTTTGCTGACTTCTTCGTGAGATGGGCCGCAGCGAACTGGAATGGCTGAGCCGCGAGGAACTGATCGATCCTTCGACAGACTCAGGATAAGGTGGTGCTGTGGCTGCAGCAACCGGACAAGACCTCGCGCACCTCATCCAAGCCGCCCGTGACGGATCGCAAGGAGCAGCGCGCGCACTCCAAGCCCAGCGGGGCAAGCCCCCTCACGAGGGTCACAGCCGGGTGCTGAGCGATGATCCCGATACAATCGTCCCGCGTCGTTCCCAGGCGTGTGCGTGCTGCGGCGCCAGCCTGCATGCCGCTCTTCCGGCAGAGGTCATCAGCGTCGCCGAGCAGATCGAGCTGCCCGCGGTGGCACCGATCGTGACGCAGCGCCAGCACTTTGCCGTTTGTTGTCCGAGCTGCGGGACGCGCGTGATCGCGCCATCGGCCGAAGCAGCTCGCGGCACCCCGTTCGGTCCGCGGCTGCATGCGGTGGCGACGTACCTGAGGACCTTACAGGCGCTCTCGTACGAACGGCTGTAGGCGGCGCTTTCCGACCTGTTCGGCCTCACCCTCAGCCAGGGCGGGTTGATGAACTTGCTCCGCCGCGCGCAGGGCTGCTTCCTGTCCGGTTGTGACGCGGCCATCGCGCCCCCGGCGCCGGGCCGAGGTCATCGCCTGCGACGAGACCGGCGTGCGGATCGAAGGCGCGAACGCTTACCACTGGCTGTTCCACTCAGCTGCGGCCGTGGTGCACACGACTTCGCCGACTTGCGGCGCCGTCGTAGTGCGGGAGATGATGGAGGGGCACCGGCCCACAGTGTGGACTCGGACCGCTATACCGCCCAACAAGGCCACGCGGATGAACACCAGACCCACCTGGCGCATCTGGCCCTCGACATCGCCTACGTTGTCGAGGTCAGCGATGACCCCGTACCCTGGCGCCTGCAACTCTGGCTGGGAGACGTGTTCGCCCTGGCCGAACACGTCGTGGATCTCGCCGCCTCGACGCTTTCAGCCCAGCGCCGGAGCCTGGATCGGCAATTCGGTGCCATCTTGGCCACGCCGAGCCGCTATGACCTGACCCGCGAGCTGCAGGCCACGATCAGCCGCGCCCGCGATCAGCTCCTGGTGTTTCTCGCCTATCCCGGAAAGGTCGGGCCGACCGACAACAGTTCGGAGCGGCTGCTTCGTCCAGCCGTCGTGCAACGGAAGGTGACCAACGGTGACCGGGCCATGTGAGCGGCCGAGGGCGAGACCGCCATCCGCACCGTCGTCGACACAGCGCGCCTGACCGGCGCCCGTCGCTTCGCAACCATCCTCAAAACCGTCGGTGCCTGAACCCAGCCATCACAGACCTTGGTAATTGAAATGTCTGCTTACCGGCCGTTCTTCAAACAGAATGAATGACCGACTTGGGCGCCAAGTCGAATGTCCGGTTCTGCGCGCGACGTCGATCCAGCGTGACGAAATATGGCCGAGAGCGGAGTGGCCGCTGTGGAGCGCGACCGCTGCAAAGGCGGACGGCCTCCCACCGACCCGACCCTGCCGTCAGAGCGTATCGGCACGTCTCCCGGAAGCGGATCTCCAGCGTGCAGCAACCGGACGATGCGCGCCCTGCTCAGTGCGCCAGCGATCGGTCCGATGCGTCCGACGAACGCTTCTTCCTCTTGCGCTTGCTCGCTTTCAAGACCACGTCCGCGTTGTCCTCGGCGATGCGCTCAGCCAGCGCGAAGTCGTGAAGCTCCGCGGTCGCACCCTCAGCGGCGGTCGCCCCTTCTGTCACGGCGTAGAACGCGGCGCGGACGATCTCCTTCTTGCTCGCCTCCGGATGCCGCTCACGGATGGCGGAACGGATCGCCTTCGGCTTCATGCCCGGCGCGGCGATCTTCCTCAGCGTGTCCGCGATCTCCCGGATCGATGCCATACCGCTACCTTCACCTGACCCCTTCTGCCGGCTCACAAACCCGTCAGCCGACGGGGCGTTCCGATACCGCGGCCACACAGGCGGCTTCCCGCGCGCGACGCGCCGCACCCGCGGACGTGAGGTCGCGCCGACGCGCCGCGCTCCTCCCGAGACCGGAACGCGCTCGGCGCGCGCGGGGGCACGCAAGCGGGCCGCGTTCACCTCAGTAGCGGGTGATGGCACGCAGGCCGAACACCGCGGCGCCGCGCACCCGCTTGCCGTCAGGATCGCGCGGATTGGCGATCCCGCCACCCGGATGGGCGACGTACTGCACGGTCGGCTGCAGGGCGATGCCGGGCGCGAGCACGGCCTGATAGGTCGCTTCGAGCAAGATCTCGGCGCTCCGGCGCGGTGCGGGTGTCGTGCTCTGGAGCGCGGCGATCACATCGAGCCGGCGTGCCGCCGGGGAGATGCGGGTGATGCCGACGGCGAGGCCCAGCGTGTCGTCCGACCGTCCGGGGATCAGGCCGCGATAGGCGATGCCGCCGTCGATGTAGAGGTCCACGAGATTGCGGTCCCCCGGCGAGACGGACGCACGCAGGAAGACGCTGGCGCCGTCGTTGGGATCGTCCGGCTCCTGGTAGATCGTCTGGTCGATGAGCCCGTAGAGGCCCGAATTGCCCGAAACCCTCCGATCGAGGCCACTCACCGGATCCGGCGTGAGGGCATCGACGCGGCCGAAGCGGTGCCAGCCGCCCAGCGTGACGGTGCCCGGCCGGCCTTCGGAACTCGGACGGGTGTTGTAGGCGTAGGCGACCTCGGCGATGACGAGCGGGGGGTCGGAGACGGGGAAGCGGATACCGTTCGGATTGCGGCGCTGCGGGTCTACGCCCGAGCGGGGACGGCCGCCGCCGGGTGTGCCGTCGATCACGCTCGCCTGGAACGAGAGATCGGGCGTCGGGACGTACTTCAGGCGGACGGTCGGCGCCGAGAGCGGATAGGCCGGCCCTCCGTCCACCATGTTCGCGGCGAAGATCTCCGGCCAGCCGAAGGTACCGTTGGTGAACAGGATGCTGGTCTGGCTCACCATGTACTCGGTGTCGGCGGAGAGCTGGCCGACACGGACGGACAGCCTGTCGTCGAACAGGCTCTGCTCCAGCCACAGCTCCGAGAGCCGCGAAGCCGGCAGGGCCTCGATCTCGCTGATCGTCATGAGGTTGCCGACGCGGCTGCGGGAGGCTCCGCTGCCCTGGATCTGGTAGACGGTGGCGTGGGCCGTCGCCCCCTTCCACCCGGCGAGCGTGTCGAGATCGACATCGACGTCGAGATCGAGCAGCGTCAGGCCCGTGGAGCCCCGCCGCAGGCCGCCGCGCAGGTTGCGGTAGGTCTCGGCCACACTGATCAGGCCGAAGGTGATCCCGCGGCTCTCCAGGAAGGCGCGGTACCCGCCGGGATCGCCGGCGGCCCCGAGGAGGGGCTGGAACGAGGTCGTGACCTCCGCCGCGCGACCGGCCGAGAACACGGGCTGAGCGACCGAGGTCTGCGGATCGCCGCCTGCGCCGGAGGGTGAACCGATGGCGAGGCCCTCCGCGGCGACCCGCGCGGCCGTCGCCAGCGGATCCGCGGCCGGTTCGGCCAAGGCACGGCCGACCGGCGCGATGAGAACGAGCGTGATGCCAGCGAGGGCGCAGATGACAGAGCGCACCAGGACCTCTGGAGACATCGGGCTCGGCGAACGAAGGCATAGCCTCGTGACCATTCGACGACGGCGGTGGCGAGACATCGCCGCGAATTGATGGGACAGACGCGGCACTGACGCTGGCTCGTACAACCGCAGGTCGCTAGGGTTCTCCGCATCACCGGAGGTCCTCCACCGTGCGTACGCTCGCTCTCGCCTCGGCCCTCGTCTTCGCCTGCACGGTGTCCGTCCGAGCGCAGGCCCCCGCACCCTCGGCGGCTCAGACCGCGCAGCGGGATCGGATGAAATCCTGCAACGTGGATGCTGGGACGCAACGGCTGTCGGGCGCCGCCCGCAAGAGCTTCATGGCAGATTGCCTCGCGGGAAAGAGCGCCGCGCCGGCCAAGGAGCTGACGCCGCAGCAGATGAAGATGAAGAGCTGCAATGCGGATGCCTCGGCCAAGAGCCTCAAGGGCGCCGAGCGCAAGGCGTTCATGAGCACGTGCCTCAGAGGTTAGTCGCCTGCGCCCATACCGCGTCCCTGTTCGGCTTCTGACCAATGTCAGGGCTGCGTGAAACGGATGCCGTTCGAGATACCGACCGATCTCGGGCGTCCTGAACGTCACTCGGGCTTCCACGAAGCGGTCGACGTCCCCCTCACTCTCCCCCCGCTCCGTCGCGGAACGGTTTTGCCAGCCTCGCCGTAACTGACCCATCGAGCCGCGACGGCGCGGGTCAGATGGCCGAGGCGGTCCCAGCATGAAGCGCGCTCCCTTCCGCATCCTGATCCGCATCGAGGGCGATCGGCGCGTCCTGCGCGCGACCTCGGAGCGCGAGGCGGCGCTCAAGGCCGAATCCGTTCTCCGGCGCTACGACGTCCTGCCCGGCGGCGCCGGCCTCATCATCGAAGCGTCGGACACCCGGGCGAGCGCGCGCATCGCGGCCTATCTGGCCGACGTTGCGCTCGAGATGGAAATCGCGTGATCGGCCTCCGAGGATGACGGTCTCGGACAGCGCGGTCCCCTACGTGCTGGGCGCTGCGGCGGTGCGCTCGGTCGAGGTCATCGACGGCGGCGGCACACTGGCGATCCGATTGCGGTCGCCCGACGACAGTGAGTTCTGCGTCCTGCTGCCGATCGGTGTCGTGGGCGACCTCCTCTTTCAACTCGCGGATGTGATGAGCGTCAGCCTTGACCCACGCCCATGACCGAGAGGATGCCCACCTGGGCGAAGGGGATGACCCGGTGCTCGACGCGGTCGCCGTGCTTCGGTGCCGCGGGTACACGGTCGAGCCGGATGACGACTGCGCGCGCTGGCGGATCGACGGTGCTGACTGGATCACGCTCAGCGACCTGTTCGCGCGGGCTCTGCGGCTCGGCTTGAGAGACGGGCCGGGACGCGCGCAGTAATCCCCGGCCAGACCCGGAGTTGGACCGCTGAGGGATCGACCGGCGGGATCAAACACCTAGTTGATCAGGCAGAAGCCGGCTTCCGCCCTGTCGACGCCGCCGACGCGCCTCCCGGTCTCGCAACTCGGGGCGACGGCGCGCACCGCTTGGACACGCGGCGTTTCGGGCGGCGGGCGGAGGAGGGTGGGCTGTGGCCGAAGCTCCGGCTCGCGCGCTTCGGCCGGCATGTTCGCCACCGCTGCCGCGGCCGCCGCAGGAACGGCCGCAACGATGGGGGCCGGCGCGATCGCGATGATGGGACGGTAGCCGGCACGGCCGCTCGGGGCCGTGTCGGTCGCGGCGACAGACGGAGGCGACGCGGGTCGCTGCGCCGTCGACGACCGCCCGAAGAACAGACGCCCGCGCCCGCGCGCCTCGACGGTGTCGATGCTACCCACAAGTGTAGAGAACGCCACACCTGCCACCAGCCACGCGCGCATGATGTCCCCCACCGCACGCGAGGAGTATGGCATCGAACCAATTCAATAGTGCTGCCATGACCTTTCAAATTCGATTGATTTGATGAATGCAGAGCGCGGGATTTCCGCGCGCCTGACCTGTCAGCACCGAGCCGCGATCGACCGGACAACGCTGTCCTTCAGCAAGAGCGGCTCCCGGCGCGTCGATGACCGATTGCGCCGTGCACCGTCTGCCGTGTCGCGTGCTGAGCCGACCGATACGGTGTGGCCGCGCAGCCGGGAGGACACGCCCCCGCGGCAAGTCTCGCGGGCAGGACTTCCGGGCACGACCCACCGGCAAGCCTTCTTACGCCCCCCGGACCCGCGGCGCCGGAGACCGGGGCCGAGACAGCCGGACGTCAGGTACCGGGGCGGCCCAACCAACGACACCCTGGAGCCGCACCGCCCGGCGGGCCGCGCCGTGCCGGAGGGCCGGATGAGAACGGTGACTCCACCCGTTCTCGATCGAGGGCCCGTCGCCCGCCGGATCTCCTGCCCGTGTTTCGACGCCGCAAGACTTCTCCGACCGACGCGTCGCCCGGCGCCGGTTCAAGTCCCGCCGCGGGGCAACTCGCGGTGTCGGGCGTGAGCCGACGCTACGGCCGGACGCTGGCGCTGGACAACGTGTCGCTGACGCTCGGTCCGGGCGAGATCCTGGCGGTGCTCGGCGCCTCCGGCTGCGGGAAGAGCACGCTGCTGCGGCTCATCGCCGGCCTGGACGCGCCGGACGCGGGCGAGATCGCCTTCGGCGATCGCCGCGTCGCCGGGCGCGGCCGCAACGCGCCGCCCGCGAGCCGCGGCGTGGGCCTGATGTTCCAGGACTACGCGCTGTTTCCCCACCTCACCGTGCTGGCCAATGTCCGCTTCGGCCTCGCCCATCTCCGCGGCGCGGACGCGCGGGACATCGCCCGCGAGCGCCTCGATCAGGTCGGGCTGGCACACCGCGCCGACAGCTATCCGGGCACGCTGTCGGGCGGAGAGGCGCAGCGGGTGGCGCTCGCCAGGGCCCTGGCCCCGCGTCCGCGGGTGCTGCTCCTCGACGAGCCGTTCTCGAACCTCGATGCCGGCACCCGCGAGCGTGTCCGCGCCGACACCCTGGCGGTCCTGCGGCGGGACGGCATCGGCGCGATCCTCGTCACGCACGACGCGGCCGAGGCGGTCGCCTGCGCGGACCGCATCGTCCTGATGCACCGGGGTCGGATCGTCCAGAGCGGCAGCGCCGAGGCGCTGTACGCCGCGCCGGCGACGCCGTTCGCCGCCCGGGCGCTCGGCGAGATCATCGAGATTCCGGGCCGCGCCGTCGACGGCCACGTCGCGACACCCCTCGGCACGCTGCCCCGGCCCGACGCCGTGCCGGAGGGCGCGGTCCAAGTCTGCCTGCGCCCGGAGGCGATCCGCCTCGGGCCGGCGGGCGCCGGGGTGCCGGCCAGGATCCTGGGCCGGGCCTTCGCGGGGCCGCGTCTGCGCCTGGACATCGCGGTCGCGGGCCTCGGCGCGCCGCTGCGCCTCGACCTCCCGCCGGAGGAAGTCCCGGGCGAGCAGGTCGGCATCGAGCTGCTGCCCGGGCGCGCCCACGTCTTCCCGCTGCCGGACGGAGTCCAAGTGTTGTCAGATTGTAATTAGAATATATCTAAATAAATCCGCCTTGCAGGGCGCATTCTTACTGTATAGCACCGGCTCGTCGCTCGACGAACGGGGTTTATCATGTTGGACGTCTGCAGAACCGGAGCCTGGGCGAGCCTGTGCCTGTCTCTCTGCTTCGGCGGACCGGCCTACGCGGCCGAGGTCAACCTCTACACCACCCGCGAGCCGGGCCTGATCCGGCCGCTGCTCGACGCCTACACGGCGCAGAGCGGCGTCACCGTGAACACGGTCTTCGTGGAGAAGGGGCTGGCCGAGCGGGTCGCCGCGGAGGGCGCGCGCTCGTCCGCCGACGTCCTCATGACGGTCGATATCGGCAACCTGATCGAACTCGTCGACCGCGACCTGACCCAGCCGGTGCGCTCGCCCGTGCTCGAAGCGGCCGTGCCGGCGCCCCTGCGCGGCGCCGACGGGCGCTGGTTCGCCCTCTCGATGCGCGCGCGCGTGCTCTACGCCGACACGGGCCTGAACGATCTTGCGGCCGCGACCTACGAATCGCTCGCCGACCCGCGCTGGAAGGGCAAGGTGTGCCTGCGCTCGGGCCAGCATCCCTACAACACCGCCCTGATCGCCGCCTTCCTCGTCCGCCACGGCGCGGAGAAGACGGAGGCGTGGCTGCGGGGCGTGAAGGACAACCTCGCCCGCAAGGCGACGGGCGGCGACCGGGACGTGGCCCGCGACATCGCGGCCGACCTCTGCGAGGTGGGCCTCGGCAATTCCTACTATGTCGGACTGATGCGCTCGGGTCGCGGCGGGGCGGACCAGCAGAAATGGGGCGCGGCCATCAAGGTCGTGCTGCCGACCTTCGAGGGCGGGGGCACGCACGTGAACGTGTCGGGGGCGGTCGTCGCCAAGAACGCGCCGAACCGCGACCAGGCGGTCAAGCTCCTCGAGTACCTCGTCTCCGACGCCGCGCAGGCGCTCTACGCCAAGGTCGACTACGAGTATCCGGTGAAGGCCGGCGCCCCGATCGAGCCGCTGCTCGCGGAACTCGGTCCGCTGAGCGTCGATCCGACGCCGCTCGTCGAGATCGCCCGCAACCGCAAGGCGGCGAGCCTGCTCGTCGACAAGGTCGGCTTCGACAACTGAGTTCGAGCCGGGCCGGATGTCGGTGACCCGCTCTCTGGGCTGGGCGGGGGCGGTCGCCCTGGCGGCGCTGCTGCTCGCGCCCGTGATCTCCCTGGGCTTCACGGCGTCCGAGGGCGGCGGCGAGCTGTGGCCGCACCTCGCCGCCTACGTGCTGCCGCAGGCGATCCGCGACACCGCCCTGCTGCTCGCGGGCGTCGGCCTCCTGGTGATCGGGCTCGGGACCGCGACGGCGTGGCTGGTCGCGGCGTTCGACTTCCCCGGTCGGCGCCTCCTCGAGGCCGCCCTGCTGCTGCCGCTGGCGATGCCGACCTACGTGGTCGCCTACGCCTATCTCGACCTGCTGCACCCGCTCGGGCCGTTCCAGGTCGGGCTGCGGGGCCTGCTCGGCCTGTCGAGCCCGCGCGATCTCGCCCTGCCGGACCTGCGCTCGCTGCCGGGCTGCAGCCTGCTGCTCGGCTTCGTGCTCTACCCTTACGTCTATCTGCCGACCCGCGCGCTGTTCCTGATGCAGGCCGGCTCGCTGCTGGAAGCCGCGCGCACGCTCGGGGCCGGACCGTGGCGCAGCTTCCTGCGGATCGCCCTCCCGCTCGCGCGGCCGGCGATCGCCCTCGGCACCGGCCTCGCCCTGATGGAGGCGCTGAACGATGTCGGCGCGGCCGAGTTCCTGGGGGTGCGCACGCTGACGGTGCAGGTCTACGCCACCTGGGTGAACCGCTCGGACCTGCCCGGCGCCGCGCAGATCGCGCTGGTGATGCTGGCCGCGGTGGTCGCGGTCGTCGGCCTCGAACGGCTCGCGCGGGCCGGCCGCGGCTATGCCGGGGGCGCCCGCCGCCACACGGCCGGCGCGCGCCGCCGGCTGGACGGCTGGCGGGCCGGGGCGGCCCTGGCCCTGGGCACGGCCCCCGTCGCGATCGGATTCCTGGTGCCGGCGGGCTCTCTCGGCCTCGAGGCGTGGCGCCGGATCGACGCGAGCGGCTTGCCCGACACGCTCGCCGCCCAGGCCCTCAACACGGTCTACTACGCGGGCCTCGCCACGGCGGTGACGGTGCTGGCGGGCCTGGCGGTGGCGGCCGTTCCCTCCCTGCTGAGCGCCCGGGCCGGGCGCCTGCTCATCGGCGCGGCCGGGATCGGCTACGCCATGCCCGGGACCGTGCTGGCGGTCGGGCTCCTGGGTCCTCTGGCGCTGGTCGAGGCCGGGTTGTTCGAGGCCGGCCTGACGACCGCACGGGTGGGACTCGGGACCGGCGCCGCCCTCGTCATCGCCTACGCCCTGCGCTTCCTGACCGTCACGGTGGGCGCCAGCGAGGCCGGCTTCGCGCGGATCCCGCGCACCATCCCCGACGCCGCGCGGGTGCTCGGGCGGGGTCGGCTCGCCACGCTGGTCACCGTGCAGCTGCCGCTGGCCTGGCCCGCGGTGCTGAGCGGCGGCCTCCTCGCCTTCGTCGACATCGCCAAGGAACTGCCGGTGACGCTGCTCCTGCGTCCCCTCAACGTCGAGACGTTGAGCACGCATCTCTACGGCGAGGCGGCGCGCGGCACGTACGAGGACGGCGCCGTCGCCGCCGTGCTCATCGTGATGATCGGTCTCCTCCCGGTGACGCTCCTGCTCAGGCTCGACCGGAACGTGATCGGGCCGGGACGGTTGGCCGGGGAAGAGCCGCGGACCGGCCGGGGATAGGCCGGGGAGAGGTCGGGGAGAGGTCGGGGATCGCCCGCCCTTCGCGCCGCCCGCTCCCCGCGCCGGTATCCGGCCCGCGCCGCGCGCCCGTCTCCGCGTCGCGGGCCTCGGCGGTCAGGCGACGGTCGGCACGATCCCGCCCTCGACCCGGAGCGCAGCGCCGTTGGTCGCGGCGGCGAGGGGACTCGCCAGGTAGGCGATCATGGCGGCGACCTCGTCCGGCTCGATCAGGCGCTGGATCAGCGACAGCGGCCGATGGAGCCGGAAGAACTCCGCCTCCATCGCCTCGGGCGACAGGTCGGGATCGGAGGCGACACTCTTCAGGAAATCGCCGATCCCGTCGGAGCGCGTGGGCCCGGGCAGCACCGTGTTCACGGTGACGCCGCTGCCCTTGGTGAGCTGGGCGAGTCCGCGGGCGATCGTCAGCTGGGCCGATTTGGTCACGGCGTAGTGGATCATGTCGGGCGGCGGCACGATCCCGGACTCGCTCGAGACGAACAGGACGCGCCCCCAGCCGCGCGCCTGCATCCCCGGGAGATAGGCCTGCGCGAGCCGGGCCCCCGACACGACGTTGACCGCGAACAGGCGGTGCCAGTCGTCGTCGGCGATGTCCGGGAAGGCCTTGGCCTCGTAGATCCCGAGATTGTTGACGAGGATGTCGACCGCGGGGGCCGCGCGCACGAGCGCGGCAGCGCCCTCGGCCGTGGCGGGATCGGCCAGGATCGCGCGCGCGCGGCCCGCCGCGGCGACCGCGGCCGCGGCCGCGTCGAGCTTGGCCTGCTGGCGCCCCGCGATGATGACCTCCGCGCCCTCCGCGGCCAGCCGTTTGGCCACGGCGAGACCGATCCCGGCGGTCGAGCCGGTGACCAGGGCGCTTCGTCCCGTGAGCTGAAGATCCATGACGGTTCGTCCTCGTTGCCGTGTCGGTCCCGAGGAGATGGACGGCCGCCGGATTGCTGAGTAGCAGGCATCGCGGCACGATGATCGTGACTTCGATGCACGAGTGGCGGCGCGATGGACAACCGGCTCGGGGACATGGAGGCGTTCCTCCAGGCGACGCGGTGCGGCAGCTTCGCGGCAGCCGCCAAGGCCCTGCGGCAAACCCCCTCCGCCGTGAGCCGGGCCGTCGCCCGCCTCGAGGCGCGCCTCGGGGTCGCGCTGCTCCGGCGCACGACCCGATCCCTGACCCTGACCCCGGAAGGCGAGGCCTATCGCGAGCGGGCCGCCGAGCTGATGGCGGAACTCGACGCGATGGAGCGGGGCCTCACCCAGACCGCCGCCGAGCCGAGCGGGCGGCTTCGGGTGAACGCCTCGGTCCCGTACGGGACCCACGTCGTCCTGCCGGTCCTGCCGCGCTTTCTCGCGCAGCACCCGCGGATGAGCCTGGATCTCGCCCTGACCGACGAGGTGATCGACCTGCCCGCCACGCAGGCGGACGTCGCGATCCGGATCGGCCCACTCCGCGACACCCGCCTGCGGGCCCGACGCCTCGGGCGCAGCCGGATGATCGTGGTCGCCGCCCCCGCCTATCTCGCGCGGGAAGGTGTCCCGGAGCATCCCGACGGCCTCGCGGCGCACAATTGCCTCAACTTCAGCTTCCGCCGCTCCCTCGATACCTGGCCGTTCCGCGTCGGAGCCGGTCTCAACCAGCGGCCGATCCAGGGGAATTTCTACGGCAATTCCGGCGAGGTGGTGCGCCTGATGGCGCTCGGCGGCGCCGGGATCGCCCGCCTTGCCCGGTTCCATGTGGCGGCCGATCTCGCGGCCGGTCGGCTCGTGCCGGTGCTGGAGGCGTTCAACCCCGGCGATGCCGAGGACGTCCACGTCCTCTATGTCGGCCACGCGCGCTTGGCGCTGCGCATCCGAAGCTTCGTCGATTTCCTCGCCGCCCACGCGACGGTGGAGGAATGACATCGGCGCGGCAGACGCTTCACGAGCGATGCCTCGACTGCAGTAATATTTATTTTCATTGCTCGAAGACGCGCAATATTTGAGACGCTTGGGTCCTGAACAGGATCAGATCCGGCGACGGAGAGGCCGGCTCGCGGTCCGGGCGCTGGAACCGAGCGTCGCCGAGCCCGTCATACGCGGCCCGACCTCGGTGCAGCGCGCGCGTGCGCGCGACCCCGAACCGCTCTGGCAGCCATCGTCCGCTCTGAGTGCTAACCGACTGAGATCGCGGGCGATTCGGCGTTTGTTAACAGCTCAGCCGGCAACTTTCTTGCTTCGTCGTGGGTCACTCTCACGATGCGCGCAGGAGGGGCCGCCATGAGCGTTTCGACCGCCTTCCGTCGTCAGCTGGAAGGCTACAGCCTGACGACAGCCGAGATCCTGTATCACCTGCCCGACCATCCCCACCTGCTCCAGACCTTCATCTGGCAGCAGCACGATCTCTTCCCCGTCTTCCCGGAGCTGAAGCGCTTCCTGGCCTTCTGGCAGGGCGCCCTCGATGGGCCGCTGCATTCGGTGAAGGTGGCCCACAGCCGCCTGATCAGGCCCGCGGAATTGCGGGCCGTCGGCAGCGAGTTTCACCTCCACTGACGCCGGGGGCGGGAGCCGAGCTTTCCGCGGACCCGCGCGGTAAGCGCGATCGCGATGGTCGCGGAGATCGCGGAGATCGCCTGCGCCGGCCGGATGCGGGCGCAGGATCCGCGCTCAGATCTCGCCGCGACTCATCCGCTTGGCGATGTGGTCCGCCTGCCGCAGGGCCAGCGCGACGATGGTGAGGGTCGGATTCTCCGCGGCGCCGGTCGTGAACTGGGAGCCGTCCGAGACGAACAGGTTCTCGACATCGTGGGCTTGGCCGAAGCGGTTGACGACGCCGTCCCGGGGCTTCTCGCTCATGCGGTTCGTGCCGAGGTTGTGCGTCGACGGATAGGGCGGGGTGCGGATGGTGCGGACCGCGCCGACGGCCTCGTAGAGGGCGCTGCCCTGCCTGTAGGCGTGCTCGCGCATCGCCTCGTCGTTGGGATGGTCGGCGAAATGGACCGACGCGACCGGCATCCCGTAGGCATCCGTGTCGTCCGACAGGGTGATGCGGTTGTCGGAACAGGGCATGTCCTCGCCCACGATCCAGAGGCCCGCCATGTTCCGGTACTTGTCGAGGGCGCCGGTGAAGTCGCGGCCCCACGTCTGCGGGTCGAGGAACGCCGCCATGAAGGGCAGGCCCAGGGAGAGCGTCTCGAGCTCGTAGCCGCCGACGAAGCCGCGGCTCGGATCGTGCCGGGCCTCGTCGCGCACGATGCCGGCCATCGTGGTGCCGCGGTACATGTGGACCGGCTTCTCGAAGATGGCGTAGACCGAACCGGTCGTGTGGCGCATGTAGTTGCGCCCGACCTGCCCCGACGCGTTGGCCAGACCGTCGGGGAACTTCGCCGAGTGCGAATTGAGGAGCAGCCTCGGGCTCTCGATGGAGTTGCCGGCCACGGCGACGGCCCGCGCTCTCTGCCGGTGCTCGACGCCGTCCTTGTCGGCGTAGACCACGCCGGTGACCTTGCCGCCGGGATCGTGCTCGATCCGCAGCACCTGGCAGCCCGAACGGACCTCGAGCCGGCCCGTGGCCTCGCCCTTCGGGATCTCCGCGATGAGCGTCGACCACTTCGCGCCCGACTTGCACCCCTGGAAGCAGAAGCCGAGCTGCATGCACGCGGCGCGGTCGTCGCGCGGCTCGGAGTTGATGGCCATCCGGCCGGTATGCACCTCCGTGTAGCCGATCTTGCGGGCGCCGGCCTCGAGCACCTTGAAGTTGTTGTTGCCCGGCAGGCCCGGGATGCCGTTGGTGCGCGTGACGCCCATCCGGTTCTCGGCCATGGCGTACCAGGGGTCCATCTCCGGGAGGTCGACGGGCCAGTCGAGGAGGTTGGCCCCCTTCACGGCGCCGTAATGCGTGCGCGTCCTGAACTCGTGCTCCTGGAAGCGCAGCGACGCGCCCGCCCAGTGCACGGTCGAGCCGCCGACGGCCTTCACGATCCAGGCCGGCAGGTTGGGGAACGTCTTGGCGATCGGCCACGGCCCGGTGGCGTGCCGCTTGTCCTTCCAGGCGAGCTGGGCGAACGAATCCCACTCGTCGTTGACGAAGTCGAAGGTCTCGTGCCGGTCGCCCGCCTCGAGGATGACGGTGTCGATGCCCTTGAGCGCGAGCTGGGTCCCGAGGGTCCCGCCGCCGGCGCCCGAGCCGACGATGACGAAGACGGAGCCGTCGCTGAGGTCGTAGGGAGCTGACATGGTTTCCTCCTGCCGCGGATCGGCCCCGTCCCGTCTTCGCGCGGGATGGTCGGACCGAGCGGTGAATGCGTGTCGCGCGCGGCCGTCGGCGCGGGCGCCGGGCCGCCGTCAGAGCCAGTCGATGTCGTCGAAGCCGCGCTCCAGGTAGCCGCCCTTGTCGAAGGAGGCGCCCTCGTAGCCGAAGATCGGCCACAGCTCCTTCTGGTTGTAGAGACCGACGATGAGGTTGGCCCGCACCTTCTGGAAGAACGGGGTCGGCTCGATGGTCTCGAGGAGGGCTGCCCGGTCCGTATCCTGCGGAACCTTGGCGTAGGGCAGGCGGTGCCTCTCGACGGCCGCCCGGTTGAGCGCGGCCATCCCGTCCTCGAGGAGCGTCAGTTCTCCTGGAGCGGTCCGCGCCGCGTCGTCGAGGATCTGCACCGCGGCGGCGTAGTACCTGTCGGCGACGCGGTCGTGCGGGTAGCAGTCGCGCGACATCTGCACGAGCGAGGCGAAGGTCTCGGGCTTCGTCGCCTTCGGCATCTGCGCCCAGGCCCGCCCGGTCACGCTGCCGTCCGGCATGACCGCGACCGCGAGCAGCGTCGAGCCCGCGGCGCCCAGGAAGCCGCGGCGGGACAGTTGTGCGCCCGTCTCCTGCATCCTCATCCCGTCCTCCCCTGTCCGTGTCGGTCGTGCCGGTGCCGCGGCGGCCGATGGCGGGCCGTCGCGGGTCATCAGGCGAAGCGCCAACCGCGGGCGAGCACCTCGATCTTGTGCTCGTCCGGGTCGTCGATGAAGCAGGAGCGCGCCGTGCCCCGGGCGGCCCCCACGCCCAGGCCGCAGGCGCCGTCGTGGCCCGTGTTGACCGTCAGCTCCGACGCGAGACCGGACGCGGCATGCGCGAGATCGATCGGGGTGAAGGTTTCGAAGCCGGGCCGGTCGGCGGTGTCGAGGCGGAAGGTGGCCCGGTAGAAACGCGCGGAGCGCGCCGCGTCCCGGACCCGGATCATCGCGGGGATCCGCTCGGGCATGTCGGACATGTCGCGCATGATCCCCCCTGTCGAGGCCCGAGGCCGACGGCCCCGAGGGGTCCCGCCGAGCGGAAACTTAGAGCCGCTCCAGCGTGCGGTGGTAGTATCATGCTACTGCGGAGCGGGCCCGCGACGATCCGCGGAGCGCGTTATGCCAGAGCCCGGAAGGCAGTGGAAACGGGCGCGCGCTGCATTATTCTTCCTCATCCCGGGGAAGCGCGGGCGGTCGCCGCGGGTGAGCGGCGCGGATCGCAGGGGTGGACATGTGCAATCTGTACTCGGGGATGCCGTCCGCCGACTACGAGGGCGAGACCCGCTCCATCCGGCTCGGCGGACACTCGACCTCGATCAGGATCGAGGTGATGTTCTGGAACGTGCTCGAGGACATCGCCGCCGCTCAGGGCATGACCCTTCCGCGCCTCGTGACGCTTCTCTACGACGAAGTGCTCGCTCTCCACGGTGAGGCACGCAATTTCGCCTCGCTCCTGCGGTGCGCGTGCCTGAGGCACCTCGAGATGAAGGCGGACCGCCTCGCCTCGGCGCAGCGGCGCGCCGTGGAACAGCGCGGCAGGGTCGCGGGGGACGTCGATGGCGCCCTGGACCGGATCGACGACCGTGACGTCGGCGTCGGACACGTCGCGCGGACCGCGCGCGCCCTGCGCGGCGACGCGGTCCGGCCGCGCGATGCCCGCGGCGAGGGCTGAGGCGCGTCCCCCCCGGCATGGCCGATGCAGAGGGCTGGCGCGGTCGGCCGCTCCGGCCCCGATGAACGGATACCCGACATGCCGCTGCAGGAAGCCCCGAGGTCGCCCATCCGCGGCGGTCGCATCGCGATCGCCGGCCTCGGCACCGTCGGGCTGGCCGTGGCGCGCGCTCGATGCGGGCGCCATATCGGGGCTGAGGCTGACCGCCGTCGCGGTTCACGATGCCGCCAGAGCCCGGGCCGCCCTCGCGGCGCTCGCGGAGCCGCCGGAGGTCGTCACCGCGTTCGACGCCCTGGAGCCGCGGGCCGACATCGTGCTGGAATGCGCGCCGTCCCAGCATCTCCCGGCGATCGTGCGGCCCTTCGTGGCGGCGGGGAAGACCGCGATCGTGCTGAGCTGCGGCGCGCTCCTCGATCACGAGGACCTCGTGGCGACGGCCCGCGCCCACGGCGGTCAGATCGTCGTCCCGACCGGCGCGCTGCTCGGCCTCGACGCCGTGACGGCCGCCGCGGAGGGTACTATCCGCACGGTGCGGATGATCACCCGCAAGCCCGTGCGCGGCCTCGTCGGCGCGCCCTACCTCGCGGAGAACGGCATCGAGATCGGCGGCATCACCGAGCCGATGCGCATCTTTGCCGGCAGCCCCCGCGAGGCGGCCCGCGGCTTCCCGGCGAATTTCAACGTCGCGGTCGCGCTCTCGCTGGCCGGCATCGGTCCCGACCGGACCGAGCTCGAGATCTGGGCCGACCCCGGCCTGGAGCGCAACACGCACCGCATCGAGGTGGAGGCCGACGCCGCGCGCTTCGCGATGACATCGAGAACGTCCTGACCGACGAGAACCCCCGCACGGGCCGCATCACGGCCCTGTCGGTCATCGCCTACCTGCGCAAGCTCACAGCCCCGCTCCGGGTCGGAACCTGACAGACCGGACCCGGCCGGCACGGCCCCTGCCGCCGCGCCCCCGCGCCCGGAGCGGTGCCCGGGCGCGGTCGCCTCTCAGAGCCCGGAGCGGTCCGTGACAGCGGCGAGCGGCGCGATCCCGTCCGCCATCGAGCGGGCCACGGCGGCCCCGTCAAGCGCGGGCGGCGCCGGTCGCGGGCCGCGCGGCGAGGTCGAGGCGCGGCCCCGCGGGCTCCGCGCTCACCTCCCGGACGCCACCCGCGATCTCACCCCGCCACTTGGCGACCGCCGCGGTGGCGAGCCCGTTACCGAGGACGTTCGTGACGGTGCGCCCCATGTCGAGGATCTGGTCGATGCCCATGATCAGCAGGATGCCGGCGGCCGGGAGACCGAACATCGGCACGGTGGCGGCGACCACGACCAACGAGGCCCGCGGCACGCCGGCGATGCCCTTGCTCGTCACCATCATGACGAGCAGCATCGTCAGCTGCTCGCCGAAGCCCATGTGAATCCCGAACGCCTGGGCGATGAACAGGGCGGCCATGGCCTGTTACATCATCGAGCCGTCGAGGTTGAACGAGTACCCGAGCGGCAGCACGAACCCGGTCACGCGCGGGCGCACCCCGAAGCGCTCCAGCACCTCGACGGTGCGCGGGAAGGCGGCCTCGCTGCTCGCCGTCGAGAAGGCGAGGATCATCGGGGCGCGCAGCAGGCGCAGCAGCTCCACCACGCGGCGGCCCAGCACGGCCCAGCCGGCACCGATCAGCAGCAGCCAGAGCAGGGACAGGCCCGCGTAGAAGCTGGCGATGAACTTGCCGTAATCGAGAAGGACGCCGAGCCCTTGGACGGTGACGACCGCCGCGATGGCCGCGAAGACGGCGATCGGCGCGAGCCGCATCACCGTGTCGGTGACCCTGAACATCACGCGGGCGAGGCCGTCGAGAAGCTGCACCATCGGCTCGCTGTAGCGCCGGTCGATCGTGCTGAGACCGAAGCCGAAGAAGATCGAGAAGACCAGGATCTGCAGCACCTCGTTGCCGGCCATGGCCGAGACGATGCTGGTCGGGAAGACGTGGACGAGGAAGTCGCGCAGGTTCAGCGAGGCGGCCTTCAGGCCGGTCTGCGCCCCCGCGTCGGGCAGCGGCAGGCCCAGGCCCGCGCCCGGCTGGAACAGGTTCGCGGTCAGGAGCCCGAGGGTGAGCGAGACGACCGAGGCGGTGACGAACCAGCCCATGGCCAGCGCGGCGACCCGGCCGACCGAGCGGGCGTCGCCGAAGCTCGCGATGCCGGCCACGATGGTGGCGAACACGAGCGGCGCGATGATCATCTTGATCAGACGCAGGAAGATGTCGGTCGCGAGGGTGAAGTGCGCCGCGAACGCCTTGGCCTCGTCGGGTCCGGCCGCCAGTCCGTGGAGGACGGCGCCGACGAGGATGCCGAGTGCCAGCCCGAGCCCGATATAGAGCGTGAGCCGGCCCGAGCGCGATGTCGTGGAATCCGGGTCCGTATCGGCGTGCGTCATCCGTTGTCCTCCCATGGGATCGTGTTGTTCGGCGTGCGGGACCCGACCGCTGGCGTCGCGGGCGCGGATCCCGGATTCTGGATCAGGCCCCGGCGACGGCCCGGGCGATGACCGGATCGGGGGCTTGCGGGCGGGTCAGCCGCTCGGGCCGGAGGACCGCGTCGAGCTGCGCGCGGGCCATCAGCCCCTTCTCGAGCACGAGGTCGTAGACGCCGCGGCCGGTCGCGTGCGCCTCCATGGCGACGGCCGTCGCGTTGCGGTAGCCGATATAGGGGTTGAGCGCGGTCACGATCCCGATCGAGTGCTCGACGCTGGCGCGCAGCCGTTCGCGGTTGGCGGTGATGCCCCGCACGCAGTGGAGATCGAGCGTGCGGCAGGCGGCTTCGAGATGCGCGAAGCTGCGGAACAGGCTGTAGGCGATCACGGGCTCGAAGGCGTTGAGCTGCAGCTGGCCGGCCTCGGCCGCGAAGCTGATCGTCACGTCGTTGCCGATCACCTCGAACGCCACTTGGTTCACCACCTCGGGGATCACCGGATTGACCTTGCCGGGCATGATCGAGGAGCCGGCCTGCCGGGCCGGCAGGTTGATCTCGCCGAAGCCCGCGCGCGGACCGCTGGAGAGCAGGCGCAGGTCGTTGCAGGTCTTGGACAGCTTCACGGCCACCCGCTTGAGGACGCCGGACACCTGCACGAAGGCGCCGCAATCCTGGGTTGCCTCGACCAGATCCTCGGCCGTGACGAGCGGGATGCCGGTGATCTCGGACAGCCGCGCGCGGACCGCGGCCGCGTAGAGGGGATGCGCGGTGATGCCGGTCCCGATCGCGGTGGCGCCCATGTTGATCTCGCGGATCAGCAGCTCGGCCTCGCCCAGCCGGGCCTCGTCCTCGCCGAGCATGCGCGCGTAGGTGCCGAATTCCTGGCCGAGCGTCATGGGCACCGCGTCCTGCAGCTGGGTGCGGCCCATCTTGAGCACGTCCGAGAACTCGGCGGCCTTGGCCTCGAAGCTGCCGCGCAGCGACGCCATCGCGGCGACGAGCCGACGGATCGCGCCGATGCCGGCGATCTTGAGGGCCGTCGGGTACACGTCGTTGGTGCTCTGGCCCATGTTGACGTGCTCGTTCGGGTGCAGCTGCCCGTAGGCGCCGCGGGCGTGGCCGAGCAGTTCGAGCGCGCGGTTGGCCACGACCTCGTTGGCGTTCATGTTGGTCGAGGTCCCGGCCCCGCCCTGAATGAGATCGACCACGAACTGATCGTGCAGGCCGCCGGCCCGGATCTCCTCGCAGGCCGCGACGATCGCGTCGCAGCGCGCCGCATCGAGCAGGCCGAGTTCCCGGTTGGCGAGCGCCGCCGCCTGCTTGATCGCCGCGAGCGCCCGGATCAGGTCCGGGCAGGTGGCCAGCGTGGTGCCGGTGATCGGGAAGTTCTCGACCGCGCGCAGGGTATGGATGCCCCAGTAGGCCGCCTGCGGAACCTCGCGGTCGCCCAGGAGGTCGTGCTCGGTGCGGGTCGGGGCGGCGGAAGCGATCTCGGACACGGCTCTCTCCTCGCGCGCGGAAGCGATCCGGCGCGCCGTAGGGCAGGACGGTTGGGCGGACGATTGCGCGTGAGCGACCGGCCCGCGTGAGGGGGCGTCGACGCTCTCGACGGTGCGCGATGAAGGGTCGCCGCCAGTCGCCCCGCCCTCACGGGCGGCCGCGCCTGACCGGCCGGCGTCTGATAGTCCCGGTGCCGGCGGGCCGCCAATGCTAGTTGCGACCAGAACTATTCCGAACCGGAATAGTTCTTCGAATCCGCGGCGGCGGCCGACCAGACGGCCTCTAGGAACGGCCGGGCCCGCTCCGCGCTGCGGTACAGCCGGATCTCCATCGACATCTCGGGGCTGACGATGGCGAGCGCGCCCGCCGCGATCTCGCCGGCCACGAGGCTCCTCGGCAGCCACGCGACCCCGTGTCCCGCGAGCGCCATCGACCGCAGGGCCTCGGCCATCGAGTTCTCGTTCGTGTGGACCGGATAGGTCGCGGGCGCGCCCTCCCGGGCCTGGGCGATGGCGGCGAGCCGGCCCAGGAAGGAGCCGCGGGAATATTGCAGGAGCGGCAGGCGGCCTTCCCGGTCGCGGGGGAGATCCGCCGGCGCCGCCACGGCCACGAGGCTGTCCTGGCCCACGACGAGGCAGGGAAAGCGATCGGGCCCGAGCGGGATCGGGATGCCCGGATGGTGATAGGTCAGCATGAGGTCGTAGCCGCCCTCGACCAGGGCCTGGAGGCAGATGTTGAAGTTCTCCGGCAGCACGCGGCTGCTCATCGCGCCGAGCTCGCCCCGGAGCGTGCCGAGCCAGCGCGGCAGGAAGGAGAGGCAGAGCGAATGCAGGGCAGTGATGGCGACGACGGGCAGGCTCGACCGCTCGCTGCGGTTGCGGAAGTCGGCGCGGCTGAGGGTGAGGAGGCGCACCACCTCCTCGGCGGTCTCGAGGAAGTGGCGCCCGTCCGCCGTGAGGGTGATCGGGTAGGTGCTTCGGTCGAGCAAGGCCGTGCCGAGCCAGACCTCCAGGGAGCGGATGCGGCGGCTGAACGCCGATTGCGTGACGTGACGCGCCTCGGCCGAGCGTGAGAAGCTACGGGTCTCGGCGAGGCTGAGGAAGTCCTCGATCCACTTCAGTTCCATCGCCGGCCGGGCCACGTCCAGGGGTCACGGCCTTGAAACGCAGAAAGGGCGGGCCCGGCAAGCGGGGCGGGCGCGTCCGCGCCGACGCGGTCCGGCGCCCGATCCTGGGCGATCGTGGCCGATCCTGCCGAGAACCGCGCGCGCCGACGGCGCGGCCCGGAGCGGCTCAGAGCGGTCCGCCAGGCGCCCCTCGGACGAAGCGAGGCGGCCCGATCGTGGGCTGCGCGATAAGTCTCAACGCGACGGTGGCCGTCACGACGGCGTCGGAGGAGCGGCGCGGGGCGCTCCCCCGGCAGGCGGGCTCAGGCGAAGTGCGTCGGCAGACTCAGGGCCTGCGCGTAAGTCACCAGCGCGATCGCGCCGCCGATGAGGGTCGCGGCTATGGTAATGCGGTTCGTCCAGGTCATCGTCGTCTCCATCGGGCTCGCGACTGTCGTCGCGGTGTGATCCCGATGTAGGCTCAAGCTTTCAGGCCCGGCGTGTTCCGGAGCACCCGCGCTGACGGCGTTGCCGGAGCGACGGGATCGCCGTGGCCGCCGGCTCGGACCGCGGCCGGCTCGGGGAGCGCCCGACCGAACGGCCCCTCCGGCGGCTCCGCGGCAATCGTGCAGGCGTGCGGCACATCGAACGACACGGCGCAGCGATGTGACCGCGGGGCCTCAGCCGCGGGCGCGGCGGCCCGCGACAGGGTGCTACGTCCTTCGGTCGAGCACCGAGCACCACAAATGATGGCGACGGAAACGCCCGCGCGGGCTCTGCGCCTGGACAGGACTGGTCCGAGTCTGGGTCAGCCTCGGCGGCCGGCCGCAAGATCAGCATGAGCCGGCTGGCCGGGATCCGAGAGCGTCGCAGGACACACATGCAGGAAACACCCCGCAGAGTCGTGATCCGAACGGATCCCGATTTCGAACACGCCGTGATCGGCGGATTCAAGCTGGTCGAAGACGCCTACGCGCGCGGGATCATCTCTTGGATGCGCCGGTGCGCGTTGCGGGACCTGTTGGCGAGCGGCGAGTCCGAGCTGTACGAGAGGCGCACCTATGTGACGCCGCATTCGGACCCGGATGCGATCCAGATCGGCGTCTACTTGGAACCGACTTCGGCCTTCCTGATCGAACTCGGTCTGCTGACGCCGGAGATGACCGCGCCCGAACAGGCCGATTCCGGGGCCGACCGCGAGCGCTAGGGCCCGAGGCGCCGGGACGGAGGCTCCGGCCCGGCGGACGCGGGGTCGTGCAGGGGGCTCGCGGCGCGAGTTGCCCCGCCTCTGTGCTCCGGGCACTGCCCGCTGACGCGGCCGCGCGCGGCGGGGCGCGGCCCCGCGTTTGCCTCGCAGCCTCTCCGAGGGCACCATGCGACGCGACGAGGGTGATGGGCGCACGGTCTCCGATGGCATCCAGCACGAGCGCTCGCCGATGAGGCGCCGCGAGGTCCTCGCCGCCCTGGCCGCCGCCGCGGTCGCGCGGCCCGCCGTCGCGCAGCCCGCCAAGGTTCTGCGCTTCATCCCGGAAAGCGACGTCGCGGTGATCGACCCGATCTGGACGACGGCGACCGTGACGCGCAACCACGGCTACCTCGTTTTCGACACCCTCTACGGCCAGACCGCGGGCTACGAGTTCCAGCCGCAGATGGTCGAGGGCCACGCCGTCGAGGCGGATGGCCGCCTCTGGCGCCTGACCCTGCGCGAGGGCCTGCGCTTCCACGACGGCGCGCCGGTGCTGGCGCGCGACGCGGTGGCGAGCGTGCGCCGCTTCGCCGCCCGCGACGCCTTCGGCCGGGCGCTGATCGACGCCACCGACGAACTCGCGGCGACCTCCGACCGCGTCGTGCAGTTCCGCCTCAAGCGGCCGTTCCCGCTGCTGCCCGCGGCTCTGGGCAAGACCGGCACCTCGATGCCCTGCATCATGCCGGAGCGCCTGGCGAAGACCGACCCGAACACGCAGGTCACCGAGATGGTCGGCTCGGGCCCGTTCCGCTTCAAGGCGGACGAGCGCGTCCCGGGGGCGCTCACCGTCTACGAGCGCTTCGACGGCTACGTGCCCCGCCCGGACGGCGCGGCGAGCTTCACCGCCGGACCGAAGCGGGCCCATTTCGAGCGGATCGAGTGGCGGATCGTGCCCGACGCCTCCACCGCCGCGAGCGCGCTGGCGGCCGGCGAGGTCGACTGGTGGCAGAACCCGACGCCGGATCTGCAGGCGCTGCTCAGGAGCAGATCGGGGATCCGGCTGGAGGTGCTCGATCCGGCCGGCGGCATCGGCTGCCTGCGCTTCAACCACCTGCATCCGCCCTTCGACAATCCCGCGATCCTGCGGGCGCTGCTCGGCGCCATCGACCAGACCGAGTTCATGAGTGCGGTCGCGGGCGACGAGCGCGCCCTGTGGAAGGACCATGTCGGCGTCTTCAGCCCCGAGGCGCCGATGGCGACGCGCGCGGGCACCGACGGGCTGGTCGGCCCCCGCGACTACGCCGCGGTCAGGCGCGCCCTGGCGGAGGCCGGCTACCGGGGCGAGCGCGTCGTCATGCTCGACCCGACCGATTACCCGGCCACCCATCCCCTGGCCCTCGTCGCGGCCGAAGCCTTCCAGAAATGCGGGCTCGCCGTGGACCTCGTCGCGATGGACTGGGGGACCCTGGTGCAGCGCCGGGCGAGCCGCCAGCCCCCGGACAAGGGCGGCTGGAGCACCTTCGTCACCTACCTGAACGGCACCAACAACTTCGATCCCGCCGGCCAGCTCGGCATCCGCGGCAACGGCGACCAGGCCTGGTTCGGATGGCCCCGCGCGCCCCGTCTCGAGGAGCTGCGCGCCGCGTGGTTCACCGCGCCCGATTCTGCGGCGCAGAAGGCGATCTGCGCCGAGATCCAGCGACAGTTCTTCATCGACGTGCCGTACCTGCCGCTCGGCGCCTATTACGAGGCGACAGCCTATCGGGGCCTGACGGGCGTGCGCAACGGCTTCCCGCAATTCTACGATGTCAGGCCGGCCTAGAGCGCTCTGCACCGAAGTGGATACCGGTCCGGCGCAAGAGAGCGCGTCGAAACAGAGGCTTAGAGCCGCGCCCGGTCCTTACGTGGCGCGCCATCCTTCGCCGGGCCGGACCGTCGCCCCGGCGCGCGGCGCCCCGAGGACACCGGAGCCGATGCGCGTCGCCGTCCGGCCTTTCGCGGCCGCGGCGATGCGGGCGCGGTGGCGCGCGCTACATCGGTGCCATGCGGACTGCGCCAGCCTTCTCCTCCCGCCACCTCGACCGCCTCGGCGACCGCCTGACGGCCGATGTCGACAGCGGCGCGATCGCCGGGGCCGACATGCTCGTCGGCGGCGCGGACGGGGCGATCTGGCGACGCACCGTCGGCTACCGCGACCGCGTCGCGCACGCGCCCCTCGGGCCCGACGCGCTCTGGCGCATCTACTCCATGACCAAGGTTGTCGTCTCCGCCGCTACCATGGTGCTCGCCGAGCGCGGCGCACTGCGCCTCGATCAGCCCGTGGCGGCATTCATTCCCGCCTTCGAGCACCTGTCGGTGCTTGATCCGGACGGCGGCCTCAGGCCCGCCAGGGCCAGGCCGACCGTTCAGGATCTCCTGCGCCACACCGCCGGGATCGCCTACGGCTATCTCGGCGACGGGCCGGCGCGGCGCGCCTACGCGGCCGACGGCCTGCTCGCCGAGGATCTCGACAACGCGGCGTTCGCCGACCGGATCGCCCGCCTGCCGCTGGAGCACGAGCCCGGCACGGTGTGGCACTACTCGCACGCCACCGACGTGCTCGGCCGCGTCCTGGAGATCTCGGGCGGCGCGGATCTGCAGCGGGTCCTCGACGCGACCGTGCTCGAGCCGCTCGGCATGGCCGACACGCTGTTCCAGATCTCGGCCGCGATGGGATCACGCGTCGCGCAGCCGCTGCCGCAAGCACCGGGGCAGCGCCCTGTCTTTCACGATCCCGCGCAGCCGCGGCGCGGCCAGAGGGGCAATGGCGGCCTCGTATCGAGCACGGCGGACTGCGCCCGCTTCCTGCGCATGCTTCTCGCCGGCGGCAGTCTCGACGGCGCGCGCGTCCTGGCGCCGGCCAGCGTGCGGCTCATGACCTCGGATCATCTCGGGGCGGCGATCGCGAAGGCCGCCTACTATCCGCCGGGACCGGGCTACGGCTTCGGGCTGGGCGTGGCGGTCCGCCTCGCGGCGGGCGAGGCGCCGTTCCCCGGCAATATCGGCGACTGGTTCTGGAGCGGCGTCGGAGGCACATACTTCTGGGTTGACCCTGTAGAGGGGTTCTTCGCGCTCCTGATGATGCAGACCTCCTCGGCCGACCAGCGCCAGCACTACCGCATGCTGACCCGCACCATGGTCTACGCCGCCCTGGAAGACCGTCGACTGTCCGAGACGTCTCCCTGAGGGACAAGGTCCGCCCGACGCATGTCTACGCCGGCGGCACGACCGAACCCGGAGCGGTCATGGCGCGGACTCCTGCCGCGCCGCCTGGACAAGGCGGTCGCCGTCCTCGCGCAGGAGCAGGCGATCCCGAACCAGCGCGTCCACGGACTTGGTCACGGCAGCCAGGTAGGCATCCGGATCCGGGTAGCGCTCCTCCAGCGAGGGCCGCGGATCCCCGTTGGCCTCCCGCTCCGCCCGGGTCCGGGCGAACGGAAGCTGGCTCCCCTCCCGGTCGCAGAGGGCCCCCGCCGGGAAGGGATCGGCGTAGAGATTCCAGCCCGTGAAGGTCGCGCGCGGTGCGGCGACGGCCGGCAGGCGAATGCCTGCCACGTCGTTGCCATCCGCGTCGACGCGGGGCACGAGCGGCCGGTACTGCGGCCCGCTCTCGGGCTTGGGATCGACGTAGGTGCTGAAGCGGGCGATCGTGTTCGGGGCGGTCGGGACCGGCACACCGACGATGAAGGGATAGCCGGCCTCGGCCGGCTCCACCAGCGTGCCGTCCGACAGGCGCGGGATCTGGCTGTCGGGCGGGGGCGTGCCGAGCGTCACCCAGTCCTCGAGTGCGACGAGAAGCGCCCGGAGGGCAGGCGCCGGATTGAGGGTGCTGCGCATGTTGGCGCAGGGGCCTCTGCTCGAGGTCAGTCCGGCGCGCCCGTAGTGGAAGCCGCTCGAGACCAAGTAGACGCGTGTCGTGTCGGGCAAGGCCAGGTCGGTGCGGCCCAGGGGATCCGTCGCCAGCAGCGAGGCACCCTTCTGCCAGTACTCGGTGCCGGTGTTCACCTCGATCAGCAGCGGGTCGAAGCCGTCGTCGCGCAGCAGTGCGCCGTTCCGTCCCGTCACCGGGTCGTGCTGAACCGCCGCGGAGAACGGGAAGGCATTCTCCGGATAGAGATGGTCCTCGTGCTGCGTGTTGGTGCGGGACGGTTGGCCGAAGCGCGCGTTCAGGAAGACGCCGCCGATCCCCGCGATGTGCGACAGCACGCCGTCGAAGACCCGGCGCCCGGCCTCGTCGCGATTGAAGCCCTGGGCGATGAAGTCGCGCAGGTACCGCCCGCTCTGGGAGATGCCGAGCGCGACAGCGTGCCGGATCGCTCCGCCCGCCGGGTTGGCGCCACCGGCGGCATCGCCGCGCAGGTAGGCGACCACGTCGCGCGTCGCGGCGAAGCCGATGCCGAGCACCTTCGGCTCGGTGGCGCGGTAGGTGAACTGGTAGATCGAGCCCGGCAGCGGCTTCGTTCCCTTGGGCAGGAGCTCGAGTTGCCGCGGCGTCGCGTAGTGCCACGCCTCCTCCGGAACCGGCCGCGGCGGGTCGGCCTCCCGGCGGCGCACGGTCAGCTGCGTGCCGGCCTTGTCCTGGCTGGCCGCCTTGAAGGTGAGATAGAAGGGCGCCTCTGGCGGCCCGCGCGTCGCGCTCACGAGTTCGTCGCGCACGATCTCCACGATCGGCTTGCCGTTCCTGGAGGCGACCGGCACGTCGATGGCCATGCCGCCCTGCTGGCGCAGCGCGTCCGCCTCCCAGCCCGACCAGACGATCGTGTCGCCGCGACGCAGGACGAGGCCGGTTCCGGCGTCGACGGCGTTGCGCGGATCGTTGACAGCCTGGGCCCCTTGGGCCGGCGCGTCCAGCACCCAGTTGAAGAGGAACTTGCGGCCGCGGTTCAGCACCTCGAACAGCAGCGTACCGCTGCCGCGGGCAGGGTCCTTCGGGCGCAGGATGAACAGGTCGGTCCTGTATTCGACCATGCCGCGCGCATTGCGCGGCGCCAGCGCGATGTCGACGATGCCGGCATTGGCCGGATCTGCCGGATCGAGCTCGCCGCGGGCGGCACCGATGACCCGCTCGTACGCGCCGGCAGGTCCGAATTCAGCGCCGTCGGCGAACGGCTCGACGGTGACGACCTTGATCTGGGTGATCCGCGCCTGGGTCGGCGTGACGCCGAGCGCGCAGCCGAGCGCGCCGGCAAGAATCCAACCGGTCCGCATGGTCCCCCCTCTCGCGCGGCTCGTTCTCCTGGCCGGCCGTGTCAGCAAACACAGATGGAACGGGCCGTCGAGCGCGCTGCCCGCGAAGGCATTGCGTTCCCGGACCGCCTGTCAGCCGGTCTCGGGAGGCCCCCGGGCGGGCAAGGCAAGCATCCGCGAGGGGCAGCCTAGCGAGGCGCGAAGATCGTCACGTTGCTGTTGATCTGGTAGGCGGCCGTTGGCTTCGTGTTGACCAACCGCAGATAGATCGGGCTCTCGCCGAGGATCGCGCCGAACGCCCGTGTCACCTTGAGCGGGAAGCAGCGTGCCAGCACAGCGGATGCCGCCTCCTCGTAGCGACGGTGCGCGTCCTGGTCGCCGACCAGTCGCCGCGCGGTGATGAGCGGCTTGCCCCGGATGGCACCCGTCTTGTCGAGGCCGAACCGGTAGGCAATCAGGGATCCCTCCGTGCCGGGCGGCACCGTCCAGCACGCCGCCATCGCCTCGCGGAACTCAGCCCAGTTGTTGACGGGCGCGACCTGAGATCGCGCCGGCAGATCTGACAGAACAGAGACGGCTGCTGCGAGCAGCAGCGTGGCAAACGGTTTTGCCAAGGGCACCTCCGCGATGACCGCCGTATCTCCGAAGTATTCTGCTCGAACAGGGCCGCGCTCTCGTTGCCGCGGCTTCACGTCATCGCCGACAGGGGAGGATGTGCCGTCGACCCCGATGCCAGTGACCCGGGCCGATCCCGGGGCGTGCTCGACGTCGCGGACCCACCATCGACGCGCCCGGATTCGCTCACTGACGCGGTGCCGGCGCGGGGTTCTGCGGCGACGCCCCCGGCTGTGCGGGTGCCTGCGGGATCGAGTTCTGAGGCGGAGGCGGCGGCTGCTGACCGGTGCTGGCCGGAGCCTGATCGTTCTGCAGGGTCTGGTTCGCCTGAGTCTGGATCTTGTCGGCCGTCTGCTGGCTGATGACTCCGTAGGAGACTGCAGCGGCGAGCGCGACGGCGATAACGGCTCCGATGATGGTCTTGGTCAGCTTGGGCGGCATCGTTGCGTCCTCCACGATCAAAGTCAGTCCGACGGCGGCTCCCGGTCAGATGACATAGGCGGCAACCGTGCCTGAGGTAGTTCCCCGGCCCGGATCAGCAGCCGCCCGGCCTCTGCGATCGGGGGGTCTGCCGGGACCGGAGCCGTCGGGCCCGAAATGCGGCCAGTGCCCGGGCTGGTGAGGGAAGGCGCGTCGCCGCGGCGATCGAGGTGGACCACCCGACGAGGATGGATCTCCGGCGCGCGCCGGCGCCGTCGGGACCCGACCACGCCACCGGGTTGCAATCGGTTAAAGAACGGTTAAGCTTCTACGTAGGTAATACGGGGGAGCGGTCATGAAACCAATCTATCCGCAGCGTGAGGACGGTCTGCGTGTCCCGCAATCGACCGCGATCACAGTTTTCCCTCAGCACGAAGACGAGATCCTCCAGGAACAGATGCGGCGGCAGCACAATGCGCGTGCCCGCCACCGTTCGGCGCGCCGCCATCTTGCCGCGCGGGCCCATAGCTGAGGGCACGGCCATGCTCGAACCATTGCTCTTCATCGGCCTCATCATCGCCGCTGTGGCTGCCGCGACCCGGCTCGGGATCGCCGCCGCGGCACCGATGGCGCCGTCGCGCCTCGACGCGTGGGACGGACGCGCCGACGCGGACGCCTGAATCGGCAGCGTCCTCCCGACAGCACCGTCGTCGCGCCCGCGAACGGGTGGGCTGGACTCCAGGCGTCGCCGAGCGCCGCACCCGTCTTCCCGGGTTGTCGGCTCCCCGCCGCGGAGGCTCACGGGGGCGGCGCGTCGGAGACCGTGGCGGTGTCGCCTGAGACACCGATCGTCGCCTATGAGCCAGCCGATCCGTCGGCGATCCGTCCCGACGCGAAGGCCTTCGTCACCGCTGAGCGGGACGGCGGCAAACTGACGGCGCTCCGGGCCAGCGTGGGCGAGGACGGCCTCACCCCGGCATGTAGCCGACGATGTGGCCGGCGGCGGTCGGTCGCCGCGCGGCCATGGCGTCGCGGCGCATCCCGGAGGCGTGCCGGCGATCGCGCGTGGCGCTGTGGATCGCTCTCCGAGAACGGCGTCTCAACTGATTTGGTGCAATCCAACGCAATAATCGAAGCAATAACGGCGCAATTCAGCTTGGCCATATGACCGTCCTGGGACAGCCGATCCACGGCTGCACGGATGAGGCAACCACCGATGGCCACCAAGATGATGACCAAGGGCATGACCGTCACCGACCACATCGTGGCCTGGTCGATGCTGACTGGCTTGGCGCTCGCCGTCCTCCAGCTCGCCCTGACCGCGGCGCTGCCGACGCACTTCGTCTGATCCGCCGAGCGTGATGCCTGCTGGGAGGTGTGTGGGGATGGCTCGGGTTCGGGATAGGCGGAGTGTCGGCAGCGTGGCGCTGCGAGGCCTGTTGACCGCGGTGTTCCTGGTGGCCGCCGGCATGAAGTTCGCCGCTGTGCCGTTCGAGGTCGAGGGCTTCGTCCGCTTCGGCTACCCGCTGTGGTTCATGGACGTGGTCGGCGCCCTGCAACTCCTCGGCGCGGTGCTCCTCTGGACGCCCGGTTGCGTCGCCCTCGGCGCCTGTCTGCTCGCCGTGCTCATGGCCGGCGCGGTCGGCAGCCATCTCCTCGCGGGCGACCCCGTTCTGATGCCGCTTCCCGCCCTCGTGCTTCTCATCCTGCTGGGCGGCGTCGCTCACGCGCGCCGGTCCGAGCTTCTGCCGTCCGGCAGCGACACGGAGATGCGGCAGGCCTGACCGTTCCGACAGGGCGGATTCGGCCATTCACGTCCGCGCGGGGGCGCAGTGGGGGCGCAGTGGGGGCTCGTCGGTTCGAGCCTTGACCGGCGCGGCCGCGAGCGGAGTGACGGGCACGCGGCAATCCGGACACCACGCCCGGCCGCCGCGGCTGGGTGCCGGCGACGTGGAAATCGTCCCCGGGCGCCGATCGATCTGCGGCGACGGTCACGCATGTCTGCCGTGCCGACACGGGTGTGGCGACCATCGCGAACCGCCGTTAAGCCCTCCGGCCCTACCGGCGACGCGGTACATGCGCCGGGCCTGGCCCATCGGGACCCCCATGAGAAAGTTGCTCGCGTTCGCCGTGGCCGTCGTCGTGTGCGCGGGTCCCGCGCTCGCCCTGGCCGATCAGCCGGCTCGGGATTGCGACCGGGACCCCGAGACGACGGGCGCGTTGCCCGGTGATCCCCGCAGTCTGTACCTGCCTGGCGAGCGACCGGTGAAGGCCGACCGAGACCCGCCAGAGGCCAGCTGGCAGGACGAGGCCCGAGAGACGTCCGAGCAGCGCAGGCGCGATCTGCTCGCCTGCGGCGTGGACTGAGGCGGGTGGCCGATCACCGCGACGGAAGGATCGGCGGCGTCAGCGTCAGCCTGGGACATCTTCGGTCCCCCGCCGGTGACGATCCCCTAACCGGGCCCAGGCACCGTGCTGGCGAGCCGCGTTGCGTATCGGCTCACGGGTGATGACACCGGACGCGCTCCCGCCCCGTGACGGGATCGGTGGCGCAGGACGGCCGATGCTTGGGGGGCCTGCACGCATGAGGGACGAGCCGGACCAGACGCTCTCGGACGAGGAGCTGGACCGTCTGGCGCGCGAGCTGTTCGCCGAGGTCCGCGGCGAGTACTCGGAAGCGAAAGTGGAGCGGGCCCTGAAGACCGCCGGTGAGGTCGCTGGGGAAGTGCTTCCCGGGATACCGGACTGGCTGCTCGACGGTAGCGACGACGCCAGCGCCGGCGACAGCGGGACCTGAACCTCGCCGTGATGCGGCCCGTCGTCGACGGCGCATCTCTCCCGCGCCGGCGCACGCTGGGCTGGCCACCGTCAATGCGGCACGGACCCTACGCCCCGCGCCGCCAGCACAGCCCCCAGCGCGCCGGCCAGCCCCTCCGGTGTGAACGGTTTGCGCAGGTAGCGAGCGCCCATCGGCATCTGCTCCTCGGCGGGCCAAGCCACACCCGACACGATCAGGATCGCCAGTTCGGGCCAGCGCGCCGCGACGGCTTTGGCCAGGGTGAAGCCACTCAAGGGCTCGCCTGCCAAGTCCACGTCCGCGACCATGGCCACAAGTTCGGGACGGGCCGCCAGATGAGCCTGGGCGGCTTCGACAGTGGCGGCCTCCGCGACCTCGTATCCCGCGTCGCGAAGGGCTGCAGCCGCATCCATGAGCTGCACGGGATTGTCCTCGACAATCAGCACAGCGCGTTGCGACGCGACGGCGTCTGCCATCCTGGATCTCCACACTTCGTCGCCGCAGTAACGCAGCGGACCCCGATTGCGTCCCACGCAAACCTGTCCGATGGGGACCGGGTTCGGGGCGATCACGCGCCGAACCCCTCGCACCGAGAGTGCCGGGTGCCGCGGAACCTGCTCGGCCTCCTGGCGGAACGGCACTGCAGGCGCCCGACCAATCCGGCATCGCTCACCGACACGTCACCGTGGCGGTCTTCGGAGAAGCGAGGGCGCCTGCCCGGCCCCTCGATGACCGCAGCGTGCCTGGAGCCGGGAAGGGATCGGACTCTTCGCGTGGTGGTCGGCGCGCTAGACCCGAATCTCCTCGATGGCGAGTCCACCGGCCCGGAGATGGTCGGGGATATCGGAATGATCGTAATACCCCGCCTCGTGCGCCATGGCGTCGAGGGCAGCGAGCGGGTCAGGCGCCGAGCCCGTCGAGAGGATGGCGCCCGTCACCTCGTGCCGGATCTGAAACACCTTCACCGCAAGCCTCCCATGTTCAACGGCCGCGCAAGCGTAGCGTGAGTTCCGGGATCCGGAGGCTACCTACATCGGTCAGGATCCGGGTGCCCGGATTCGCTGCCGCGGCGTGGCGCATCTGCAGGGCTTGGCGGTCCGGGGCAGGTGACGTTCGCCCGAGGTCACGTCATCTTCCTCCTGCGCATCGCCATGAGCTCGGCTTCGAGCCCGTAGCGACCTTCGGAACACAGGCGGACGAGCTGCCTGAAGTAGCCGCCTGGGTTCTTGATGCGGATCTCACCCCGGCGCACGTCGTCGTCGTGGAGCTGCGCGACGATCAGCACGAGCACCGAGGCCCGGAACGGACCGAGGGCTTCGCAAGCCTCGCTCCAGGCCGACGGATGCGCGCCGATCCCGCCCCGCATCAGCCGGCCGATCTCGATGACATCCGCTTCCGTTCTGAGGGTGACGCCGAATTCGGCAGCGACAGGGCAAGCAGCCGCGACGAGTGACGGTTCGGGCCTACGGGTCGGCTCAGGCTCCTTCTCGGGAGCCTTTGCACAAGGATCGGTAGGAGATCCGGTGTCTTGTTCTAAGTGACGGCCGGAATTGCCGGCAGAGGCGGCTTGATAGAAACGATCCTCCGCCATGACTTGCAGTTCTCCCCAGGCGTCGAGGACGACGTCAGGGGCCACGCCGGAAGCGCGTCTCCTCGGCGTGCTGCGCTCCAGGGCCTCCTGCGCCGCGAGCAGATCGGCGGCATCCGTGGCCGGGAAGCGGGCGCGCAGGGCGGCAAGGGCCTCCGACACCGCGCGGCGACGAACGGTCAGGAGATCGAACGCGCGGCTTCGCTGAGCGTCCCTCGCGGTGGCTTCCATGATCGCGGTCGCCCATTCTCCCTTCCGGGCGACGATGGGAGTCAGGTCGAAACCGTACGCGTCGATGACGGCGCCGCCCGGCCCGCGGATGGCGAAACGCTTGCCGTTCGCGCTGTCCCGAGGTGTGATGACCTCCAGGGCCACCAGGTCGCGCAGGCCGTAGCGGAGCGCGCGCTCCGACAGCCCGGTCATCCCGCACAGGTGCTCGTTCGAGGGCCACACCACCAAGCGTTCCCAATCCTGCTCACCCCACACGGCGCAGAGCGCCGAGAGGATCGAACGCAGGGCAGGGCGCAGGTTCAGGGCCTTGGCCGCGTCCCGGCCCGCGGCCGAGAGCTCCCTGCGCGAGACCGTCCGCCCGTCTTCGAGCGCACGTCTCCGGCCGGCGAGCGCGGCGCGCGTGAGCGGCCGGCCACCGGAATGAACTGTCTCCACCTCGTCCGCCTCCTCTCAGGAGGCAAAGCGGGACCGTTCACCCCGAAGGGTGTTCTTGACGACGGCCTGGGGGAGGGGGCATAAAGGGGGTGCGAATCGCCTGTCGCGCCCCATCCCAGGGTATGTCAGGTCCAAAGGCCTCGAGGTTCCCGCCTCGGGGCCTTCTGCTTTGCCCGTTACATCATGCCGACTTCTCCTCGAAGGCAGACGCGAGCGCCCACTCGATCGCCTCGGTACGGCTCCTGAACCGACCGTTCTGGATCGCCTGGTCGATGACGGCCTTGACCGACGGCTTCAGCCACACGTTCTGCTGGGTCATGCCCTTCTGCTTCAGAGCCTCCCTGCGACGTGTCTGACGGCGCGTGTCCGCCGCCTTCAGCTCAGCCAGCCGTTCCTCTGCGGTCATCGGTCCCCGCCCGATTCTGCCAACGTGACTGTTCATGTGGACCGATTCTGCAAAGTGAGTCCAGCGGCGACCCGGATTCGTACGGGGATGGGTGAGTTTGTTAAGGGCGACCTGTTCCGCGGCGGCACCGGAGACCGCGCCGAGAGCCTCCGCGGCGAGGATGCCAGACGCGGCGCTGCCCAATGGTCGGTGACGCCACGGCCGACCTTCGTGCGACACGGGCGGCGCGTGGAGGCGGAGCGTCCGTCGAGGTGCCCGGGGATGATCTCTGGCTCGGACCGGGACGAGCGGCCTGCTGCGGCGGCAGCGACCGGGACGGGCCCGAACCTTGCCGAAGCGCGGGCTGAACCGCGGCGGTGTCCATCGACGATGGCGGCCGCGTGGTGCAGTCGCTGCTCGCGACACGCTCGTGCGACTTGAAGCGCGATGGGGGAGGGCGTCCCGCGGCGGTTTCGCGGTCGCGATAGGGGCCGAGACGGCTTTGCCGGCCTGCGCCTGGCCTTTCCCCGGCCTTCGAGCGTGTCGCGCGTCCGACCTCGTCTCTCTGCCCGGGCTATCCGTCCGACAAGGATGGTCGAGCCGTCGAGGTTCGACACCGGCCAGAACGGCGGGGGACCGTTCCCAGGTCGTCGCCCGTCGGGACTCGCCCCAGGGCGGAGCGCGGATGGGCACCTGTCTCAACCATGCAGGGGCCGTCGAGCGTAGAAAATCCGCCCTCGGTCAGGATGCTCGTCTCAGGCGAGATGCGCGACGAGCAAGGCCCGGGCGCGGCTCACCCGGCTCTTCACGGTCCCGGTCTGACAGCCCATCACCTCCGCGGCAGCCTCGTAGGTCAGGCCTTGGGCCCCCACGAGGAGCAGGGCCTCACGCTGCAGTTCCGGCAGCTTGCCGATATGGGACCAGACGATCTGCAGATCGGACCCGTGCTCCTGGGCTGCGGGCGCCGTGAGCTGCGCCGCGGCGGCACCGTTCACGTCCTCGATCTCGCGCTTTCGCTTGCGGCACTCGGTGTAGAACTGGTTGCGCAGGATGGTGCAGAGCCACGCCTTCAGGTTCGAACCTGGGATGAACAGGTCCTGGCGCGCCCAGGCTCGGAGCACAGTCTCTTGGACCAGATCGTCGGCGCGCGAGGCATCGCCGACGAGCGAGAGGGCGAAGGCGCGCAGGCCGGGCAGCGTTTCGGTCAGGCCCTCGCGAAACGCGGTGGCATCGTCCTGGCGCGGCCCCTCCAGCGCTGCATTGAGCCGCGCGACGAGGTCCAGCAGACGCGGCGGTGTCTGTGCCCGTGTCACGGCCTCGTAGGCGGCGCGCAGCTGCAGGCCGAGATGATCCCGCACACCGGTGGGCAGAATCGCGGGTTCCGGAGGGTCCTGTCGGCTCGGCCGATCGACTCCGCCGTCTTGAGCAACCAGCGTGTCCGTCAACTCACGTCCTCTCAAAGCGCTCGCCGCACGAACCGATCTCGGGCCGCCGTGAATCCCGCCTGACGAACCGGCGATCTGCAGCGGGCCATCCGGCGGGAGTGGCCCGACCACGCGCGTCATCGAGCGTCCACCCCTCCAGATAGGACCCGCCACCTGACTGTACAGTGAACATCTAACCCCGCAAGCGGCGGATCGTTCTCCGCGGCCTACGCGTTGGGGCACGCTTCCGTCCCTGGGGGGCGGACATGTTGAACCGAGAAGGAGCCGAAGATCATCGCGCGCGCAGGTGAACCCCGACGTGGTCTGAGGCCGAGCGAGGAACAACGGATCGAGGTGAACGAGTCACGTCGGCGAGAGGCGCGCGTTCGCCGTCAGACTGAGAGCTGCGTGGGCGGGGCGGCTGTTGCCGGCCAAGTGAGGATCTATTGGGCAGCGTCGATGCCTCAGAATGTCGAATACTGGATCACGGACAGGCCGGACGGCCACTTCGACGTTGTTGTCAAGCTCGAGTCCGGCAAAATCTTTCGCCGCAGCGGGTGCATCTCGCGGGCCGAGGCCGATACGTGGATCGAGGGATTGCGAATGCTGATGGCGGCGATCGGCGCGCCCGTATCGGCCGCCGACGTGACGTCTGACGACCCATCACCCCTCGGATCACAGACGGTGGACGGTGCGGACCACTCCACCTCCTGAGCTGCGCGGGCGGTCGTCTCCAGGCTGGAGCCGTCCCGCGCGCTTCGCGCATCCGAACGATCCGGGCCCTGAGAGCGTCGACGGCCTACGCCTCGTTGCCCTCAGGCTCCGCGCTCCGATCGCCGAACAGGATCTCGTGGGTGATCGGGTCGTAGAAGCGCATCACGTTCCGGACGAACGCTCTCGGCTCGATCGCCAGCGCCTCGGCCCACGCGCGGTACCGATCCGGAGGAATACGACCGCGCCCGGTCTCCAGCTGCGAGATGAAGGTGTAGTAATCCGCACCGACAAGAGCTGCGAGCTGTCGTTGCGACAGGCCGCGCGCCTCCCGCAGTTCCTTCAGATACCGTCCCCCCTCCCGACGCAGCTCCAGCACCTCCTCGGAGTCCAGGCGTTGCTGATGGGCATACACGGGGTTTCACCTTCCTGCCGACCGAAGCCACTCGGCGCGGCGCTTATACAGTAAACACCATATAGCTGGGACGGAGCCGCGCTGTCCAGATGCGCGGCGGCACCCGTCGTCCCCGCGTCCTCCCCGAACGGATCCCGTTG
This sequence comes from Methylobacterium sp. 190mf, assembly GCF_900107945.1. Taxonomy (NCBI): domain Bacteria; kingdom Pseudomonadati; phylum Pseudomonadota; class Alphaproteobacteria; order Hyphomicrobiales; family Methylobacteriaceae; genus Methylobacterium; species Methylobacterium sp. 190mf. The sequence goes on along the minus strand of NZ_FNVI01000033.1, from coordinate 7,471 downwards.
CTTGGCAACTACCTGAATAGCGCTATCATCCTGTAAGGAACGATTTGGAGAATGGCGCCGGATGCCCCACTACCGGTGCATGTCTCTGGATAGCGGCCCATGAAAGTCGAGAATCGCACGTACGATTGCCGCTCGCGGATCTGAGCGCCCGCGGGTCACTGACGCGAGCAGCACGGGAATCTGAGCCATTGGGAATCGCCGATCGTGCCGATCGATCGCAGGAAGAGGGCAGAATGGGCGATCCTTCGCTGCAATCGGCATTGACCATCGGCCTGCGCTCGCTCCGGCCGGTCCTGGCGACCGCCGTGGTGTTCGGGCTCTTCATCAATCTGCTGCTGTTCGTCAGCCCGCTCTACATGCTCCAGATCTACGACCGCGTGATACCCAGCCGGAGTGAGACGACCCTGGCGGGGATCACGCTGATCGCTGCGTTCGGCCTGGCCGTCTACGCGATGCTGGAGATGCTGCGCGCCCGCCTCCTGGTGCGCGGCGGTGTGGTGTTCGATCAGAAAATCGCCACGCCGATCTTCGATGCCGCCCATCGCGGCACCTTGCTCAGGCCCGGCGCGCAGCACGATACGGCGCTGCGCGACGTGGACGTCCTGCGGGAGTTCCTGACCGGCGCCGGCATGCTGGCGTTCTGCGATCTGCCCTGGATACCGATCTTCCTGCTCGCCTGCTTCATCCTCCATCCCTGGTTCGGCTGGATGGCGCTGGTGGGCGGCGGCACGATCCTCGGCCTCACGCTGCTCAACGAGGTCGCCACCCGTCGGACGCTCGACGCCGCCAGTCAGGCCTCGCGCGAAGCGGGGCAGAGCGCAGCCACGGTCTTTCGGAATGGGGAGGTGCTGCAGGCCATGGGCATGGTCGCGTCCATGCGCGGGCTCTGGGGGCGCCGCCACGACGACGTCCTGCTCCTCCAGGCGCGGGCCAGCGATCGCGCGGGCCTGATCGTCGCGGCCACGAAGTTCGTCCGCATGCTGCTGCAGACCCTGGTGCTGGGCATCGGCGCGTATCTGGCGATTCACCGCGAGATCTCGGCCGGGTCGATGATCGCCGCGTCCATCATCATCGGCCGCACCCTCGCGCCGATCGAGGCGGTCGTCGGCAACTGGAAGGGGTTCACGGCGGCGCGGGCGAGCTACCGGCGATTGGTCGATCTCGTGGCCGTCGCCGGCTCGGAGACGCGCCGCCTCGTCCTGCCGCGGCCGCGCGGCCTGATCGAGGCCGAAGACATCTCGGTGGCGGCCCCCGGCGCGACGCGCCCCATCCTCAAGGCTGTGAGCGTCCGGCTCGAGCCCGGCAGCGTCGTGGGGATCATCGGCCCGAGTGCCGCCGGCAAATCGACGCTCGTTCGCGCGCTCACCGGGGTCTGGCCCTTGCTGGAAGGCACGGTGCGCATCGACGGGGCCGACCTGAACCACTGGGACAGGGCCCTGCTCGGGCAGCATGTTGGTTATCTGCCTCAGGACGTCGAACTGTTCGACGGGACCGTCGCGCAGAACATCGCGCGCTTCGCCGACCGGGACGACGCGCGCGTCATCGAGGTTGCCCAACGGGCTGGCTGTCACGCGCTGATCCAGTCGCTTCCGGAGGGCTACAATACGGTCATCGGTCGGGGGGGACACGGGCTGTCAGGCGGTCAGCGGCAGCGCATCGCTCTGGCCCGCGCGCTCTACGGCGAGCCGAGCCTGGTCGTGCTCGACGAGCCCAATGCGAGTCTCGACCAGCCCGGCGAGGCGGCGCTGATGCGCGCCGTTGCGGACCTGAAGCGATCCGGGACGACGGTGGTGCTGGTGACCCACAAGGTGAGCCTGCTGGAGGAGGCCGACCGTATCCTGCTCATGAGCGAGGGCCGCGTGCAGCTCTCCGGCACGCCCGAGCAGGTTCTCGCCCACGTCACCGGCCAGCGGCCGGTCCCGACCCTGGTGCCGCCCGTCGGCCCCGCGGCATCCCAGAGCCGCCGCAGCTCCGACGAACAGCGGAGCGCGGGATAAGCGATGACCGTCACGCGCGCCGCGATCCCGAGCCCGTCCCCCGAGCGAAGAAGGTCCGATCGGGACCGGTCGGGCTCCGCCGACCTGACGAACTGGCGCGCGTACGCCGTCGCCGGCTACGCGCTCATCGTCGCGACGTTCGGGGTGGTCGGCACCTGGGCCGCCGTCGCGCGCCTCGACCGGGCGGTCATCAGTCCCGGGGTGGTGGTCGCGGAAGGCAGCCGCAAAGTGGTGCAGCATCTCGAAGGCGGCATCGTCCAGGAGGTGCTGGTCCGGGACGGCCAGGCGGTTCGCGCGGGCGACGTCCTGCTACGCATCGATCCCGTGCAATCGCGAGCCAGCAACGATCTGCTCCGCGGCCAGCTCGACGGGGCCCTGATCCTCGAAGCGCGCCTCCGCGCGGAGCAGGGCCAGGCGCAGGATCTGCTCCTGCCGCCGGAGATCGCGGAGCGGCGCGCCGAGCCGGCCGTCGCCGGCCTGATCGACGACCAGGCCAGCCAGCTGTCGGAGCGCCGCGCGTCCTTCCAGGCGCAGCTCGGCCTCATCGAGGCGCGGGTCACGCAGCTGAAGACGGAGATTTCCGGGCTGGCGGTCGAGAAGGCCTCGGGCGAGCAGCAGGTCGCGCTGATCCAGCAGGAGCTGGAGGGCCTGCGCGGCCTCCAGGAGAAGAACCTCATCCCGCTCTCGCGCGTTCTGATGATGGAGCGCGAGCACGCGCGCCTCCGAGGCGTGATCGGACGGTCCGTGGCAGAGACCGCCAAGGCGCAGAACGACATCAACGAGGCGGGGATGCAGACCGCGCAGCTCAAGCAGAAGCTGCAGGAATCGCTGACCGCGCAGCTCCTCGACACGCGCCAGAAGATCGCTGAACTGCGCGAGAAGCTCATCGTGGCCCGGGATGTTCTCCGTCGGCACGAGGTCCGGGCGTCGCACCAGGGCGTCATCCAGGGATTGAAGGTCTACACGATCGGCCAGGTGGTCCGCTCGGGCGAGCCGCTGATGGAGATCGTTCCGACGAACGACAGGCTCGTGATCAGCGTGCAGTTCGCGCCGAACGATCTCGAGGCGGTTCATGCCGGCATGCGGGCCGAGGTGAAGTTTCCGGCTTTTCAGACGCGCCGCATGTCGGCGATCTTCGGGACGTTGACGATGGTCTCCCGCGACCGCCTGATCGACGACGGCACCAAGCAGGCCTATTTCGCCGGCACCGTGGAGATCGACGACCATCAACTCCCGGACGACGTACGACCACGCCTCCTGGCGGGCCTGCCCGCCGAGGTCGTCGTCTCGGCCGGCGAGCGCACGGCGCTCGACTATCTGGTGGCGCCGTTCTTCGATGCTCTGGGACGCAGTTTCCATGAACGATAGAGTCCGCTTCTCAGTCACTGTGCGGACGTGAGGTCCCGATGGGCGCGGTCATCTCGTTCTTCCGACCCGCAACGACGTGCCAGGGCGGCTGGTCGCAGCAGGAACTCGCGGAATTCTACCGCGTCGAGGCCGCGCTGATCCGAGCCGGCCTGCAGATCGGCAGCGAGCAGGGCCTGAGCGACGAGGCGGATCCCTGGTTCGTCTTCTGCCGGCCGGATGGCGACGCCGTCATGCATTTCGCCAGGATCGACGGCAGCTACGTCATCGCGTCCGATGTCTTGGACAGCCCGATGCGAGGCAGCGACTTCCGCGCCCTCATCAACGAGATCGCCCGACGCTATCCCGAGCTTCTCCCGATCCCGCAGGATGCCCGCGGGACGAAGCTCTCGGTTCACCCGGCGGCGCTGCTCGCGGCTTTCGTCGCGGCTGCGGCCCTGAGCCTGTCGCCCGACGACGCCCGCGCGGATGACGGGGAGCGATCGACCGAGAGCGCGGCGCAGCCCCCTCACGCGGGCCACGCGCAACAGCACGGGCCGTCCGAAGCGCGCGACACGGGCGATGCCGATGAGCGCGACAGCCACCGGAAGCAGGTCGGGCTGATCGTGTTCTCGGCCATGGTCTTCGCCGCGGATGCCCTCGTCGACCACCCCGCACAGGGTATCGAGGCCACATCATACCTCGGCGCGCGGGGCGCTAGCAGCGCCGTCCCGGGTGACCAGGGCAGCCTGTCGCCGACGACGGGTGGAGCGGCGAGCCCCGTCCAGTCGGAAGGTCCGCTCGGCACCGGCCGCCACGAAGGTCCCGCGAGCGGCGCGGCCGGTCTCGTAACGGCCGAGTCGGCTGCGGTCGCTTCTGCCCGATCTGACGCCGCCGATTTCGGGCTCATCGGCCTCAGAGACCCGGCCCTCGGCCATGGGCCGACCCGGGCAGGCGCGGAATCCGGATTTCAGCCGCTCGCGCGCGGCGCCGAGGCCAGCGCAGCCCTCGCAGCGGGTTCATCGTCCTCTCCGGATTCCAGATCGGACGGTGGCGCCGCGCCATCGGGGGACGCCGCGGCACGGGAACAGGGAGCCCCGTCGTCGAGCGCGACCGGTGAGGCGCCATCGCTGGCCCAGAGCGTGACCCCGACGACCGGTCACGCGGCATCCGAAGCTCCGCCAGCCCCGGTCAATGGGCTCAATGCCGCCGCACAGCCCGAGTTGAGACACGCGCAGCTCCCGGTCGAGGAGCGCTCCGGTAGCCCGGACAACGGTCTGCGAATGGGCGTGTCGCCGGAGGCAAGGGGACGGCACGACGCGGTCGCGCATGCGGATGCTTCAGGCATCGGCGCAGGTGCATCCGAACGGGAGTTGCACGGCGCGGCCGGCGACCCCAGTGCAGCATCCGATCCGAGCCCGCGTCCAACAGCGGGCCTCGCGCAGGTCCGGGGGGAGGTCACCGATCAGGGCCGCGGTCAAGATGGCGACGGGCCTGGCCGGAGCGCCGATGCGCCAGGCCATCACAAGGACGCGGCGGCCGTTCCACTGGACGCGGCCGGCGGCGCGGGTCCGGATGAACCGCCGGGTCTGGCGCAGGCTCAGACAAGCACTGCCGATCCAGGCTCGACGCAGGCCGGCGAAGGTCCCGGCCGGAGTGCCGCCGCGCCGGGCCACCTCCGGGGCTCGGCGCCGCACGCCCAGGACAATGACGGTCAGGGCACGGACACCGGCACGCAATCAGCGCCGCCCTCAGCCACCGTGCAGGCGAGCGGCGCGGTGGCTGCGCACGCTCCGGCCGGCGAAAGCCCCGGCCGGAGCGCCGAGGCACCGGGATCTATCCAGGGCCCGGCAGGGCACGCACAGGATGCCGGCAGCCACGGCACGGCGGCCACCGATCCCACCCCCTCAGCACCGGCAGCCAACCTGCAGATCGAGGCCAGAGCCGCCGAACCGGATCACAGGCAGGCTGGCGAGGGACCGGTTCGGAGCGGGGTGGCGCCGGAACATGTCCAAGACACGGCGCCGCACGCCCGGGATGCCGGCCATCACGGCTCGGCCGCCGACACGGATCCGGTCCAACCATCCGCGAGCGCGCAGACGCAGGCGGATGTTGCTGATCCCGGTCACGCGCGGGCCGGTGCTTCACTTGGCCGGAGCGCCGAGGCGCCGGGACATCTTCACGATACGGTACCACCCGCACAGGATAGCCGCGGTCACGGCTCGGCCACCGACGCGGACCCAGGTCCGCCGTCAGCCGGCACGCAGGCGCGCGCTGCCGATCCAGGCCACGGGCAGGACGATCGAAGCGGCGAGCCGCCCGGGCACCTCCGAGACGATGGACCGCACGCACAGGGTCCCGCCGTTCACAGCGCGGCTTCCAACGCGGACCCAATCGCTCCTTCGGCCAGCGCGCTGGCGGGGGTGAGAGCGGACGATCCAGGCCATACTCAGACCGCCGACGGGCCCGGCCGCAGCGGCGAGGCTGCGGATCACGCCCGAGAGACCGAACCGCATCTGCGGAACTCGGACGGCTCCAACCCGGCAACCGGTGCGAACGCAGGCATCTCGCCGAGCGGCACGCAGGATCGAGCGGTCGGGGCGGATCCCAATCCCGCGAACCTCGACGCGGGCCCGCACCACACAGGTCACGGCACTGCCGTTGCGGCCGCGAACGTCGGCACCCCGGTGGCGTCAGACCAATCGCTCTCGCGCCAGGGATCGGGAGGCGTGAGCCGCGATCAAGAACCGTCAAGCGAGCCGAGTCCCCCGACGAGCGGGGGCAGTCACGGTCCGAGACCGGCCGCCAGCATCGGCCCGAACGGCACCATCGAATTCGCGTCCGACAGCAAACCCGGCTCACCGGCCGGACCGAGCCACGCACCGGCGGACAGTGGCGTCCACGGAGACGTCGGCCTGATCGGGGTTTCAGATCACGGCGCCAACGCCCATCACTTCGACCTCCACTCCTGACGGGAAACCGAGGATCCGCGAACGGCAGGCATTCTCGTGAGTTCTCGACGGTGGCGCTCGACCGCCCTGAACTCGACCGGGGAGCGCGAAGCACTCGATCTGACGAAGAGCGGCTCATATCTCGACGCACGCAGCAGAGCGCGCGCGTCGATGATCGGCGTCGCCACATCCAGCACCGCCTCGTCAGAGGACGTGGCCGTCGCCATTCGTCCTGCGAGAACGCTCCGCGGTTTCACCGGCCAGGATCGATGCGTCGCCTGTCGGGTGCAGCGTTGCCGACATCCGTCGGATCCGCTGTCTCACGCTTGGACGGCGAGAGGCTGCTCCGCATGATGGTGAATGTCCAGGCTCGAAGATGGCCACGAGGACGAAAGCGATCCTGACACAGCCAAGCCCTGAGCAGCGTCTCTTGAACCAAGTCCTCAGCCTGATCGGCCGTCTCCGCCATCGACCTTGCGAATCGCTTCAGGTCGGGCAGCAACTCCACGAGGGCTGCCCGGAAACGGTCCGCGTCGAACGCCGGATCCCGATCGGCCGCCGCATTGAGATCCCCTGAATGCGGAAGACGCAGATGGATCTTGTCGGGGCCGGACGCGGCAGGCGGACACTCTGGTCCGCCATCAGGCCTGAAGGACGGAGATCCAGCCCTATCACCGGGGACCGACCGTGAGCGCGTGTCCGGATGGCACGGCATGCGATGCTCGATTCCACACTGACCGGAGGCATTGTACAGCAGCATCATAATAGAGGTTTGCTGTACAGCCCTCAAGGCCGCGCCTTCGGCACAGCGCGGTCGTCGGTGCCGGGCGAACGACGAGTGGCCGAGGCGTTCGGCCCGACAGGTCGGGAGAGGCACGAAGCAGGCAGATGTCCGGGATCAGTCAGCCCTCGCGCGACGCGGGGAACCGCCTTCGCGGTTGCGCGCGATCTCTCGGCTGATCGGGATGGCCTTGCGGCCGATCGAACGCCCATCACAGAAGGTGACGTGGCTCAGAGAACCTGCACGGGTGCGGAGCGACCGATGAGATCCGGCGCGGGCTCAGTGTGAGCGTGCGCCGTGTCCGGGGGCCGGATCGGTGTTCGTGCTGAGGGAATGATGATTGCGATGGGCGGGTCTGGCGGCGACCGACTCTCCCGTGTCTTGAGACACAGTACCAT
>NZ_FNVI01000049.1:0-22566 GCF_900107945.1 Methylobacterium sp. 190mf | reverse complement strand
AGCGTCCGGATGCGGTCGCGGCGCTCGGTGAGGATCTTGTGGGGGTAGCACTGGTGTCCGACGTCCCAGACGATGCGGTCGTCGGGGGTGTCGAACACGTGGTGCAGCGCCACGGTCAGCTCGACGACGCCGAGCCCCGAGCCGAGATGGCCGCCGGTGATCGAGACCGCGTCGATCATCTCGGCGCGCACCGCGTCCGCCACCGCCGGAAGCTCCGACTCCGGAAGACGCCGCAGCGCCGAAGGAGACGGAACGCGGTCCAGCAACGCCGATTGCTCAGGGGAGAGTGCCAATGCTCGCATCCGTTCGTTCGAGTATGGCGACGGCTCCGTCGCGGGCCCTCGGCAACCGCGACGCCAGCACCCCGGGGACGCGTGTTCATGCTAGAACCCGCCCGTCCGTCGCTGTCATGATAGTGCCAGTTACGGACGAACGGCGGCGCGATCAATGTCGGGCCGGCGTTTTTTTCAATCACGTGCCCTTAACGCCACAAGAGGTTCGCCTTTGAATCCGGCTCGTCTGTGCACAATCCTGCTCATGTTCGCGATTACGGGTCACGGCCAAGCTTACGCCCAGCCGCGGCCGCCGGACGGCAATCTCGACTTCCTCTGCAACTTCCTCGGCGACTGCCCGGCGCGGGTCGCGCCGGGCGGCCCCGATCGCGACGTCCGCCCGTTCAGCAACAGCCTCGGCCGGCCCTGCGCGTGGCGGGACCGCCCGACCCCGGAGGGCGTCCGCCGGGTCCGCGTCTGCTGGTGATGCGGGCACCGACGCTCGCCGCCGCGGTCCTCACCCTCGCGCTGGGCCCGCTCCCGGTCCGAGCCCAGGATTCCTGTCCGGCCCTGTTCGCGGACGGGCAGACGCCCGTCCTCACGAATCCGAAGCTCGCCGTCCGCGCGGTCCCGCTGTGCTTCGAGGCCTTCGCGGTCCTGCATTCCGGCGTGACGCGCACGCCGCTCTACGCCGCCGAGCACCTCACCCGCGCCAGCGTCGCGGCGGCCCGGGCGGTGGCCCGCGACGATTCCTTCCACGAGGAGACGCGCCTGCCGGAGGATCAGCGCGCCGCGCTGGAGGATTACGTCCGCAGCGGGTTCGACCGGGGCCATCTCGCGCCGGCCGGGGACATGCCGACCCTCGCCGCCCAGGCCGAGTCGTTCAGCCTCGCCAACATCGTGCCGCAGAACCGCGTCCTGAACCGGGGACTCTGGGCGGATATCGAGGAGAGCACCCGGCGCCTGGCCACCCGCCGGGGCGCGCTGTTCGTCGTCACCGGGGTGATCTTCGCGGGCGACGCGGTGCAGCAGATCAAGGGCGGCGTGCTCGTCCCGACGCAGCTGTTCAAGGCCGTGTACGACCCGTCCCGCGGCGAGGCGGGTGCCTACCTCGCCCGGAACGACGATTCGAGGGACTGGCGCGCCCTGTCGATCGACGATCTCCGCCAGGAAGCCGGCATCGACGTCTTTCCCGGCCTGCCGCCCGCGGCCCGGGCGACCGCGATGGGGCTGCCGGATCCTCAGGCCTCCGCCCGCGCGGAGGAGCGCCGGCCCCGGCACGAGCAGACCTGGCAGGACTGGCTCGAGCGCGAACTCGCCCGCGCCCTGCGCAAGCTCGTCCGCGACTTCCTGCGCACGTTCTTCTGAGAGGACCCGATGCCCGAGGACAAGCGACGCGCCCGGCCCAAGAGGGGAAGCCCGGAGAGCGAGAGCCCGGACGGCAAGAACTCGGACACCGAGGGCTTCGCGCCGTTCGCCGACGATGCCGGCGTGCGCTCCGTCGGCGCCCTGAGCTTCGAGAACGGCACGGACCGGATCGCCCTGCACGGGTCCCTCGACCTGACCCGCGACCGGACCGGCCTGGAGCAGGCCAGGCTGCTCCGGGAGACGCTGGACGCGATCGTGAAGGCCCTGGAGGCGTCCGACCTGCCGGACGCGGTGGCGGAGGTGCCGGACGCGCCGCCGGGAACGGTCAAGAACCCCTTCGCGTGAGCGATCCGGCGCCCGCCGGCGGCGGGCCCGTCCTTGCCGCGTCCCGGCGGGCCTGATACTCGGAGAGGGTCATTCCTATATCGTAGGGACGCGCGTCCAGGACGGGTGCTGAGGCCCGGTGCCTGACCCGTGCCGCTGGCACGATCCGCGCGGTCCCGAACAACGCGCCGAGGACGATCCGCGATGGCTCGCGAATTCATCTACCACATGCGGGGCCTGACCAAGGCCTATACCGGCGGCAAGAAGGTCCTGGATAGCGTCAACCTGTCCTTCTACCCCGACGCCAAGATCGGCGTGCTCGGCATCAACGGCTCCGGCAAGTCGACGCTGCTCAAGATCATGGCGGGCATCGACAAGGAGTTCACCGGCGACGGCTGGGTCGCGCAGGGCGCGCGCGTCGGCTACCTGCCGCAGGAACCCCAGCTCGATCCGAGCAAGTCCGTCCGCGAGAACGTGATGGAGGGCGTCGCCGAGAAGCAGGCCATGCTCGACCGCTACAACGAGCTCGCCATGAACTACTCGGAGGAGACCGCCGACGAGATGACCGAGCTCCAGGACCGGATCGAGTCGCTGGGCCTCTGGGAGCTCGACTCGAAGGTCGATCAGGCCATGGAGGCCCTGGGCTGCCCGAGCGACGAGCAGCCGGTCGCGACCCTCTCGGGCGGCGAGCGCCGCCGCATCGCGCTGTGCCGCCTGCTCCTGTGGGAGCCGGAGCTGCTGCTCCTCGACGAGCCCACCAACCACCTCGACGCCGAGACGGTGAACTGGCTGGAGGGTCACCTGCGCCAGTATCCGGGCGCGATCCTGATCGTGACCCACGACCGCTACTTCCTCGACAACGTGACGAGCTGGATCCTGGAGCTCGATCGCGGCAAGGGCATCCCGTACGAGGGCAACTACTCGGCGTGGCTGGTCCAGAAGCAGAAGCGCCTGGAGCAGGAGGGCCGCGAGGACATGGTCCGGCAGCGCTCCATCGCCCGCGAGCAGGAATGGATCGCCGCCTCGCCGAAGGCCCGCCAGTCGAAGTCGAAGGCGCGCATCACCCGCTACGAGGAGCTGGTCGCCAAGCAGGCGCAGAAGGTCGACGCGTCCGCGCAGATCGTCATCCCGATCGACGAGCGGCTCGGCAACAACGTCATCGAGTTCGAGCACCTCAGCAAGGCGTTCGGCGACCGGCTGCTGATCGAGGACCTGTCGTTCAAGCTGCCGCCCGGCGGCATCGTCGGTGTGATCGGCCCGAACGGGGCCGGCAAGACCACTTTGTTCAAGATGATCACCGGCCAGGAGAAGCCCGACAACGGCAAGATCGAGGTCGGCGAGACGGTGAAGCTCGGCTACGTCGACCAGTCGCGCGACGCCCTCGACCCGAACGCCACGGTCTGGCAGGAGGTCTCCGGCGGCAACGACATCATCTATTTCAACAAGCGCGAGATCAATTCGCGCGCCTACTGCGCGGCCTTCGCGTTCAAGGGACCCGACCAGCAGAAGAAGGTCGGCACCCTCTCGGGCGGTGAGCGCAACCGCGTTCACCTCGCCCGGACCCTGAAGGGCGGCGCCAACGTGCTGCTCCTCGACGAGCCGACCAACGACCTCGACATGGAGACCCTGCGCGCCCTCGAGGACGCGCTGGAGGATTACGCCGGCTGCGCGGTCATCATCAGCCACGATCGCTGGTTCCTGAACCGCATCGCCACGCACATCCTGGCCTTCGAGGGCGACAGCCACGTCGAGTGGTTCGAGGGCAACTTCTCCGACTACGAGGCCGATAAGGTCCGCCGGCTCGGGGCGGATTCGATCATGCCGAAGAAGATCAAGTACAAGCGCTTCTCGCGCTGAGACCGGTCGCGGCTCCGGGGCGCCGCCGGCGTTCCGGAGCCGCGCGCCCGTCCGAGGACGTTGCCGTCACCTCTGCCCGGTGACGGATCACCGGATGCGCGCCCGCGCCTCCGCCAGGATCGTCGCCAGGCTCTGCGCGAGCGGGATCGTCGGGGCCCATCCGGTGGCGGTCGCGAAGGCCGCGGGGTCGCAGCCCTCGCTGCGCACACCCGCCGGGCGGACCCGGCCGGGCGCGACGCGCAGGTCGAACCGCGCCTCCGTCAGGCCGCGCAGCGTCTCCAGGATGTCGGAGACCGGTGTGACGACCCCCGATCCCACGTTGAAGATGCCGCCATCCGGCAGGTCGTCGATCCGGGCGATCACGCGCAGGCACGCCGCGGTGACGTCGGCCACGTCGAGGAAGTCGCGCCCCGCCGAGAGGTCGCCGACCTCCAGGCTCGGCGGCGCCAGCCCCCGCTCGATGCGGGCGATCTGACCGGCGAAGGAGGCGACCACGAAGGTCTCGCTCTGTCCGGCCCCGATGTAGTTCGACGGCCGCAGCACGAGATGCTTGATCCGGGCATTCGCCAGCACGTCGCGGAGGATGTACTCGCAGGCGTTCTTAGTCCGGCCCGAGATCGTGTCGGGGCGCGGCGTGACGCTCTCGTCCGGGCGCGGGCAGGCGCGGAACACTTCGCCGTAGACGACCGTGGAGCTGAGGAAGACCAGCGCCGCGCGAGTCCGCGCCACCGCCTCGGCGAGGTTGAGGGTGCCGAGCAGCTCCGCCCGCCAGGCGTAGGACGGCGTCTCGCTCGACTGCGCCACCGAGGCCAGCGCCGCGAGGTGGAACACGCAGGTCGGGTCGAAGGCCGCGACCGTCTCGGCGAGCTCGCGCGCGTCGAACGGGTCCACGGCCCTAAGCGTCACGCCGTCGAGGGGCGGTGGCGGGCTCCGGTCGAGGCCGAGGATGGGGCTGCCCGGCGGCAGGTCCCGACGCAGCGCCTCGAGCAGGCGGCGGCCGAGATAGTCTCCCGCTCCGGTGACGAGGACGCGCATGCCCCTTGCCCTCAACCCTGCCACGAACCCAGCGACGCGCCCCGTGCCGGCGCGGGCGCCGGCAACCGGGATCGTCGGCCGCGTCTATACCGGGCCTTGCCGCGACGCGAGGGGGCGACGCGGCCAACGGCCGCCGCGGCGGGCGGATCATCGGTGCGACCCCGCCGTTGTGCACATCCGAACAAAGGCGCGTGATCGGAGGGGCCTCGGGCGGCCGGCGCGCTATGGTTGCACCGCGGCCCCGGCCGCTCCGCGTCCGGACGGAGAGCGCCACGGTGATGGGCTGAGTGACGCGCCTCGACGATCTCGAACGGCCCGGCGCCGCGGAACCGCGGGCGCTCCCCCCACCGCCCGCGGAGGCACGGCCGGCGAAGCCCGCGCGCGACGCGCGGGTCGACGTGGTGCGCGGCCTCGCGCTCCTGACGATCTTCATCGACCACATCCCGCGCAACGCGCCGGCCCTGCTGACGCTGCACAATTTCGGGTTCTCGGACGCGGCCGAGATCTTCGTGCTGCTGGCCGGCTACTCGTCGATGATCGCCTACGGCGGGCTGTTCCGGCGCGCCGGGATCCGGACGGCGCTCACGCGCATCGCCAAGCGCTGCCTGCGCATCTACCTGTTCCAGGCGGGGCTGCTGCTCGCGACCCTGGTCATCGTCCGGATCTGGATGGACCTCACCGGCCTGACGCCGCGATTCGGCGTCGCGCCGCTGCTGCAGATGGGTCTCCTGCCGGGCCTGCTGCGCGGCCTCGCGCTGAACGCGCTGCCGAACTACCTCGACATCCTGCCGCTCTACATCCTGCTGCTGGCGCTGTTCCCGCTGATCTATCTCGGGATGCGGCGCGGGATCTGGGGCGTGCTCGGCCTGTCGGGCGCCCTCTGGCTCGCCGCCAACGTCGATCACCAGCTGAACCTCCCGAACGCCGCGGCGGTGGATGACGGGTGGTACTTCAACCCCTTCGCGTGGCAGTTCCTGTTCGTGATCGGCGCGGCGCTCGCGGTCACAATCCGCGCCCATGACGGCCTGCTGCCGCGGCGCGGATGGGCCGTGGCGGCGGCCGCGGCCTACCTCGTCTTCGCGTTCCTGCAGGGCGGGTCCTGGGCGGAATGGGGCCTTCCGGACCTCCGGCCGCTGGCGATCGGGCCGCCCGACAAGAGCCACGTCGCGCCCCTGCGCCTGATCAACATGCTGGCGCTGGCCTACCTGCTGTTCAGCGCGCCCGCCGTGGCCCGCGCGAGCCGGTGGCGGCGGCTGCGCCTCGTCGACGCCTGCGGGCGGCACTCGCTGGAGATCTTCGCCGCCGGGTGTCTGGCGGCGCTGATCGGCCGCATCCTCTACCGGACCTTCGACCCCACCTGGCCGCTGCAGATCGCGGTCAATGTCGGGGGGATCGCGGTCATGCTCGGCCTGGCCCACGTCCTGGACGCCCGCGCCCGCCGGGCCGCCGGGACCGGCCCCGACGCGCGCCGGCCCGGATAGGCCGGGAGGAGCCGCGATGCCGCCAATGCGCCGCAAGGGCGATCTGCCGGAGAAGATCTGCGCCCAGTGCGGCCGCCCGTTCGCGTGGCGCAAGAAGTGGGAGCGCGTCTGGGACGAGGTCCGCTACTGCTCGGACCGGTGCCGGGCCGAGGCGAAGAGCGCGCGCGGCGAAGCGCGGGGCTGATCGCCCAGCGCGGCCAGCGCGTCCGGCGTGTCGACGTCGAGGGCGGTCGCCGGATCGCCCGGGATCTCGAGCACGTCCGGCCGCCCCCTCAGGAGCGGCCCGGCCCCGTGGTCGCCGGTGAGGCGGGCGATATCCGGGCCGAGGCGGTGCAGGTTGAGCAGCACCGGGTTCCCCCGCCGGCCGGCCTGCACCGGCACCACGGCCGCCGGCGGCTCCAAGGCGCCCGCGGAGGCCTCCGCGAAGGCCTCCGCCAAGCGGTCGAGATGCGCGGCGGTGACGCGCGGCATGTCGCCCAGCACGACGATGGCGGCCGTGCAGGTGGCGGGCAGCGCCGCGAGGCCGGCGCGCAGCGAGCTCGCGAGGCCGGAGCGGTAATCCGGATTGTCGACGCGGACGAGGTCGAGCCCCGCCAGCGCGTCGCGGACCGCCGCCCCGTGCGCGCCGAGCACGGCGACCACCGGCCGGGGCCGGGCGCCGAGGGCCGCCTCCGCGGCGTGGCGCACCAGCGGCCGCCCGTCGAGGGGCGCGAGCAGCTTCGGCGCGGCGCCGAACCGGCTGCCGAGGCCCGCGGCGAGCAGGATCGTGCCGATCTCAGGCATTCCTGTCCTCCGCCCCCGGATCCGGCTCGTCCGCCGCGGCCGCGCCGCCGGCGCGGGGCTGCGGGCGCGAGACGATCTCCATCAGCAGGCCGCCGACGCCGAGGGCGACGATGTCGGCCCGGGTCACGGTCAGGTCCGCCAGCAGGCGGTGGAGGATCCAGTCGAAGCCGTTCTCCTTGGGCGAGCGGGCGCAGCCCGGCGCGCCGATCACCGGCACGCCGCCGCGGGCGCCGACGAGGAGCAGGTTGCCGGGGTCGACCGGCATCCCGAGATGGTCGACCCGGCCGCCCGCCGCCGCGATGCCGGCCGGGATGACGTCGCGCCGGTCGGCGATCGCCGAGGCGCCGAACACCACCACGAGGTCGGCCCCGGCGCGGTCGATCATCTCCGCCAGGGACGCCGCCACGGAGGCGGCGGTGTGGGGCACCCGGGTCTCGGCCACGATCGCGGCGCCCGCGGGCGCGAGGCGGTCGGCCAGGGCCCGGAGGGTCTTGTCGATCGTCGTCTCCTTGAGGCTCGGCAGGCGCGTCGAGACCACGGCCACCCGGCGGCGGCGATACGGCACCACCGCGAGGACGTCCCCCTCGGCGGCCGCGCAGGCCCGGGCCAGCACGGCGCCCGGCACGGCGTAGGGGATGATCTTCACCGTGGCGACCATCTCGCCCTCGACCACCGGCCGGAAGCGCGGCAGCGTCGCCACCGTCACCGCCTCGTCGACGGCGTTGACCGCGTCGATCCGGGCCGGATCGAGGGTGAGCACCCCCGCCGTCTCGGCGAACAGGTTGCTGCGGCCGGTGAAGGGCGCCTCGACGCGCAGGTTCGGCCCGCGCAGGCGCGCGGCGAGCCGCGCCGCGGCGGCGTCCTCGCCGACGTCGCCGGGCTCGAGCGTGGCCGCCACGATCTCCGACAGGCCGGCCCGCGCCAGGCCGGCGGCGGCCTCCGCGGCGATGACGGCGCCCTTGCGCAGGGTGATGTCGGCCCGCCGCACCGTGTGCGCGCTGATCAGCCCGGCCGAGTCCGCGACCGGGACGGTCCCGAACCTCACGCGACCTCCGGGCGGGGCACGCGGTGCAGGGCGGCGACGATCTCGGCGAGCACCGCCAGGGCGATCTCGGCCGGGCTCACGGCGCCGATGGGCAGGCCGATCGGCGCGCGGATCCGGCCGATCTGCGCCGGCGTGAACCCGGCCTCGGTGAGCCGCGCGACGCGCGACGCGTGGGTCTTCCGGGAGCCGAGGGCGCCCACGTAGAAGCATTCGGCCGTCAGCGCCGCCTTCAGCGCGGGATCGTCGATCTTCGGATCGTGGGTCAGGGCCGCGAGGGCGCAGTAGCGGTCGAGGACCGGCACGCTGGTCCCGAGGGCGGCGTCCGGCCATTCGGCGACCAGCGGGGTGCCGGGGAAGCGCTCGGGGGTCGCGAAGGCGGTGCGCGGGTCGATCACCGTGAGCGCGAGGTCGAGCCCCGCGGCCATCGGCGCCAGGGCCTGCGAGATGTGGACCGCGCCGACCACGACGAGCCGCACCGGCGGCACCTGCACGGTCAGGAACAGGGTCCGCCCGCCCGCCTCGACGAGGCCGCTCTTGCCGGAGGCGAGGTGCTTCGCCAGCACGTCGGCGAGGGGATCGGCGGCGATCGCGTCCTCGCCGACGAGGCGCTGCGCGCCGTCGGCGATGTCGGTGATGAGGATCGCGGCGCGGCGCGCGGCCCGCGCGTCGTTGAGCGCTGCCAGGACGTCGCCGCGCATCAGTCGACCCGCTCGACGAAGACCCGGATCCGGCCGCCGCAGGACAGGCCGGCGCGCCACGCGGTCTCGTCCGCGACGCCGAATTCGAGGACGCGCGGCGCGCCCGCCTCGATCACCTCGATCGCCTCGGTGATCACCGCGCCCTCGACGCAGCCGCCGGAGACGGAGCCGAGGAAATTGCCCTCGCCGTCGACCACGAGGTGGCTGCCCACCGGTCGGGGCGCCGAGCCCCAGGTCTCGATCACCGTGGCGAGGGCCACGGCGCGGCCGTCGCGCCGCCAGGATTGGGCAGCGGAGAGGATGTCTGTGTCTGTGCTGAGCATGGCCTCGTGGACTTCCGGCCGGCGGGCGCCCCCCGCTCCTCACAGGTATGGCCCGCGTGCCGCGGTGCAAGAAGCCCTCATGCTGAAGGGAGCGTCAGGAAACATTGGCCGAGATCGTCGGTCGGCCATACTCTGCACCCACGATCTTTCGCGGAGACGGCGCCCCGATTAGTGTCCGGCATGTCCAAACCACAGCCTCATCCTGAGGTGCCGGAGCGCGGCGGAGGCCTCGAAGGAGCCCTCCAGCCGGCCGCGCGACCCCTGGAGCCCTCCTTCGAGGCCCGCTGGCGCGGTCACCTCAGGATGAGGGCGTGGGGTGGACGTTTCGCTGAAACCGAAGCCCCTCTCGCCCGATGGGCCCGGCCCCGGCGCCCAGCCCCATGAACGCCCCGGATCCTGCCCTCGCCCGGGCGCTCCGCAAGGAACCGCCGCGCTCGCCCCCGCGCCGCCTGTGGAAGCGCGTCAGCCGGGCGATCGGCGACGTCCTGCCGAAGGGCCTCTACGCCCGCTCGCTGATCATCATCATCGCGCCGGTGGTCCTGCTCCAGTCGGTGATCGCCTACACCTTCATGGAGCGGCACTGGCAGCTCGTGACCAAGCGCCTGTCGGCGGCGGTCACGGCGGACGTCGCCGCGCTGATCGACATCCACGAGAGCTACCCGCAGGACAAGGATGCCGAGACCCTCGCGCGCATCGCCGGGGAACGGCTGAACCTCGACCTCGACATCCTCAAGGGCGCCAAGCTGCCGCCCCCGGGCCCGCGCCCGTTCTTCTCGATCCTCGACGAGGCCCTGTCCGACGAGATCAAGCGCCAGATCCGAAGACCGTTCTGGATCGACACGGTCGGGCGCTCGAACCTCATCGAGATCCGCGTGGCGATCCCCGACGGGGTGATGCGCATCACCGCCCGGCGCAGCCAGGCCTACGCGTCGAACTCGCACATCTTCCTCGTGTGGATGATCGGCTCGTCGCTGGTGCTGCTCGGCGTCGCGATCCTGTTCCTGCGCAACCAGATCAAGCCGATCCTGCGGCTCGCGGCCGTGGCGGAGGGCTTCGGCAAGGGGCGGGAGATCGAGTTCCGGCCCCGCGGTGCCCGCGAGGTGCGTCAGGCCGGCCACGCCTTCATCGAGATGAAGCGGCGCATCGAGCGGGCGATGGAGCAGCGCACGACGATGCTGAACGGCGTCAGCCACGACCTGCGCACCATCCTGACCCGGTTCCGCCTGTCCCTGGCGCTGATCGAGCAGACCGAGGAGATCGAGGATCTCAGCCGCGACGTCGACGAGATGAGCCGGATGCTGGAGGGCTACCTCGCCTTCGCGCGGGGCGATTCGGCCGAGCCCGCGACGCCCACCGACATGCGCGCCCTGCTGGAGGACCTGCGGACCGACGTCGAGCGCCTCGGCGCCCACGTCTCCGCGGTCGATCTCGCCGGCGCGCCCGAGGTCACGGTGCGGCCCGGCGCCTTCCGGCGCTGCCTGTTCAACCTCGCCGCCAACGCCGTCCGCTACGGCGAGACGGTGGCGATCTCCGGCCGGCTGGAGGCCCGGACCTTCCTCGTCTCGATCGACGATGACGGGCCCGGCATTCCGGCGGAGAGCCGCGAGGACGTGTTCAAGCCGTTCGTGCGGCTCGACGACGCCCGCCAGGATGCCGGCGGCTCCGGGCTGGGCCTGTCGATCGCCCGGGACATCGCCCGGGCCCACGGCGGCGACATAACCCTGCACGACAGCCCGCTGGGTGGCCTGCGGGCCACCGTCCGGGTCCCGGCCTGAGCCGGATCCGGCTCAGGTATCGGCGGGCCGGCGCAGGCGCAGGAACTCGGCCTGCACGTTGCGGATCAGGTGATCCATGCTCGCCTCGTCGAGGGCGGCGCTCGTCAGCCGGGCGCGCAGGCCGGCCTCGCCGTTCCAGGCGTAGCCGGCCTCGAACGGCAGGTGGCGCCGCAGGAGCGGACTCACGACCGACTCGCGCCGGTAGGCGGGATGTCGCAGCAGCCGCCCGATATGGAGCGCCAGCGTCTCGACGCTGGAGGATCTGGAGCCTGAACTCCCCGCTCCCTTGCCTTTCGAATCGACCGATGCCCAACGCATACGTGTCCGCCCTCCCGGAGACGCCACTGTTGCGCGAAATGATTGCGCATCCATGAGCGTTCGGGCGAGCCGGCGAAAAACTGCAGCTCGCGGGGTCCCAACCTTCGCAGCGCGGTGATATGCAGGGGCGCTTTCCCAGGGCCGCGGTCAGCCGCGCGCCGGATCCCGAGTGCCGAACATGAACCCGCTCGTCCCGCTCTTCGCCCTCATCTCGCTGCCGCTCGCGGCCATCGGGCTCGTGCTCTACACCGATGAGGGCATCAACCCGGACCTGTTCTACGCCTCCGTGAAGACCTTCGTGATCCTGGGCGCGATCGCCGCGGCGATGTCGTTCGGCGCGATGAAGCTCTCGGAGCGGTCCAAGCACTGACGTCCCACCGCCCGGAGGGCGCGATGCTGCACGTGGTCCCGGCCTTCTCGCGCATCGGCGAGGAGAACGCCTTCGCGGTTCTGGCGCGGGCCCAGGCCCTCGCCGCGCAGGGGCGGGACGTGATCAACCTCGGCATCGGCCAGCCGGACATGCCCACGCCCGCCCACGTGGTCGAGGCGGGCATCAAGGCGCTGCGCGACGGACACCACGGCTACACGCCGGCGGTCGGCATCCCGCAGCTCCGCGAGTCGGTGGCCCGCGACATCCACCGCCGCCACGGCGTCGAGGTCTCGCCGGATTCTGTGATGATCGTGCCGGGCGGCAAGGTCACCATGTTCATGGCGATCCTGATGTTCGGCGCGCCCGGGACCGAGATCCTGTATCCGGACCCCGGCTTCCCGATCTACCGCTCGATGATCGAGTTCACCGGGGCGACGCCCGTGCCGGTGCCGATCCGCGAGGAGAACGGCTTCGCCTTCTCGGCGGCCGAGACCCTGGCGCTGATCACGCCGAAGACGCGGCTGCTGATCGTCAACTCGCCCGCCAACCCCACCGGCGGCGTGACGCCGAAGGCCGAGATCGACGCCCTGGTGAAGGGCCTCGCCGAGCACCCCGACGTCGCGGTGCTGTCGGACGAGATCTACGGCACCATGACGTACGACGGCGAGACCCACCACTCGCTGCTGAAATATCCCGAGATCCGCGACCGGCTGGTCTACCTCGACGGCGCGTCGAAGACCTACGCGATGACCGGCTGGCGGCTCGGCTGGTCGGTCTGGCCGAAGCCGCTCTACGACGCGGCGCGCAAGCTCGCGGTCAACGCGCATTCCTGCGTCAACGCGGCGACCCAGTGGGCCGGCATCGCGGCGCTCGACGGACCGCAGGCTTGCGTGGCCGAGATGGTCGCCGAGTTCGACCGGCGCCGGGCGATCGTGGTCGACGGGCTGAACGCCCTGCCGGACGTCTCCTGCATCGCGCCCAAGGGCGCGTTCTACGCCTTCCCGAACATCGCCCGGACCGGCTGGAAGGCGAAGCCCCTGGCCTCGACCCTCCTGGAGGAAGCGGGTGTGGCGGTGATCGGCGGTCCGGATTTCGGCGTCCACGGCGAGGGCTACCTCCGCCTGTCCTACGCCAATTCGGCCGAGAACATCCGGCGGGCGCTGGAGCGGATGGGCACGTTCCTCAGCACGCACAGGCCGGGCTGAGAAGACGCCCCGTCGCCGACCTCGGCAGGGACGCCATCATCCGCGCCGCCGTCCTCGCGAGCGCGGCGAAGCGATCCAGTCGCCGCGACGACCGCCGAAGCTGGGCAGCCCTGGGTCCTTTCGCAGCGCTCGCGATGACGGTTGTGGCGACCGAACCGTTTGAACGCACACCGGTTCGACCGGCACGCCTCAGGACTTGCCGGGCGCCCGCTTGTCGATCCAGCCGACCAGCCAGTCGGCGATGTCGAGGCTGTTCTTGTCCTGCATCAGCATGTGCGAATTGCCGTGGATGCCGATCTCGGGCAGCAGGATCAGCTCCGCCTTGCCGCCCGCGGCGTTGGCGGCCGCCACGAAGCTGCGGCACTGCTTGAGCCGCGGCGCCCAGCGGGGCGAGGCGTCGACGTAGTCGCCGAACAGGACGAGGATCGGCAGGTCCTTGTAGGGCGCGAGGTCGTCCTTGGCCGGGTCCGGGCAGGCGGCCGGCTCGATGGCCACGATGGCGCGCAGGCCGGTCCGATCGAGGGCGGCGGTCTGGAACGGGTAGATCCCCGACTGCGAGTGCGAGATCAGCACCGCGCCCTTGAGCCGCTTGGCGAGCTCCGACAGGGCCGGCACGGTCGGGTTCGGCACCGGCAGGGCGGCCGACCAGTCCGGGACCATCTGCTTCCAGAACTCCCCCTGGGCCTCCAGGGGGAACTGCATGCCGGGGAACACCTTCGGGTATTCCGGCCCGAACCGGAAGATCGCCCAGGCCGGCTCGCGCCCGGCCGAGAACACGGCCGGCAGCGTCTTGGGGTCGGCCTGCCCCGTCTTCACGGCGTTGATCTGGGCCGGGCTCGCCGCCGAGCGGCCGCGCCAGGCCTGGTCGATCACGTAGGTCGGGAAGCCGCGCCGGACGAGATACTCGTCCCAGCCCATGCGCCCGTCGGGCGTCGTCTCCCAGGTCTTGCCGGTGAGGCAGCAGCCGTGGATCAGGACCAGCGGCGGCCGTCCGGCATTCACCGGGACCTGGTAGCGGACGTAGATCTGGTCGACGCTGATCGTGCCCGACGGCGCGTAGGCCGGCAGCGTCGAGAGCGTGTCGGACTGGACGTCGCGGCCGCCGACGAAGAAGCTGCCCTGCTCGGCGATCGTCAGGGGGCCGGCGGCCGGATCGGCCGCGCGCGCGGAGCCGCCGGCGATCAGCATGGCTGCGACCAGCGCGCAGGCCCGCCGGCGGGCGCGCCCGGGCGCGGGCACTGACAGTCCTGCCATGAAATGTCCCGTCCTCCCGCGCGCGGGCCGTCCTCCGGACCCGTCGTCGCGCGGGAGCCTAGCACGAAGCTCGGCCGCCGTGGGAGATCCGCCCTTCGGGCAGGTTGCCAGTCAGGCTCCGATGTCGCGCTCGACACGCTCGACCGCCTCCGCGGGCAGGTCGAGGGCCTCGGCCAGCATCTTCAGGAACTGACGCTCCTGGAGCGTGTCGGGCTCGATGGCGAGTCGCGCCGCCGCGAAGATCCGCGCCGCCGCGTCGGGATCCGCGACCCGGTCGGCGATCGCGTCGACGTCGGCCGGGTCCGCGAGCTCGCGCTCGAGCCAGGCTCGACCGTCGGGATCGAGGCCCGCCTCCGCCACGGCGGCGTCGAGGCGCCTACGTTCCGCGGCGTCGACCATCCCGTCGGCCGTCGTGGCCGCCACCATGGCCCGCAGCATCAGCCGGGCCTCGTCCTCGTCGACCTTCGTGAAGTCCGGGCCCCCGGCCTCGGGCGGGGGCGCCCCGCGCAGCGCCCGGTAGGCGAGGCCGCCGATCAGCGCCAGTCCGCCGAGGGCGGCACCGGCGGCGAGCCCGCCGCGCCTCGACCGCACGAGCGCGTCGACGATCCGTCTGCTGTCAGCCATGCCGTCCTCCCGGTTTCCGATCCAGATCGGATCGGAAACCTCCCGGGAGGCGCTCGGGTTCAGCCGCGCTCAGGCGTCGGCCTCGTCCTCGTCCTCGTCGATATCCACGAGGAAGACGATGTCGGCCTCGTCCTCGTCGTCCGAATCGGACCCGGTGTGGCGCGGATCCTCGACGAAATCACCCTCGCCGTCGTCCTCGGCGAGGGCATCCTCGAAGATCTCGACCTCGTCCTCGGTGGCGGCCCGGACCGTGAGCGCCGACGTGCCGTTCCAGACCGGCTTCCCGCCGGTCGTCATGGTCCGGATGTCTTCCTTGAAGCCGTCACAGGTGAAGAGGTCCTTGGCGGACGCCTCGTCGCTGTTGATCACCGCAACGGCGGTGCCGTCGATCTCGAGCGTGAACATGGCCGGCATCCCTCTCGTAACCGTCCTCAGGCGCGCCCGGTCAGCGGGCTGGCGCACGGGTGCGACGCGCTGCCCCGGGAAGAAACGTCTCGGTTTCGTCCGTCTGACACGAGCGTCGCGCGGGGATGCTGTAGGGGTGAAGCGGACGGCCGCCAAGCCCGTCGCGGCCCGACCCGCACGATTCGGCGCGGCACGGATCCTGCGCCCATCAGGGCGGCCACAGTCTCGAACACGAAGGATCACCCGCGCATGCGGATCAGGCTCGGCTGCGAGATGCGCTACGCCTTCCCCTACCCCGTGCCCATGGTGGTGATGCTCAACGTGCATCCCTCCGGGGCGGCCGCCCTGGAGGCGCCCGACACGCTCCGGACCGATCCGCCCGTCCCGGTGGCGATCTACCGCGACGGTTTCGGCAACCTGTGCGGCCGGCTGACCGCGCCCGCCGGCAACTTCACCGTCGGGACCGACGCCGTGATCCGCGACAGCGGGAGGCCCGATCCGGTGCACCCGGAGGCCGCGCAGCACGCGATCGAGGAGTTGCCGGCCGAGACGATCGCGTTCCTGCTTCCCAGCCGCTACTGCGAATCCGACCTGCTGGCCGACGCGGCGTGGCGTCTCTTCGGACATACCGAGCCCGGCTGGGCCCGGGTGCAGGCGGTCTGCGACTTCGTCCACGCCCACATTGTGTTCGGCTACGAGTTCGCCCATCGCGACCGCACGGCCGCGGACGCCTACGCGGGCGGGCGCGGCGTCTGCCGGGACTTCACCCACCTGGCCGTCGCGTTCTGCCGCGCCCTGAACATCCCGACCCGGTACTGCACCGGCTATATCAGCTTCATCGGCGAGCCCGAGCCGCACCCGGCGGGCGACTTCGCGGCCTGGATGGAGGTCTACCTCGGCGGCGCCTGGCACGTGTTCGACCCGCGCAACAACAGCCCGCGGATCGGCCGGGTCATGGTCGCGTACGGCCGGGACGCCGCGGACGTGCCGCTGACCCACACGTTCGGACCGAATCCCCTGGTGGGCTTCCGGGTCTGGGCCGACCGGATCGACCACCTGGACGCCTCGGGCGACGCGCCGGTCCTGCCGGAGGAGCCCTTGCCGCCGCAGAGCATGGCGACACGGACCGGGTGAGCGTCAGACGCCGGCGCCGCGGGCGATGGCGCGCTTGACCACGCCCTGGACGTCCGGGTTCGAGAGGAACAGGTCGTGGTTGATCAGGCCGCCGCCGTAATCGGAGGCGTCGGCGACGCGCACGCCGAGCGCCTCGAGCTTGGCGCGATCGGCGGCACCGGCGCGCACGCCCCCCGCCAGCGCGGCGGAGAGCTCGAGCGCCCGGTCGTTGGTCGAGGAGATCACCGTGATCTTCGAGACGTCGGGTCCCATGCGGGCGACGCCGTTGGAGAACAGGTCGAAGTCGATGTCGGGGGCGGCCAGCACCACGGCGCCGATCCGCGACATCGCCGCCTCGCCCGCCTCGGCGCGGAGCATCCGCAGGGTCTCGAGGGTCAGGAGCGTGCCCATCGAGTGCGCGACGATGTTGATGCGGCCGCCGCTGGGCGAGGCGGCGAGCGCCTTCAGCAGGTCCTCGAAGGCGTCGCGCGACCAGAGGGCGCTCTCGCGATCGTAATTGTAGTCGAGGGTCGCGGCCGCCGACGGCCACGTGAACAGGCCGGAGACGCCGCGGAACCGGATCCCGTCCGAGAGCCGGGCGGCGCTGACCGCGGCCGATTCGAACGATTCGCGGTAGCCGTGGACGTAGATCAGCACGTCGCGTCCGAGGGCCGCCTGGGCGAAGGCCTCGGCGGCGCCCGGTCCGGATTCGGATTTCGGAACCGCGCCGATGGTCCAGTCGCCGGTGATGACGGACGAGACCTTGCCGAGCAGCGAGCGGTCGGGCGGTGACAGGCGCACCTCGGCGAAGCTCAGGCCGCGGCCGCGGTCGCTGCTGAAATACGGCGGCCGGGGCGGGTTGCCCACGGGCTTGCGGGTCGTGGCGACCAGCAGCACCGGCATGACGTCGAGGGCCGACTGCTTCTCGGGCAGCGCCGCCCCGGACCCGAGGTCGTCGGTGACGCAGGCGCCGAGCGACGGGGCGAGGCCCGCGGCGCCCGCGAGCGCTCCGAAGCGAAGAAGGATGCGGCGTGAGACGATCTGGCTCGACATGATCCGGTTACGCTCGGGCGGGACGCCTTCCGTTGCCCAGGATCGTGACCATCGCGGGGCACGAGCGACGCGACGCGGCGTGAATAGCGGGCACGGCCGGGCTTGTGGTGGGCGGGACACAGGCCGGCCATCCCCCGACCCCGACGCTCTCCCTCTCGACGGCGGCCGTCGCCGCGGCCATGAAGGGAGCATGACGCCGTCCACCGACATCGAGAGTCTCCGCGAGCGCCTGCTGCGCGGCGACCGCGCCGCTCTGGCCCGGGCCATCACGCTGGCCGAGTCCAAGCGCGCCGATCACCGGGCGCTGGCGGCGAACCTGATCGACTCGGTCCTGCCCGAGACCGGCCGGGCGATCCGCGTCGGCATCACCGGCGTCCCCGGCGTCGGCAAGTCGACCACCATCGACGCCCTCGGCTCGAACCTCACGGAGGCCGGTCACAAGGTGGCGGTGCTCGCGGTCGACCCGTCCTCCTCCAGGACCGGCGGCTCGATCCTGGGCGACAAGACCCGGATGGCGCGGCTGTCGCACGATCCCAAGGCCTTCATCCGCCCCTCCCCCTCCTCGGGCACGCTCGGCGGCGTCGCGGCCAAGACCCGCGAGACCATGCTGCTCTGCGAAGCCGCGGGGTTCGACGTGATCCTCGTCGAGACGGTCGGCGTCGGCCAGTCGGAGACGGCGGTGGCCGACCTGACCGACTTCTTCCTCGTGCTGATGCTGCCCGGGGCAGGCGACGAACTGCAGGGGATCAAGAAAGGCATCCTCGAACTCGCCGACATGATCGCGGTCAACAAGGCCGATGCGGGCGAAGCCGAGCAGCGCGCCAACGCGGCGGCGTCGGAGTACCGGGCGGCGCTGCACATCCTCACCCCAGCCTCGGCCACCTGGACGCCACCGGTCGTGACGATCTCGGGCTTCCACAACCTGCGTCTCGACGCGCTCTGGGCGAAGATCGTCGATCACCGGGAGAAGCTCACGGCCACCGGCGAGATCCAGGCGAAGCGCCGGACCCAGGACGTCAAGTGGATGTGGGCGCTCGTCGACGAGCGCCTGCACCAGCGCCTCGTCGGCTCCCCGGAGGTCCGCCGCCGCACGGCCGAGGCGGAGGCCGGCGTCGCCCGGGGTGAGATCTCCCCGGCGGCCGGCGCGGCGGCCATCGCCGAGTTGATCGGGCTCTGACCGGTCCCGGCCGCCGCGCAGGCCGAAGGCGCACAATTTCGCGGTGATCGGGGGCACAAACGCCATCTCGCGCGTTCGGTGGACGACGGCGTAACGAGCGGCGCCCGTGTCGCGACGCCGCGCTCACGTCCAGGAGAGTGCCATGGTGGATACGGATCGGATCGTCGGCGGCGCCAAGGAGGCCGTCGGCAAGGTTCAGGGCGCGGCCGGCGATCTCGCCGGCTCGAACCGCGACTCGGTCGAGGGACGTTTCCGCGAGGCCCAGGGCCAGGCGCAGAACGTCTACGGTCAGGTGAAGGACAGGGCCCGGGACATCGCCGACCGCGCCGGTGACTACGCGAGCGACGCCTACGAGCGCGCCGGCGACGTCGCGGAGGACGTTTACCAGCGGGGCGGCTCGTACCTGCGCGACGGGCGCAGCGCGGTCGGCGCCCGGGTGGAGGAGAATCCCCTGGTCGCGCTGCTGATCGCGGGCGCGGTGGGCTACGGCCTCGCCCTGCTGGTCCACGGCCGCCGCTGACCGGGAGCGGCCCCGCCCGGGCGCGGGCGGGGCCGACCCTTGTACGAGGCGCGCCTGTCGAGGCCGGGCGCGCTACTGCGCGGTCCAGCCCCCGTCCATGCTGATGTTGGCGCCGGTGATCTGGCTCGCCGCGTCGGAGCACAGGAACACCGCCAGCGCGGCCACCTGGTCGACGGTCACGAACTCCTTGGTCGGCTGCGCCTTCAGCATCACGTCCTCGATCACCTGCTCCTTGGTGAGGCCGCGGGCCTTCATCGTGTCGGGGATCTGCGCCTCCACGAGCGGCGTCCAGACATAGCCCGGCGAGATGCAGTTCACCGTGATCTTGTGGGGCGCGAGTTCCAGAGCCGCCGTCTTGCTCAGGCCCGCGATCCCGTGCTTGGCCGCCACGTAGGCCGACTTGAACGGCGAGGCCACCAGCGAGTGGGCCGAGGCCGTGTTGATGATCCGGCCCCAGCTCCGGGCCTTCATCCCGGGGATCGCCGCGTGCATCGTGTGGAAGGCCGAGGACAGGTTGATCGCGATGATCTGCTCCCACTTCTCGGCCGGGAACTCCTCGATCGGCGAGACGAACTGGATCCCGGCATTGTTGACCAGCACGTCGACGGCCCCGAAGGTCTCCTCCGCCTCGCGCACCATGGCGGCGATCGCGTCGGGCTGGCTCATGTCGGCGGCCGAGTAGCGGGCCTTGACCCCGTAGGCGCTCTCGATCCCGGCCCGCGTCTCCTCGATGGCGGTCGCGTCCCCGAACCCGTTGAGGACGACGTTGGCCCCCTCCGCCGCGAAGGCGCGCGCGATGGCGAGCCCGATGCCGCTGGTCGAGCCGGTGACGAGGGCGGTCTTGGTCTTGAGAGTCATGGAGCCTCCTGGGACGCGGGCGCCCGGCCGAACGGTCGGGGACGGCGCGCTCGCGGTGGGACAGGTCGCGACCTAAGTAGCGCGGGAAGGGGATGCCGGCACAGGGTCGCCCGGAGGCGGTGCGGGCACGATGTCACCGGCGGCCGACTGCGGGCGCGGCGTGGCCGGGAACGCGATCTCGACCCGCAGGCCGGGCCCGTTATCGGCGAGCCGCAGGCTCCCGTGGTGCAGGCGCACGACGGCGTTGACGAGGCTGAGGCCCAGCCCGAAGCCGGGCCGCGAACGGGCGTCCTCGAGGCGCACGAACCGGTCGAGCACGCGGGCCCGTTCCGCCTCCGGAATGCCCGGGCCGTGATCGGAGACGGCGAGGCGGATCGACTCGCCGTCGCGCCACGCCTCGAGCGTCACGCTGGTCTCCGCCCCCTCGGATTCGGCCCCGTATTTCAGGGCGTTGTCGATGAGATTGGCGAGGGCCTGACCGATAAGCTCGCGGTTGCCCGCGATGGTGAGCCCGTCCTGCGCGTGCACGGCGAGCGTCAGCCCCTGATCCTCGGCGAGCGCCTCGTACAAGTCACCGACGCTCCGGATCGTCTGGCCCAGATCCAGCGGCACGAGGATTTCCCGGGCTGACCCGGCCTCGAGCCGCGCGATCATCAGGAGGGCGTTGAACACCCGGATCAGCCCGTCGCCCTCCTCGATCACGGCTTCCAGCGCCGCGCGCAGCTCCTCCGGCGTGGAGGCGCGGCGCAGGGCCTCGTCGGCACGGTTGCGCAGGCGGGTCAGCGGCGTCTTGAGGTCGTGGGCGATGTTGTCGGAAACCTCGCGCATGCCGCGCATCAGCTCGCCGATGCGCTCCAGCATCTGGTTGAGGCTCGATGCGAGACGGTCGAGTTCGTCGCCGTTCCCGGCCACGTGGAGCCGGTCGTCGAGATCGCCGGCCATGATCGCGCGGGTGGTCTGGGTCATGGCATCGACGCGGCGCAGCACCCGGCTCGCTGCGAGCCAGCCCCCGATCACCCCGAGGATCACGACGGCGGCGAGCGAGGTGATGAAGGCGCGCCCGATCACCGCCCGCAGCCGGTCGCGCTCCTCGGTGTCGCGCCCGACGAGCAGGCGGAACCCGCCCGGAAGGGTGAAGACCCGAACGATCGCCCGGTGCGCCTCGGCATCCGCGTCGTTGCGGCCGTAGCGCGTCTCGCTCTGGCCCGGCGTCGCCAGCACGGCGGCGGGCACGTAGCCGACATTGCCGACGACATGATCGCCGCCGGCCGTGGTCACGAGGTAGAGCGAGGCGCCGGGCTCGCGAGAGCGCCGTTCCACCACGGTGATCAGCCGCCGCAGGCCGCCGGCATTGTACTGTTCCGACAGCCCGTTGATCTCGGCGTCGATCGTGGAGACGATCTGGTCGTCGAGCACCGCGCGGGCGTTCCACGCGACGTAGCCGAGCGCCAGGAAGGCGCAGAGGGCGAAGATCGCGAGGTAGGCCAGCGACAGCTTGAACGCGGTGGTGCGGAACAGCTTCTGGAAACGCGCCGCCGCGGTCTCGCGGGCGATCGGCGCGTCGGTCCAAACCTCGCTCACCCGGCCGCGCCCTCGTCGTAGCGCAGCACGTAGCCGGCGCCCCGAACCGTGTGGATGATCGGCGACGCGAAGCCCTTGTCGAGCTTGCTGCGCAGGCGCGAGACGTGGACGTCGATGACGTTGGTCTGTGGATCGAAGTGGTAGTCCCAGACATGCTCGAGCAGCATGGTGCGCGTCACGACCTGTCCGGCGTGCCGCATCAGGTACTCGAGGAGCCGGAACTCGCGCGGCTGCAGCGGGATCTCGCGGCCGGCCCGGGTCACCCGGTGCGAGAGCCGGTCGAGTTCCAGGTCACCGATCCGGTAGCGCGTCTCCTCCGCGGCGCCGGATCCGACCTGCCGCCGGGCCAGCGCCTCGGTGCGCGCCAGGAGTTCGGAGAACGCGTAGGGCTTCGGCAGGTAGTCGTCGCCGCCGGCGCGCAGGCCCTTCACGCGGTCGTCGACCTGACCCAGCGCCGACAGGATCAGGGTCGGGGTCGCGACGTTCTGCTCGCGCAGCGACCGGATCAGCGACAGCCCGTCGAGCTTCGGCAGCATCCGGTCGACGATCAGCACGTCGTAGTCGCCCTCCCGAGCGAGCGCGTACCCGTCGAGGCCGTCATGCGCGCTGTCGGCCACGTGTCCGGTCTCGCGGAACGCCTTGACGAGATAGGCGGCCGCCTCGCGGTCGTCCTCGATGATCAGCAGTCGCATGGCCCCGTTCCATAGCGCGCCGCGCGGGTCGGGGGAACGTATCTCCATCAACATGGTCAAGCCGCTCCCCTCCCCCGTCGTGATGGACGGGCCGAGGCCGCGGACCTCGACCCGTCCCGAAGCGGCGCGCGGAGGACTCGGAGGGCGCGAGATCCGTCACCGGCTTCGTCCGCGTCGGCGATGGGCCACGCGCGGTTCGAGGATGGTGGCGCGGGAGCGGTTACGGGATGCTCGCGGGAAGATGACTTCGCGGTAAGGCGGCCGCGGCGGGCTGGCCAACAGCGAAACGCCGCCGGGCCGCTCTCGGAGAGAGCGGCCCGGCGGCGTCGCGGTTCGTGCTGAGGGAAGGTGTGTGTATTGCGATGGGCGGGTCTGGCGGCGACCGACTCTCCCGTGTCTTGAGACACAGTACCATAGGCGCTGGCGTGTTTAACG